>QNFS01000001.1 GCA_003646415.1 Gammaproteobacteria bacterium
GCAAACTCATTGAGCTCTTCAGTAGTCAACTCGTATTTTTTCGCCAGCATCTCCGCACCGGAAAACTGGTTAAACTGCACTCCGGGGTAACGCTCACTGATCGCCTTGCCATAAGGCAGGCCGTGTTCGGCCTTCATGCCATCGATAACACTCGCCCCTATGGGCACCTGGCTCATACTCTCAACACCGCCGGCAATTACGATATCCTGGGTGCCGGACATCACTGCCTGAGCGGCAAAATGCATGGCCTGTTGACTGGAACCACATTGGCGGTCGACGGTAGTGCCTGGCACTGCCTCTCCCAAAACAGATGACAGACAAACATTGCGACCTAGGTTGCCGGCTTGAGCACCCACCTGTGAGACACAGCCAAAAATCAGGTCATCGATCTCGTCAACTGCAACGCCGGTTCTTTCCACCAGGGCATCAACGACTGCGGCACCCAAATCGATCGGGTGAGTCCTAGACAGGCGTCCATTTTTTTTACCACCGGCGGAGCGCACAGCACCAACAATATAGGCATCAGACATAGTTTTTTCCTTGTTTATAGATTTACATTTTTTGTACGTAGGCTTTATCCACCGCAGTACACTAGGATTATTGAAACGGGATGAAGTATATGACAAATCAATGGCTTGTAGTGAGCAGAATTTCTTAGGGAGTTCGGTCGCTGACTCTGAAATGAACGAATACTGGTCGCGCCGGTGGACCAGACCATCCGCAACCAACCGGTGCGGCAGCGGAGAGTGGGGTGAATCGCGAATCCGCCACAGCGGTTAGCAAGGCACGGACACATGCAAATGATAAGCCCCGCAACGGATCGTGGGAGGCTTATCAGGTTGCTTACAGTGCTTGAGGGTAGCTGGTTACTCGTTCCAAACCCCGGCGCCGTTTGCTGAGCCTTCTGCATTTTGGTGCCACGTTATCGACCCCCTCCGGGCTTCATACGCCCCGGCCTTTCCAATCAGACCGCCCACACAGTTCATAGCGGACGTTCGAGCTGAAAGACACCGCTCGCACCTGCGGTGTATTCATAAAAAATCACCAAGGATATATCTATGAACATGCAGGATCGTTTTCTGGAGTATGCAGACGCTTTCGAGGTCACCTTTGAAGATAATGATTGGTAACGTTTGGAACCGTACTTTACCGCAGGAGCGATATACGACAGCGGGTTCGGGGAAATCACGCACGATCTTACTGCGGTGATGGCTAACCTGGAAGCCGCTGTTGATGGCCTTGATCGCCTTATGGACTCAAGAGTCGTTGATGATGGCAGCGATGTCCTTGGTTTTGTGTTCAGTTCATATTATCCAGAGCATCATCCTCAATCATCGGGAGTATCCTCCCAGGTCCGGGAGTCTGCCATTCAGGGTTTAGTGAAAACCAGGATGAAACGGTCTGTCTTGCCGCGCACCTTCGGATCGAACACAATGACGGCGTGGTCATCGTCGGGATTGCGCAGGGCGTCGGAACTGTCGGCGAATTTAAAACCGTAGCTACTGATATCTTTTTTCGCGAACGCTATGTCGATGCGATGCAGATCCTGGGCGTCGCGCTTACCGCTGCCGGGCTCAGCCATGTGATCGACTATCAGGAAGCGGCCTCCGGGTTTCAGTGCCGTGTAGATCTGGCTCAGGAAACTCGCGGAATCAATCGCCCGCCACCCGTTTTTCTCATCGACATGGTAAATATCATGGTAGGACATGATGATAACTGCGGCATCCAACTGGTTTTCACCAAGATCGAGATCCTCGGCTTCGCGCTCACGGACAAGCACCCCGATCGGGTCGCGCCCCTCAAACCGTTCAGCCAGACCCTGGACAGAGAATTGTTTGTAGGCGGCGTTGTTGATCATGAGAACCTCGCCCTGATCACCGACTACATCTGCCAACAGCTCGCTGTAATAGCCGCCGCCCGCCCAGATATCCGCAACCCGGTCACCCTCCTCAAGTCGCAGCAGCGGGATGACCGCCTCGGGGTGGCTGCGCGCATCGCGCTCTATGTCACCCTGCAACCGGTCGGGCTTGTTCATGGCTTCTTCTACAGTAGCGGCCTGGGCAATGAACACACTCAGACCAAGAGTGAGAATTAACAGTTTTATTTTGGTCATTTCAGATTCTCCTCGTTTGGTTCAAGACGAGATTATTACGGATTTTGCGTGAAGTCCACAGTTACACTCACTAGTCATCTGCCGAGCCAGTTCTTCCCGCCACTGCTGTGTTCACAAATGCACTACCACACTACGTGAACCGCTCTGATGTCGGTGCTCCCACAGATAAATGCCCTGCCAGGCACCCAACATCAGCTCCCCGTGCTGGAAAGGGACACTGATTTGAGTGGCTGTCAGGGCCGACTTGATGTGGGCGGGCATGTCGTCAGCACCTTCCAGTGTGTGGGTGTAGAGGGAATCGTTTTCCGGTACCAGCCGATTCAGCCAGTTCTCCAGATCCACCCTGGCACTGTCATCGTAGTTTTCCTGAATCAGCAGGCTGGCAGAGGTGTGGCGGATGAACAGGGTACACAGACCTTCTCTCTGGCCGTATTTGGACACGAGGGGTCTTACCTGCTCGGTAATCGGGTATAAGCCCTGGCCTTTCACTCGGATGGAAATCTGCTCTATCAATCTGCGGCTCCACTAATGACCTGGATCACTGTAAGAGCATAGGCTTTGTCCGGGCTTTGTTGGTCGATTCCGTAGGGGCCATCACCAGTTTTTTCGACGGTCGTCACCAGGCTCATATCATCAATGATGGCGCATAACTGCTGCACCATAGGTTGAAAATACATACCCAGTATAAAGTAGTAAGCCAAGGTACACGCTGGCGATTGCACTAACAAAGGGAAATGCCAACCACTTGCGTATGGCATATGTATCTATCAACTGCATACGACGATAAAACAAATAGAAGGACCAGATTACAGCCAAGTATTGGAATGCTACAAAGCGATGTAACCACGGCTCTCCGCGCCGAGCCAGGGGCTCCACCTCACCATAGGGCAGATGAAAAGCCTGGATTACTGAATTACCGATATCGCTGTAGTAATGCAGGAAAAAAAACTCACCAATATGGCTGAGACCACCAATTACCATAAGAGGGGCAAAGGCATAACCGAGATTAATAAAAGTACGGTCATAACGCTGACCGAGGATACGACTACCGATATACAGCCCACCTATTGAAACAACCACTGTCAGTGCCACGGCCATAAGCAACGCACTGACACCGACACTATCAACCCCCATCACTGGTAGTACTGGAAATTGTTGTTCCAACCATTGCCCTGCACGCGACCACGGGAATTCATCGGCTATGGCGGTACCCCCTAGGGCATGATGAAAGCGCATAGCAATACTGATGACGGCCAGTAGCATGATGTATACCCACACATCAATATTTTTCATGCGCTTGATAGGGCCAAGCAGGGAGGCAGAAGGTAGTGTCAAACGCCAGCGAATCGAAGGGCAGGCATCAGCGCACTTCATACACAGAGTGCACTCTTCCATTGACCCAAACTTATCAAAATTAAAAGGTGATAATTTATAATCACAGACCTTGGCACAATCAAAGGTTTTACAACCTGCACAGGCACTCTCATAGACCGATAACCAGGTAAAACCTAGCTTACCAAAAGCAGACTTAACCGGCCCAAGGGGGCATAGGTATTTACAGTAAGCCATACCATCAAACAAAAGGTAACTGATAACAGCCACTACAGTAAGTATCGTAAAAAAGATTGCTGTTATCAAAGGCGAACCAAAGGGAGTAAAAGTGTAGTACACCCCCCAGTAGGCAATCAGGATCACTGACAGTCCTATGTAGGGGGTGCGCAGGTATTTAGGCATGGGACGTTTAAGTCCCCAACGGGTCAGGTAGCTACCGATAAAGCCATGAGGACAGAGAGTGCAGATAACGGGCCCCAGCGTCGCCACCGAGACCAGCATAAACAGCGGCCAGAACAATCCCCAGAAGAAACCGGTAGTCACATGGTTCTGCTCGGCTGAAGGCAGTACAAAGCCATAACCAACTGCATAGACAAAGAGCGCAAGAATCAACACCCGTAGACTCCATAAAGCCCGAGGAGACTTAAGTACCCCTCCTATTATTGGCAGAGCAAAAAGGTCATTACTCCTTCGTTCCACCACCTGTCCGGAGCGGGCAATAATATCCGACTCACTGGTCAAACGTCTGGCCAGCAAGGGCTCAGATCGACCTAAACCCTGTGTATTCTCTATCATCGGTACTCCCCTCTAATACTCTGTGACTTTTCATCTTTTCATCTTTTTAACTTTTTAAAAGCTGTAGCGGTAACTTGCTAAAAAACTACGCGGGGCGCCGGGAGTATAGGCCTTATCTCGACCCACATCCTTTTTCACTACACTGGCATAGCGCTTGTCACTGATATTGGCCATATTCAATGACAACTGGTGATGTGTCCTAAATGCATAACTGATATTCAATGAGGTCAACCACTCATAGCCATCATCCTTTTCACTGTTGGCATTATCTATGTGGTATTCCCCCCAGGTGTCAGATTGCAGACGCGCGGAGAGGCCGCTAGGATGGCGGTAGTTTAAACTGACACTGTAGTAGTGTTCGGGAATAAAGGGCAGCTGGTTGCCTGACTGATCAACCTCCGTACTGGTGGGGCCATATCTGCCGTAGCTAGTGACAATCTCCAGAAACTCGTCAAATTTGTAATCACTGTAAGCGTAATTTAGTCCACCCCATAGGCTGCCAAGTGTTGTCGATTCAAACAGGTTTATACTGCTTGCCAGCTCGAAACCCACTTTGTCAGTTTTACCCGCATTCTGGAACTCAGTCAGACCATTTTCATCAAGAATGGGGACGATCTCATCCTTAACCTCCATAGAATAGATAGAAAGGTCGTACTCCCATTTGGCACTACGTCCCTTCAGCCCTATTTCATAACTATCGACGCTCGACTCACTGAGTGATGGGTTATCCACCAACTCACTAGCAAAGGGTACCTGCTCTCCACTGGCAAAATTGGTAAACACACTCCATTCATTACTGATACTGTAGCTGACACCAAGGCGTTTCGACAAAAGCGAAAAAGTCTCATCCAGGTTTTGAAATTTATCTTCCTCGGCAACATCCTGATAAACACCACGGCCCCAATTAAATTCACGGAACCGTTGTATATCCTGATCTATGCTGATGCGGTCATAACGCATGCTGATATCAAAGATCCAGTCTTCAAGGATATCAATGGATTGTTGCGCAAAGACACCTGCGGCAATATTCTCGCTGTCCGACTGCTCCGCTAACTGCCCCTTTTTATCACTGTTAGTGCTAACAATACGTCCACCGGAAATTGTGTTTACATCACCGTACTCATATTTCTTATTATTGTCATTTTCCTCTATGCGGTAGGTCACACCTGTCACTAGGCTACCAAAGTTCTGAGACCTGGAAACTTCTAGATCGGTACCGGCTACATCTACACCGGAGGCAGTTGTAATCATGGGCACCACGGGGTGGTATTGCTCCCAGTGCGTATAATAAATCCGGGGGTTAAATTCCCAGTTTTCACCCAGCGCAGTGCTGTATTTCAGATTGGCATTGACGGTTTCTGAAAACCGGCCACGATGCTTGAACTGACTGTTGCTGTCGTATTGTTTCCCGCTATCTAGGTACTCCTCAAACTGCTCCTCGGTCATGTCACCGGGAAGCCCAAGATTGGCATCAGTGTAGCCCACTTCAAATAACAACTGGCTATCATCCTCCCACTGGTGGCCGTACTTAAAATTCACCTGGCTCGATTCAAATTTATTGTTGACCCGCCAGCCGTTGTCGTCTTTGCGGTAAGAAGCCGTTAATGCATAACCCCGGTTTTCTGATTGGTCAGCCAGGCGCAGACTATAATTCTCAAGACCATCATCACCAGCACCTGTTACAAAATAGTTAGCGCTTTCTTCAAATACAGAGCGGGAAATAATATGCACCACCCCTGCCGTCGAGCCTGTCGCATAAATATTTCCAGGCCCCTTGGTAATTTCAATGCGAGAGATATCCTGGGTATCAATATAATCCAGCTTACTAAAGCTATCCGGATCAGTAATCGGAATGCCATCACGCATCAAAAAAACTTCACGTATACCATAATTTGCCTTAAGCCCTCCGCCACGAATAATCAGGCGGGTATCGTAACCACCATTTTTTGAAGTGATGTTAACCCCTGGTGTACCGCTGATGGCGTCGGCAATATTGAACATCCGCGAGCTATCAATACGTTCCCTGCTAATAACGCTGATCGATTCAGGTACATCCTTGATATCACGCTCAATGCGGGTAGCAGTAACTGTTACTATTTCGAGTAATAAAGGTTCTATATTTTCCTGAACAGCTTGAACAGTGCCAGCTCCTCCAAAAAGAACCATCAGAGGAACCAGAGAATATCCTGTTGAATATTTCATTTTTTACCCCAAAATAAAAAAGACTATCTGATCTTAAACTTTGGGGTGCATGCTACTCCCGAATCTGAACAAAAATAATGTGGCAAATTGTCACAGCTTGTCGATTAGAGTAACTTTACTATCTCAATAGAATCTATGGGGGGAAATAGTATTTAAAACCAAACTGGGTTTTTGTTAGGATATCAGCAATATAAAACAGGAAAGACTAAACCCCAAGTCACCATGTAGGCCCCAGTCATACCCATGCGCTGATTGACTACAAACATCTGCGACCAAGTATTCACGTTGAGGAAAATGAAGTGTGTATAGCGTAGTATGAATTTGCTTTTAGGAGAATGCGACACATTGTCGCAGCAGGAACTGTCTAGTCGTTTATAGATAGAGAAGGCAGGGGATTGATGTATATTTTTACCTGCTACCCTGCCTCTCGTGGGGTGCACAGTCACAAAACTACCAAACGCTAATTTAACTCTAAAAGTGTCGTTACCGAACATCCTGAATGTTTTCGTAGGCAAACGCCACCTGGTCATTACCTGCATTCACCGCCGAGTTATCCAGGAGAGTGTGTTAAATTGTCAGTACTCCTTGCGGTGAAGACGATTGGCATTTGCGGTTTATGAGCCTATCTTGTAGAAATGTATTTTAATCCAGAGTCGTCATGTCCCTGATTATAGCCATGAGTCTGTTCGCACTTTCCATGTCGGTTTCTCCCGGCCCGGTGAACCTGGTGACCTTTTCCTCGGGATTGAATTACGGCTTTATGCGATCTCTGCCCTTCGTGGCGGGGGCGGCGTTAGGTTTTACTCTACTACTAGTGGTCGTCGGACTTGGTTTGGGCGAGATCATCGCACTGAGCCCCGTGCTGATGCAGGTGCTGGCTTACACCGGTACCGCTTTTATATGCTACATGGGCTACAAAATTGCCACCGCACACCCGGAATTGCCAGGAGCATCCGAGCGCCAACCACACTTCTTCCAGGGGGCAGCTCTGCAGTGGCTCAATCCCAAGGCATGGATAGCGAGTCTTTCGGGAGTTTCCGCCTTCGAGGCCACGCTGGGTAATGGACTTTTTATCTTCGCCAGCCTCTATCTGGTAATCTGCTTCTTCTCTATCGCCGTGTGGGCTTTTGCTGGCGCCAGGGTCAGTGGGCTGTTGTACGACAGAAGCAACTTGCAGTGGTGTAATCGCATCATGGGTGGGCTACTCGTTATCGTTGCCATCTATCTTCTTTACCTGCATATCTAAGCCCCCTGAAGTGACTGACTACACCGTCAGAAAGAGATCACTATTGGGCATGCTTGCTAACCCAGGCGCGTCTGCATCAGGCATTCAAGGCGTTGCTGAGAGTGAGGTTGTCAGCATCCCGCTACCCTGACATGATGGGTCACTGGTGAGGAACAATACCTCACTGATGTCCAGTTGCAGTTGCACTGGCAAGTGACAGTGTCGCGTAGGAAAACTCACCCCAATCTATTTGGAGAAATTACTACATGATCAATGTATTACAACCTACTGGTGAGCAGGTCCGGGCTTTTCGGGATCGACAGACAGGAGAGCCGATTGCCATGCTGAATCTACTCAAGTTCAAGGAAAAGGCTATCTATGAAGACGGTCGATCTTCCGAGTTGACTGGTCTCGAGGCCTATCAACTATATGCCAATGCTTTTCACGAGATAATGGAGCCAAGAGGGGTACGAGTACTCTATTCGGGTGGGGTGAGAGGTCTCCTGATAGGGGAAGGCGATGGCTTGTGGGATTCAGTCGCACTCATCGAATACCCATCAACAGAAGTCATGTTAAATATGCTGAGAGATGAGGATTACCAGCACGCCCAGCAGCATCGTGCGGCCGGTCTTGAGGGTCAACTGCTCATCGAGTGCGGGGCTGCTGGCTCCACTTTTTGAAATCTGTTTCTCGATGATAAGTCATTGCCAGTCAGTTCAGCTCGGCCCAGGTTCGGAAGTTTGCTTTAGAAAATCACTTGGAAATCTTTGAGTTGCCGGCAACGAGATCACCCACCGACCCACACCAGGTCCGGCATACGTTCAGTTTCGGTCCCGCTGCCCCACCGCATCAAAGTAATCTGTTACTATTGTGCCACTTGATGGGCAGCAAGGCATTCGGCAGCGTGTTAGCCTTGTGTAAGCGCCCATGAAAAAACAATTAGCTCCGACTGTATTTACAAGCGCCCTCCTGTGTGCATGCAGCTATCCAGACGCACCGTCCTGTAGCTTTAGCGGTGAACCCGCTGTCGCACCCAGCGCCGGCTGTTTTTCAGTCATCGACCAGCGACTGTTAGTGGTACAGGGCCTGAGGGGTGGCATCAGCCCACCGGGAGGTAACAGCAATAGCGACGAGACTGCGCAATGCACTGCTGTCAGGGAAACCTGGGAAGAAACCGGCCTCACCCTCAAGCCAGGCCGGATGCTGGCGACATTTACAACTGGTTTCTACCTCTACGAATGTCAGCGCAATGCCGACTCAGGTAAGATCGACCCTCCACCGCGGCTGGAAGTCCGCCAGGCCTTCTACCTGCACGTGGATGAATTTGAGCAATGGGAATGGCGCTACCCGGAACAGGAGGAGATTCTTCGCAAACTCATAAAATTTCCTGGGAACCCTCTACACCCAGCACCAGCCCCTACACAATCAGGGAAAAACTGATGATTCGGCGTAAGTGGTTTGAACCACGGGGTTGCCTATGTGATTCACAAGCCGCTTTACTCCACTCTGAAAATGCACCTTCCCTGAGATTCCGATAATGCCCAGACGATACCAGATGTCTTCCTGGGTTGAGCAGGTCGTGGCTGGCTTCACCGCTACGAAGTAAGCGGACAATTTCACTCTCACTCCAGCTGCCGATGCCTGTTTCAACGTCGGGAGTAATATTAGATGGATAGGTCACACCGGGATATTTATCTATCATGGGATTGGTATAGGCAATGCCGATGCGGGAACCGGCCAGATTGAGCGAATAATTGGGATCGCCAATGAGGGCGCCATCAGTATGACAAATGCCACAGCCGAGCAACTTCACCAGGTATTTCCCCCGGCCAACCTGTTCAGCCGGATAGGTGGCAGAGCGGGATGCGGATGCCAGTGGCACCTCCAACTCGACGGCGGGCGAAACCGGCTCAAAGTCCCGCAGTGGGTTATAAGCCCGCGCCGAAAGCCAAGCCTGCCAGGCAAACGACAGCGACCATTTGAGCCGCAAACGGGGGCAAGCGGTCATACTTACGCATTTTCCAACAAAACCCACTATGAAACACTACCGAGAGTACTCCAAAGTGGTATCGAAGTCGACGGTTGCAACAGACTTGCGCAGCCGGGTTTACGTGCTGATTCCGCTACGTTCCCTGGGTATGTGCTCCAGCGAACCGCCAGCCTCGTAGACCTGATTGTAGATACTATTGAGATGAGTACGCAGCGTTGAATTGGAAATTGTCAATTTTTCACAGATCTCCGCATTAGTGAAACCTTCAATCACTTGCGTGATAACTTCCATCTCACGTTTACTTATACCCACCTCCCGGTAGTACTTCAAGGCAATAGCTTGTTTTTCTTCCAGAGGCTGCATAATTGTGATCAGGTATCGATCACTACAGAGCAAGGTAACGTTGAAGTAACTATCGTGAATGTAGCAGTTTCCGTAGGTTCTGTTACCCCAATGATTCCATTGCTGGGTGTCATCATTATCGTAAATTTCCATGCAGCCATCGCAACAGACCTGCCCTTCACGGTCACCACATAGTTTTTTGCAGTCTCCGTTTTGTTTCAATACCGTCCTGTCGATGTCCTTAACACATAGGAGCATGCCATCTTCTTCGAGAGACTCCAGAAGTATGGCATCGAGAGTGGATTGTCTAAAGGGTGCTCTGTTTGCCTCTGTTTTATCCTCTGTATCGATTTTTTTGTTCATACCCGTCTTTTGCCTTTGCTTGAAGCCTGTTCACCACAATTACAGTACCATATAGAGGGAAGATAATAACCCACGTGGAAGAGGCTTCGCCTATTAATCATCCCCCCCTGTCTATTGTTACAATACAATATGTCAATTACCCTGTCGCACAACAAGTTCATCTAAGTAAATATGAACCGGGGTACCGGGCGTTGAAGCCTGGTGTCAGAGTCGCGTTATCCACAGCTATCGGGTTGAGTCAAGCAATGGCTTTTATCGTTACAGAAAGTTGTATCAACTGCAAAAACACAATGTGTGTTGAAGCCTGCCGGGCGGGAGCATTCCATGAAGGTCCCAATTTTCTGGTGATCAATCCCGATGCGTGTGGTGATTGCGGGCGCTGTAAACCGGCCTGTCCATTGGGTGCGATTACGCCAAGTCGGACAATACCAAAAAATCAACAACAATTTATAGAGATAAATGCGAAGATGTCGCAGATCTGGCCAAAAATTACTGAGAGAGTTCTACCGCCTCCGGACACGGAGGAGTGGGATGGCGTGGACGATAAGTTGAAGCTAATAGAGTTGTGAGAAACTGTAACGGGTTACTGCGGGGTTCCATTCTTGTAGGTGCCTTTTTCCACTAATTCACCATTCTCCTGGTATATTTCAAAAGGGCCGTGGAGAGTGTCGTTGTCGAATGCGCCTTTTGACTTTAATTGACCGCATGGGTAATAAGATTCATAAGAACCGTCGCGTAAGCCGTGTTTGTAATTCTCAAGGGTAATCAGCTGCCCATTCTCGCTATACTCTTTATATAAACCGTGTTTTTTCCCATTGACAAGGCAGCCAACAGACTCCAACTGACCATTTTTATAAAACTGTTCGAATGGGCCGATGACAATATCATCTTTGTAATTGTTTTTATGTTGTAACTGTCCGTTATCAAAATAGACCTCCCACAACCCTTCTCTTTTACCATTGTTGAATATCCCTGTTGATTCGATTTGAGCATTCTCATAATACGATTCATACTGACCATCTCGTTTGTCGTGCTTATGGGTTCCTTTCGAGCGCAATTGACCATTGGTAAAGAAGACCTCAAATAGCCCTGTTCGCATGTTATCCTGACAATTCCCCCTGGACTTGAGCTGGCCATCTGTATGGTAAAGCTCCCATCGTCCGTTTTTCGCTCCGCTGGTGTAAGTTTGTCTCTCGCGAGGCTGGCTATTTTTGTGAAACCAGGTCTGGTTACCATGCAATTGACCGTCCGAATAATGCCCCTGAAATTGTGTATGACCGTTTTCAAAGAATGTGGTCCAATCCCCCGTTTTGAAACCATTCTCGAAGCTACCCCTGGATTCCAACTGCTCATTGGCGTAGTAGGATTCGTAAGCACCCACTAACTGGCCATTCTCGTAGTTTCCCCTGGATTCCAACTGCGCATTGGCGTAGTAGGATTCGTAAGCACCCACTAATTGACCATTCTCGTAGTTTCCCCTGCATTTAATCTGGCCATTCTTGTGGTGCTCCTCAAAAGGTCCGTCAGATTGCTTGCCTTTTCTGAGAGCTGTAAACCAAGTTCGGAATTTGCGCATCATTTCTGGTCTTCGTCATTGTACGCCGAGAGTATTTTACAAAGCAGATAATGCGGAAAAAACGCATATTGCCAAGAATATAGATCAATATTCGGGTGAAAATGCTCGGCATTTGAATAAAAAAAAGTGTTCTTATAATATAACCCCACTCTTTTTCATACAACTCCCCATTTTATTTTTATCCATCGGTCAAATGACGGAGTCGGACTCTCTGTAATTCCGGTTATAGTGTGCCCGCTGGATCCGAATAACCTAATCAGGCGTAGAAATTTGACGTCGCGGGAGTAGAGAATGAGTAGTCAGAATTTAGGCACAGTCCTAACGAGTAGAAAAAATTGGTTTGGCGTCTTTCTATTAGTCGCTGCGATAAGTGTCGCCGGGTTAATTTATCTAGGCGGTGCAACCTATACTGGAGCACCGCCACTCGAGAATTATGAATCATCCACTGGTGATGTCATCATTTCCCGTGATCAGATCCACAAAGGTGAAACAGTATTTCACCTTCGGGGATTGATGAGTTGGGGATCTTTTTGGGGCGATGGCGGTGAACGAGGACCGGATTTCACCGCGGATGCATTGCACCGCACAGCGATGTCCATGAGGCGTTTTTATGAGTTGGAAGTCGAAGCTAACTCAGGGAGACCAGCTACCCAATACGATAAAGATGCGATTTCTGTTCGGGTCGTCCGGGAGCTGCATAATAACGCTTATGACGAGGATCGCGGGCTTATCGAAATTAACGATGCGCAAATATTTGCGCTGAAGGAATTAAATGAACATTACACTTCAATGTTTATGGACCCAAGTTATTCGGAAGCCTTTGACCCAGCGGGATACATATCTGATCCAACGGATATTAAGAACCTAACGGCATTTTTCTTTTGGGGTGGTTGGGTCTCTGCGGCTAATCGACCCGGTGAAAATTACAGTTATACTCACAATTGGCCGGGCGATAAGGCTGCAGGAAATGCACCGACTTCTGCAACATTTATGTGGAGTGTATTTTCAGTTTTCGCATTGATATTGGGCATTTCGGCTGTACTTTACGTCTATGGTGAAATGAAAGATCAGGACCAGGATATGTTTGAGGCCGAAGAGGGCACAACACTAACCACTTATGATCTTGAAAATGAATATGTTCGACCCACGCAAAAAGCCACTTACAAATTTTTTGTGTTGGCCATTGTGGTATTTGCGGTTCAAATTATCGCCGGTACTATCATTGCAACAGACTTCGTTCGCCCGGGAGGCATGTCGCTTAACGAGATTATCCCATTTCCAATAGCGCGAAGTTACCACACCCTCTTGCAGATCTTCTGGTTCTTTATGTGCTGGGTGGGCTATACCATCTTTTTCTTACCCAGAATTTCGAAAGTACCCACTGGACAAAAACTTCTAATTGATGTGCTATTTGTCCTATGTCTTATCACAGGCGTTGGCTCAATTGTGGGTATTTACCTGGGGCAATCAGGCGTATTAACAGGTGACGCTGCATATTGGTTAGGCAGCCAGGGCTGGGAGTTCATGGAGATGGGGAGATTCTTCCAGTTGACTCTGCTGAGTTCTTTTGCACTCTGGATATTCATTATCTATCGAGCTGTCAAGCCATGGCTCACCGCAAAGAACATGTGGTCTGTTCCGTCGTGGCTGCTTTACGGTAGCGGCATTATGGTCTTCTTCCTGTTCTTTGGGCTTTTTATACAGCCAGAGATGAACTTCGCCATTGCAGACTATTGGCGGTGGATGGTAGTTCACATGTGGGTTGAGGTAACTTTTGAAGTCTTCACTACTGTGATCATCGGCTACATGCTGGTTCAAATGGGCATGATAACCAGGGTTATGGCCGAGCGGGTGATCTTTTTAGCCGTTATGCTTTTCCTTATCACTGCAACTATCGGTATCTCCCACAACTTTTACTGGATCGCAAAACCAACGGGAATAATTGCGCTGGGAAGTGTCTTTTCAACCCTTCAGGTACTTCCTCTACTGTTGTTGACCTTAGACGCGTGGCAAATGCGTGAAGAGGGTCATTGGGCAAATAAAAATCGCATGGCTGGAAAACAGAACCATGTTATGGAGGGTGTTTGGCTCTTCATTCTTGGTGTGAACTTCTGGAATATTTTTGGTGCCGGTGTGTTGGGTTCTGTGATCAATCTGCCGATCGTCAACTATTATGAGCATGCAACCTACCTTACCGGAAACCACGCGCATGCAGCGATGTTTGGGGTGAAGGGAAATATTGCGTTGGGCGGCATGCTTTTTTGTTGCCAGCACTTATTTCATAAAGAGGCCTGGAACGCGAAACTTGTTAAAACTGCTTTCTGGTCATTGAATATTGGCCTGGCGATGATGATGTTCCTTGATATGTTCTGGGTAGGACTTTATCAAACTTGGGTCGCTTTCACAGACGGCACCTGGTATGCACGATCACAGGCAATTGCAACAGGCAACGTCTTTGTGTACCTGACTTCCGCCAGAGCGTTGGGTGGTTTAGTCTTCATAGGAGGTGGCTTGTTACCGCTAGTTTGGTTCATCCTCTCTCGAGGTAGCAAACTCCGTCTCAAGGAAGAGGATGTCGAGGAAGGAGAATGGACCGTTTATGAGCAGGATTGGTCAGAGCAAAATGATCCAGCCTTAGGTGGTTAATATAGGATAGTCTACGCCCTCTATGGCATTCGATAGACCTGGATGCCATAGAGGAGTTCCACCAAGTTGATTCACTAAAATTGGTAGAATCGGCAAATGAATACCCTGCAAACATCATAGATTCCCACCATCATAGATTCCCACCATCATAAATTCCCACCATCATAGATTCCCACCATCATAGATTCCCACCATCATAGATTTCCACCATCATAGATTTCCACCCGGACATCATCAGCTAAGCTGTCTGGCTGTACTACAGATTCAATCTGAGCCATCGAGATATCGAAGACCTGCCAGCTGAGCGGGAAATCACTATCAGTTGAAATGTGTTTGGAGAGTGGACCAGGGCGGTAGCCTGAACTGGGCTGTCCCAATTCTCGGGATCAGAGACTTTAACTTGTCATTAGTACTGTCCATTGTCATCTTCACCAGGTACAGGAGTAGCTACTAATAGCAGGCATTCCAGGAGGACCAGGAAGTTTATACCTGTCTTGTAAAAGCTCGCGACAAAGCCCGCATAGTGGAGAGTCAGTTGGGTACAAAAATGGTAGGTCAGACGGCCGATGGAGGCCGTGCTGGAATCGCGTAAGATTGCCCGATCGTGGTTTCAGTTTGCATGGGTGTGATAATGCCAGTGCGCAGCGCAGGAGGAGGAGGATTATTCGTGCCATGGATCTGATTGATTACGCAATACTCGACAAACTTGAGCCGGAAGCCTTTGAGGGCGCCCGACCATTTCCCTGGCTGAATCCCCACGGGGTGCTTACCGAGGCGGCTTATCGTGGCCTGGTGGGGGCGCTGCCACCGCTCGAGGATTGCGAGAAATTTTTCGGCAAGCAGCGCAAGTACGGTCAGCAGTCACATGACCGTTACCGCCTTGAGTACGAACGCGGTCTCGACATTCCACCGCTTTGGCAGGCCTTCATCGACGAACTCGAAGACCCGCGTTACACGGCCTGGCTTCGCGGCATGCTGAGTACGCGTAATTTCCGTCTCCATTACCACTGGCATTACGCCCCAAATGGCTGTTCCGTCTCGCCACATTGCGACTCACGTGGCAAGTTGGGTTCGCACATCTTCTACATGAATACCAATGACGACTGGCAGCAGTCCTGGGGTGGCGAGACCGTGGTGCTCAATGATGGCGCCCGTTTCAAGGCACAGTCAGCGCCGGCCTGGGAGGACTTTGATACCGCCGTCCCGGCGCAGACGCTGGAGAACTACAGTTTCCTTTTTCGTCGGCGCGGTAACTCCTGGCACGGTGTACGCGAAATTCATTGTCCGGAAGATCGGCTGCGTAAAGTATTCATCGTGGTCATTGAAGACAATAGCCCGCGCAAGCGCATCAAGCGCTGGGGGAAGAGTCTCGGTGCAGACCACGGTGCCCAGCGGCAACATCGAGTGGCTGTTGACTAAATATTAACCAGGGGTGGGGAATTTTACTTTGGCACTAATGGGGAGAATTACTTTGGTATTGACACCTCATCCTCAACAAAGAACTGTTTTGCTCTATCGATGGTATGAATACAGAGGAGGAGTATGAGCACTATGGCGATGATCCCATGTAGTTTGTGGAATATGTTGAACATCTGCTCATTTTCTACTGCTAGTGCAGAATAATTTATCAGATCAAACGCACGCACATCGTATTTAGTGAATGCGGCCTGCAATACTCCAATAATGGGCTGCAATAATAGCAAGGGATAGAAAAGCAACTGTATAAGTATGGAGGGTTTCTTATACCACTGTCGTCTCACATAAAGCTTATGTTTTTTGCGCCACCACCACCGAATTAGCATCAGCACAAATACTAACGAACCCAGTCCGGAATGAATCATCATAAATACTGGTTTATTGTCGGGTGTAATATCTCCCGCTCGCCATCCAGACATGAGTAACAATATACCTATTAAGGCAACCAACCAGTGTAGGGCTTTTGCAGCGGTGTAGTAGGATTTTCGTTTTTTTTGAGGCACTAGAATTCTCTCATAAATACATATATGTTGGAAATGGAACTATGGAAATCTGAATAATTTGTATTATCTTTCCAGATGTAGAGCGGCAAGCAACTCTATACCAATACGAATATTCTCTCTTGCGGCACCTTCCAAAGCGACGCGAACACGATTTGCCCCACTTATACCGCCCTCAAATACCCCACCCGTATAGGTTGACAATATGCTTTCCTCTAGTAAAGGTGCCCTTTGCGCTGTGTGCGAAAATTTCCATATTGTTTTCATCGATACTGTCATGTTCGTACTGAATGAAGGGGTGACAACCTTGATAATGCGGATCTCCAGTGAATAATCCTGATTATCACCACTGGAAAATATCTCACTGGCATTAATCGCATCAATCACAGTTTGCTCATAATAATCCACCGTAACACCTGCCGAAGCACCACGAACACTTAAGGCAATAGGGGTCAAATCGCTCAAATCACTTTGATCAAGGTTAGGCGAACTGAATTTTGGAGCAAGTTCACTTTCGCTCGCCACGACCACTGAACCCACCATAAGTACGAAACTAGTGAAAATAGCCAATACGCAGCCTTTTACCATAGGTCGATAAAGAAACAATCTCACTTTAAATCTCCAACAAACTCCTGTCAAATATTCCCCCCCCCCCTTAATGCCCAGCTCGACTGAGAGGTGGCCCACTTTAAATCTCCAACAAACTCCTGTCAAATATTCTCTACGTAATGCCCAGGTCGACAGAGAGGTGGCCCACTTTAAATCTCCAACAAACTCCTGTCAAATATTCCCTGCGTAATGCCCTGTGGGAATGTTCCAAATTGGCTTTCCTCTAAAGATCGCGGATCCCCTCTATGAGTACTGACAAGTTAAAGTCTCCAATCCCGAGAATTGGGACACCCCAGTTCAAGCTACCACCTCACTCCCTGACCCTGGTCACCTCATTGATTGACTCTGTAGTACAGCCAGACGGCGTAGCTGATGATGCTGGCCTGCGTCAGATGGCAGAACTGGCTGATATGCCTCAATTTGTGGGCTATCCCGCCGTTTTCCGCCACGCTGTAGTCACTTGAGTTGAAACAAGATGATAGATCAGACCCTGGCTCACCCGCGCCGCCTGAAAGCAATTCCAGGGTACCTTAGTCAACGGGTAGATTATCACGCAAAAAGCGCATCATATTTTCACCCATCACCTTGCGGACCTCCGTTTCGGTGAAGTTGGCTTTAAGCATCTCGTCCGTCAAGACAATGAGCTCAGAGATGTCAAAGGGCGCTGATATTGAACCATCAAAATCAGAGCCCAGGGCCACGTGGTTCTCACCTACCAGATCGATACCGTAACGTATGGCCCCGACAATGCTCCGGGGCGTTGCTTCGCATACGGCGCCACCCCAGTAGCCAACACCTATGATCCCACCGTTTTTTGCAATTTTTTGCATTAGTTGATCGCTGATATTTCGAGGGCTTGGGCAATGGCCATAGAACCCTGTGTGGCTGACAATCAGGGGCGCACTACTGCGGGCCAATACATCTTCAACCACCCTGGGGGAGGAGTGTGAGACATCGATCATAATACCCCTGGCCAGCATTTTATCCACCGCCCGGCGACCGAATTCAGTCAAGCCGGCGCCACTCTCGCCATGCAGGGAGCCGCCCAGTTTGTTGTCGAAAAAGTGCTGCAGGCTCATCATGCGAAAGCCGGCCTCATAAAGCTTATCGATGTTGTCGAGTTCCCCGTCCAGGGCATGGGAGCCCTCGACGCCAAGAACACCGCCTACCACAGTCTCTCCGTTTGCCCGCCGGGATAGCAGTGTTTTCAGGTCTTTAGCACTGAGAATTAATTGAAACTGCTTCGGAGCTTGCTCAACCATGGCATGCAGGCGCCCGGCCTGATAAAGCGCCCGCTCAGTCAAGCTGTTCCAGGTGGCCAGAGGCCATGCCTGCAACACTGCCAGCGAAGTTATGTTGTCACGTGCGTCGCTGATAGTGTTTTTGTACTTAAGGCCGCTGGGGGATTTGGTGACAGAGGTAAACATCTGCACAGCCACATTGCCCTCGCGCATGCGCGGTATATCCACATGGCCGCGGTCGCCGCTCTCCAGCAAGTCGCGTTGCCACAGGGTACTGTCGGCATGCAGGTCGCCAATCACCAGGCTTTTGTGCAGCGCCCTGGCCTCGGCGGAGAACTCGTAGTCGGCGTGGGGAATTACGGTGTTCATGCTCCCATCAAGTCTGGCAGGCCCCAGCGACAATGCCAGGGCGAGTAGCAGAGATAGGACAACGACAATAATTACAGCGACTAGAACGAGCGTCATGGTCACCTTGTAGTGGGCGTTGTTTTCGAGGTTATAGGATCCATCCGGCGCAGCGAACACAGACCCGAAGTCCTTGATTACCGGGCCCGTTTGCGGTCCGGCGGCGTGTGCGATGCTGACCTGTCTGAGCGACTACTAGTCGAGGACTTTCGGCATGATGTCGTTTTTTAATCGCCGCATGTCGTCGATAGTTTTCGACGTCGGCGTGCCACTGAATGGCGGCCACAGCATTGGCAATGTCAAACCGGCGTCCCGGTACCGTTTGAGGTTGTCAGTGATCTGAGCCTCAGTCCCGATGAGTGTAGGTGTGAGTCTGCCCCGATCTGTCTGGTCCGTTTTTTCGGCCGTAATATCGAAGTTAATCATGCATGATATCGTCAAATCATCCAGCAATTGAATATTGCCAATCTTATCCAGTTCTGCCGCGATGGTGGCTCGCCAGGCCGCAATGGCATCGGGAGTCTCCATCGCGCCAATCCAACCCGCCAGACCGTATTTGACGATACGCTGTGCCGTTGTCTCGGGCTTTAACAAGCCCCCAAAAAAGATCGGCGGATGCGGTTTCTGCACGGGTTTGGCGCCAAAGCCGCATTTCTGGAACGAGGAAAACTCACCATCGTATTCAAACAGGTCATTGGTCCAAACTCCCTGCATGATCTCGATAGTCTCGCGCACGTGTTTGTTCTTTTTGCCGAAGATGTGCGCGGCGCCAGCAGCTTCGAACTCCTCCTTCATCCAACCCGTACCGACGCCGACATTGATGCGACCGCCGGAGAGCTGATCCAGGGTGCTGATCTCAGCGGCCAGAACCCCTGGCGCCCGGTACGGCGTGACGATAATACTCGTCCCGAGCCTCACTTTTTTTGTGATCGCGGCGAGATAAGGGACCAGCGGCAGACCCTGGAGCCATTCGCCTGTTGACTTGACCGGTAGCCCCTTTGGGAACTCCGGCATGCCACCAAACGACATTTCCAGTTCCTCCCGGTCCGATGCCTCCGGGACGACAACACGGTCGAGCGACCAAACGGAATCGAAGTCGAGTTCTTCCGCGGTTTTGGTTAAATCAACGATTTCCTCAACGCTAATCTTGTTCCGGAAGTTGGGTAGGTAAAGTGCAAGTTTCATAAAAGACACCCTCAGTTACTTCTCAGTCACTTGTTCCACGGCATCGTGCAACCTTTTCTATCATCCGGAGCACGACCCTCAATTACTGCTGTATCGATTTCAGATAGATAAGCATCTCCAGGATGCGCCCACGCAGAGCGGTTTCCGAAGCGAGACCGGAGTCTTTCCATTCGCCGCCCCAGATTGGCATGTCCTTGCTGCCGTGCGCGCCACCGATCATATCACGGCCATCGATAGCCTCGAAAACATGATCATAAGGAAATGTGCCGCCGTTATTCTTGCTCAGCAAGGTCAAATCGGAGGGCTTCTTCGTCAGCATCACCGCAAAAGGCCCGGCCCCTTTCGCGTCGACTCCGTGACACGACGCACAATAGTCCATGTAGCGATTCTTGCCTGCAGCCTCGACCCCTTCGTCCGCCATGGCGGAGGCTCCGAAAAACAACACAGTAGCCGCCATCGCTACACCCAAAGTCATGGAAATCCTCAGTTTACCCGCCGACAACCTACTATTAACACTTTTCATGATTATTCCTCTAGCACTTGTAGTTAAACCACCACCCTGGACGCTTCGATACCACACCCCTTTTCCCCAAGTGTACATAAATGCTTACGTAGGTCAAATTTAGGTAACTAAATGGGGTAATAGAAAATAATTTTCTTTAAAAAAAAACCTTTTCCACCTGCTCACTTTACTGGCGAAGCTGCTTCGTCATGCCAAGGATAGCTTATGGAGTGTTGATCTATTTCGCTGTGAGTCGATTCTACTGACAATCCATAGGGTTTGATGTAGCCTGTCAATAGCTCACAGACACAAGCAAAGAGAGGTGGAAATGAAACTTAAGACCTTTGCCGTTGTACCTATGGTGCTCACGGTCATATTGTCCATTTCTCCGGCCTGGGCACAGGTCGCTATGCCGACCAAGGAGCAGGTCTCCAGCGTTCTCGCCGCACCCGAATTCTCACCCTATGCCGGGCGTTTCGGTGTGGACATGCCGGATGATGTTCCCATGATGACCCAGGAGCGTGCCTATACCTCACCCATCTGGTATACGCCATAAGCGATACCGACGCCATCGGATATCGTCATAATCTCCCTGATCGGCGTCCACATAGGCCCAGTCTCCCAGGGACCGATATACCCTAGAGTGAGTGGGTCAATCCACAGAGAGTAAAATATCATGCTCAAATACCCCATCGTATCGCTACCCCTTCTATTCATCTTCTCCCTCAGTGCATGCAGTGGCATGGAGAGCAAAAAAGCGGAGGTACCGGAAATCCGGCCCGGGATTCTGCAGGGGTATTTGCCGATGGACATTCCGGTAGACAGCAAGGCATTCGTACTACCAGCACCGGCTGAAGATTCCCCACGACAGGAACTGGATGATGTGGTGAGTGCGAAAGCCCTGACCCTGCGCAGCTCACCCCGCTGGACACTAGCGCAGCACGATGCACATTTGGGTTTCCCGGCGGCGGCGAATGCTTTTTCCTGCACGCTGGGTATACCTGTCAGTGAACAGGAAACACCGGAGCTGTACATGTTGTTAAGGCGCACTCTGGCGGACGTTGGGCTCGCGACCTATTCCGCCAAAAATTTCTACCAGCGCAAGCGTCCCTTCATGATCAACGAGGAACCCACCTGCACACCCGATGAAGAGAAAGAGCTAAGGCACGACGGCTCTTATCCCTCCGGCCACACCTCCATCGGCTGGGGCTGGGCTCTGATCCTGTCCGAACTGGCGCCGGAGCGCGCCGATGCCCTACTCGCCAGGGGCAGGGCCTTCGGTGAGAGCCGCATTGTCTGCAATGTGCACTGGTATAGCGATGTGGTGGCCGGAAGAATGGTAGCGGCTGCAGCGGTGGCTAAGCTACATACCAACAAGGACTTCCTCACTGCGATGACTGTGGTCGGCGAAGAAATTGGTCGTGTGCGGGAAAAAGGATTGCCACTCAATGACGATTGTACGGCTGAGGCTGAAGCACTGTCGACGTGGCCCTGGCACAACCGCCGTCCCTCCGCTCCTACAGAATAGGTCAGCCCTTGATTTTTCTGGATTCCCGCCTGCGCGGGAATGATGTCAAAGTTAGCGGCACGGTGTTTCGGGACGCACACTAACTACATAGCCGCACTTCTGGTATTGTCAGTCGCGAGTACAACACAACTATCAGCAGCGAGCCGCAGCGACCGGAGAATATAGCATGAAAAAAGTCGTCAGTATCAGCCTGGGTTCCAGCAACCTCGATTACAGCTTCAGGACAAAATTCCTTGGTCAGAATTTTCAGATCGTGCGCATCGGGACGGACAGGAATATTCGGACAGCGGAAAAGCATCTTCGGGAGTGGCGCAGCAAGGCTGATGCTATTGGGCTCGGCATGGTGCAAGGCCAATATTGGGTGGGCACAAACTGCTTCCCCCAACAAAGCACCCAAAAACTGGAAAAACTGGCGGGTGATACACCGGTAAGCACTGGCGCCAGATTGCGGGAAATCGTACAGGAGTGGTCTCTGCGCTCAGCCCAGGCGGAACTCGGGAGCATCTTCAATAACGCCAAGGTGCTGTTCCTGTCTGGCGCGACCAACTACCGGATGGCGTCGATCATGGCGGAATACACCCAGAACCTGTCCTTTGCAGATCCCGTGTTGCAGTTCGGAGCCCCCAACCTGTTGCACTCATTGCGCACTCTTGAGTTATACGCCGCAGGCAGCCACCCGATCATCCGCTACAAAACCATCGCGGCGTTGGTACCGTCACTTGCGCCCGTCAAGTTCCTCAACAGGCTCATACTGAAAAATGCCATCAAGCATGCAGATGTTATCGTCGCCTCCTATGACCAGTTGCAGCGCTACGACAGGGAAGAGTTGGCGGGAAAAACGGTCCTGACATCGTCTATCTCAGCACAGCGACTGAAGATATTGAAGGAAAAAGGAGTACGCCTGGTTATCGACTGCAGCATTCAACTGTTTAAGCAAACGGTCGGGCTGAATGTTGTGGAAGCAATGTTCATGGCCGCACTGGAGAAAAAAGCTGAGAATATTTCACACGACGACTACCTGGAAATATTTACCGACCTGGATCTCAAACCAAGAATCCTTTACCCAACAAAGGGAAAAAAGCAAATCAATCGCTTCGCATTTGTTATCCATCCACTCGCGCAGAAATACCTGCTTAATTTGAAACCCCTGGAGCTTGCGTCAAAGGTTTCACCGCCGGCGGTAATGAACATTGTCGAAAAGGCCGCAGCCTACTCGCCGCCATTTGTCTACTCGAAAGTCGAGGGTATCATCTCGCCCACTGGGGTTGAAGCGGAGGGTTGGTTGATTTCTGTCGGCGGCACCCCAAAGCAGATCATGTCACACAGCCCGGAATTCACCTATCGCCAGTTATTGGCCGCCGCGGACATGGCGAAAAAGCTGGGAGCCCAAATCATGGGTCTGGGAGCATTCACCAAAGTTGTTGGTGATGCGGGTGTTACCGTGGCGAAGCGGGCTCCGCTGCCTATCACCACCGGGAACAGCTACAGCGCTTCCGGTGCGTTATGGGCCGCACATGATGCCGTTGCCAGGCTGGGGCTGGTCAAGCTGTCGAAAGGCGAAAAAATCAAAGGCAAAGCCATGGTTGTTGGCGCAACCGGGGCGATCGGCGGCGCCTGTGCCCGCCTTTTGGCCAGAACAGCGGAGGAGGTACATCTGGTATCACCGGAATCGGCAAAACTGCTGGTCCTGGAAAAGTCCATACTCAAAGAGTCACCGGCCACAAAGCTGGTCCTGTCGTCATACGCGGACAGTGACAAGAACATCGGCGACATGGATATGATTGTCACGGCGACATCCGGGGCGGGCAAGAAAATCCTGGATATCATGAAAGTAAAACCGGGCTGTGTGATAACGGATGTCGCCCGCCCCCTTGATCTGCCTGCTGAGGAGGTCGAAAAACGTCCCGACGTGCTGGTCATCGAGTCAGGTGAAGTTTATCTGCCAGGCGATGTCCGCATGAAGCAAATCGGGTTCGAGGATCACAATGTAGTGTATGCTTGCCTGGCAGAGACCATCGTACTGACTTTGGAAGGGCGATTCGAGAACTTCACCGTGGGCCGGAATATCGAGTGGGAGAAAGTCCATGAAATATACAAGCTCGGACTGAAGCACGGTATGCGGCTGGCCGCTATTTCAGGTGTCAACGGTGTTTTCTCGGACAAGGATATCGCTACGATTCGAAAATTGGCACTGGAAGCGAGAAAAACGTGGCAAGGCGGCTCCGCGACCACCCCGGCCCGCGCCAGGCAGACGCCCGCAAAAAAACGACGGACGGCACACAAATCAGCACGCGGTTAAATTACATGGTCAAGTTACGCGGCTAAGTAGAGTCGTTGTTTGACCCGGTGTCTGGCGAGTAGCCAGGTTCAAAAAATAAACTCTCCTTAACTCCTCAGTTTATTTTTGTGCTAACTTGGGTCAGAATCTCCCCACCCGGTACCGAAGGAACTGACATGGATCTGATGGAAATTTCTGAGAAGCGTAAGATGGGGCGTGAAGAGACCGCGAAGTTGTTGCACCGGCTCGCCGACTCGCTAGCACGCCACAACGAGGTGGAATTCACACGTAACGGGAAGAGTTTCCACATTCACGTACCGAACCAGGTCACAGTCGAAGTCGAACTTGAGGTGGAGAGCGACGAGTCCAGTATCGAGATCGAAATCAGCTGGTGAATCGAGGCAGGGTTAGCCTAGTGGAGCCGGTTGAGTGACAGAGCAGATTTCCATCCAGGACCAGGGGCAGGGCTTATACCCGATTACCGAGCAGGTACGCGTCGAACTCCTGCACCGCTTGCGGCAGGTACTGCCGTCCGACAGTCTCATAGTGGAACAGGAGTCCCAGCGGCCATTCGAATGCGATGCGCTGATGCTGTACCGGGATTTGCCACTGGTGGTGGTACTACCTGCAACCGTCGAGCAGGTGCGGGATGTGTTGCGCATCTGCCACCAGCTGAATGTGCCAGTCGTTGCCCGGGGTTCGGGAACCGGTCTCTGCGCCGGGGCCATGCCACACCCGGAGGGTGTATTGCTGGGCCTCAGCAAGTTGGACCGCATACTGGACATAGACCCTCTGGCCCGCACCGCCCGGGTGCAGAGCGGGGTGAGTAATTTATCTATATCTGATGCGGCAGCCGCCCATGGGCTGTACTACGCCCCCGATCCCTCCTCCCAGATCGCCTGTAGCATCGGCGGCAACGTAGCGGAAAACTCCGGCGGCGTTCACTGTCTTAAATACGGGCTCACCGTGCACAACGTACTATCCCTGGAGTTGCTCACCGTGGAGGGCGAACGACTCACCGTCGGCAGCCAGGGACTGGACAGTCCGGGCTACGACCTGATGGCATTGTTCACAGGCTCTGAAGGTTTGCTCGGGGTTGTGACGGAAGTCACCGTGCGCCTGCTGCCCTGCCCCGAGGTTGCACGGGTAGTGATGGCCGGCTTCGATACGGTAAACGCGGCAGGCGATGCAGTAGGCGCTGTTATCGCCGCCGGCATTATCCCCGCGGGCCTGGAAATGATGGACCGGCTGGCGATACAGGCAGCCGATGACTTTGCCCGGGCGGGCTACCCCAGGGACGCCGAGGCCATGCTGCTGTGTGAGGTAGACGGCACCGGCGAGGAAGTGGCGGAACATACTGCGAAAATAGAAAGCCTGTTCAGGGAACTGGGGGCAAGCTCTATCATGGTTTCCCAAAACGAAACAGAACGCGCGTTGTTATGGAAAGGCCGCAAATCAGCCTTCCCCGCTGTGGGCCGCCTGGCCCCCGATTACCTTTGCATGGACGGTACCATTCCCCGCGGCCAGGTATCCTTTGTACTCAATGAAATCTCCCGTTTATCGCAGCAATACAAGCTGCGTGTTGCCAATGTATTTCATGCCGGCGACGGCAACCTGCACCCACTCATACTGTATGATGCCAGTGACCCACTCGAAGTGCGCAAGGCAGAGGAATTCGGTAGCGAGATACTGCAGCTATCGGTCCAGGTAGGTGGCTGCATCACCGGTGAACACGGGGTGGGACTGGAAAAGCTGCGCCAGATGCCCAGCCAGTTCAGCACAGCGGAATTGTTGCAATTCGAGGAGGTAAAACACGCATTCGACCCCGCCCTCACCCTCAATCCGGGGAAGGGCGTACCCATTCTCAAGCGCTGCCAGGAATACCGGGCTCTACCCGCCAGGCACCAGCATGACTGAAGGCAGCACCATTGATGCCAGCCCCGGGGACCTCAGCCAGCACATCATCGGGGCGGTAATCGAGGCACGCAGCGCGCAACAGCCTTTATATATCAACGCCGGTGGCAGTAAACGCCACCTGGTAGGGCGCGATTGCAACGCCCGGGTACTGGATGTATCGGGGCACACTGGCATCGTTGAATATCACCCGGGCGAGTTGGTGATCACTGCCCGTGCCGGCACACTGTTAACCCGGCTGACGGATGCCCTGCATGAGCATGGGCAAATGCTGTCCTTCGACCCTCCCCTGTTCGATGGCAAAGCCACACTCGGCGGCACCCTGGCCTGTAACCTGTCCGGCCCGGCAAGGCCCTGGAGCGGTTCTGTGCGCGACATGGTGCTGGGCGTACAGTTGATCAATGGCAAGGGCGAGTTGCTCAACTTCGGTGGCAAGGTAATAAAGAATGTAGCCGGCTACGACGTTTCCCGGCTACAGGCTGGAGCACTGGGCACACTGGGCGTACTGAGCGAAATCAGCCTCAAGGTCCTGCCCAGATACGAGCACTGCCTCAGTTTGAGCTATGAAATGACGGCGCAGGAAGCCGTCGACACCATGAATCAACGGGCCGCCCAACCCAAACCCCTTCAAGGCGCATTCTGGGTGGACGGCAGGTTACACCTGCGCCTCGCGGGAGCGATGGATGCTGTGGAACACACCGCCAGGCAATGGGGAGGGGAGGTCCTGGGCGCTTCTGACACAAGCTGGTGTGACCTGCGCGACATGAGTTTGCCTTTTTTTGCCGGGGATGCCCCGCTGTGGCGCTTTTCCATAAAGGCCACTGCGCCGGCAAATACCGCACTGGGAAACACCCTGATCGACTGGTGCGGCGCGCAGCGTTGGGTGCGCGGCGATCACGACAGCGCTGTACTGCGGGAAACTGCTGCTGCAGGCGAAGGTCATGTCACCCTGTTCCGCGGCGGTGATCGCAGCAGTGAAGTGCGATCAACCTTGAGCGCCGTGGAGCAACGCCTGCAGCAGCGGCTCAAACATTCCTTCGACCCGGATGGCATTCTCAATCCCGGTCGCCTGTATAGCTGGTTGTAGGAGCACACGTATGCACGTGGAGTTGCATCCTATTTTTGCCGATACAACTGAAGGCAAAACCGCCAGGGGCCTGGCCGGCGCCTGTGTTCACTGCGGCTTTTGCCTGGAGACCTGCCCCACGTACCTGGACTCCAGGGACGAAAGAGACAGCCCACGGGGGCGTATTTACCTGATCAAGCAACTATTGGAAACCGGTGCCGCCAGTGGACAAACCCACAAACACCTGGACCGCTGCCTTACCTGCCGCAGTTGCGAGACTACATGCCCGTCCGGCATGCAGTAGGTACGCCTGGTGGATATCGGTCGCGGCCTGATGGAGCAGCGGGTTCCCAGGCCCGTCTATAGCCGGGGCTTGCGCTGGTTATTGCGCTTCGTATTATCCCGGCCTCGATTGTTCGCTGCCGCGCTGGCAATGGGACAGGCGGTGCGGCCAATACTCCCAAAAACATTGCGCGACAAGGTGCCACCGCGCCAGTCCCGCAAACCACTGCCCACGGCGCAACACCCGCGCCAGATGCTGATACTGGAAGGCTGTGCGCAAAGCGCTGCCACGCCCAATACCAATGACGCAGCGCGACGCGTACTCGACAGGTTGGGCATTACACTTATTGCCGCCCCCCGGGCGGGATGTTGCGGCGCTGTAAACTACCATCTGGCGGCACATAAGGACGGACTGGACAACATGCGGCGCAATATAGACGCCTGGTGGCCTTATATTGAAAGCGGCGCCGAGGCGATTGTTAACACTGCCTCCGGCTGCGGCAGCATGCTGGTGGAGTATGGCGAGCTATTGGCTCACGACCAGGCCTATGCGCACAAGGCAAAGCGCATATCACACCTGACCCGGGACATAGGCGAAGTACTGCTACGGGAAGATTTGAGTGGACTAGCTGTTAACACCACCATAGGCAAGGTCGCCGTGCACACCCCCTGCACACTGCAACATGCCCTGGGACTACCCGATCTGGTGCCAGAGCTGCTGGGACGGGCCGGGTTCGAACTGGCACAGACAACTGACAAGCATTTATGTTGCGGCTCCGCAGGAACCTATTCGATCCTGCAGGCGCCGACCAGCGAGCGCCTGCGCGACAATAAACTGCAGGCCCTGACCGGCGACGCACCTGCCCTGATTGCCACAGCCAATGTCGGCTGCCAGCTTCATATGCAGGGCGCGGCGGGTATTCCCGTGGCGCACTGGATCGAGCTGCTCGATACTAACGCCCCTGCCACCTGATAACAGGGAAACCTCTCGATCTTGCAATTAATTTGACCGACATCATTGTGATACCGGTAACTCTGCTATATTGAGTAAGTAATACAGTGTTGACGGTGGATAACTATGGCCGACCCAAAAGACAAACTGCTGCTCGACGCAGCGTATGAGTGGGAAAAAAACAGTCCAAACCGGGTTTACATGACCCAGCCCCTGGGCGACGGGAAAGTCGTGGATTACACCTGGGCCGAGACCATGAATGAGGCGCGCAGGATGGCCGCCCACCTGCGCTCGCTGGATCTTCCGGAGCACAGCCACATCGCGCTGATCTCCAAAAACTGCGCGCATTTTGTCATGTGCGACCTGGCCATTTGGATGGCCGGGCATGCGACGATCGCCCTCTACCCCACCCTGAATGCGGATACCGTCAAGTATATCCTGGACCACTCGGATTCCCGCCTGGTGTTTATTGGCAAGCTGGACGACTGGGATGACCTGAAACTCGGCATTCCCGACAGTCTGCCCAAGATAGCGCTGCCATTGGCGCCGAAGACGGACTTCGACAAGTGGGACGACATAATCGCCCGTAACGAACCGATTACCGACAGCCCGTCACCCCCGGGGGAGCAACTGGCGCTGATGTGCTACACCTCCGGCAGCACGGGGCGGCCCAAAGGTGTCATGCACTCCTTCGCCTCCGCCTCGATTCCGGCTCAGGGCTTTGGCCGGGAGTTGGAAATCACTACTGACGACCGGATACTGTCCTATCTGCCACTGGCCCATGTGATGGAGCGTGCGACGGTGGAATGTGCCTCATTTTACACGGGGACGCACATCTACTTTGCGGATAGCCTGAACACCTTCCTGCAAGACCTGCACCGGGCCCGCCCCACCCTGTTTATTTCAGTACCGCGCCTGTGGCTCAAATTCCAGCTCGGTGTCTTCCAGAAATTTCCAGAGAAAAAACTGGATCGCCTGCTGAAAATCCCGCTGATTGGCCATATTGTGCGCAAAAAAATCGTGGAGGGCCTGGGCCTGGGCGATGTGCGTATAGCAGGCAGCGGATCGGCCCCTCTTCCAGCAGACCTGATCGAATGGTACGACAGGCTTGGCCTGCACATTATCGAGGGCTACGGCATGAGCGAGGATTTCGCCTACTCCCACATGTCCACTCCCCAAAAGCGCAAACCGGGCTATGTCGGTGTGGCCTGGAGCGATGTACAGACCAGGGTCAGTGACGGTGGCGAGATCCAGCTAAAGTCACCGGGAGATATGGTGGGATATTACAAAGCCCCGGAAATGACCGCTGAATGCTATACGGAAGATGGCTTCTTCAAGACCGGCGACAGGGGCGAATATTCCCCTGAAGGACTGCTAAGAATCACCGGGCGGACCAAGGAGTTGTTCAAAACCAGCAAGGGCAAATACGTGGCGCCGGTCCCGATTGAAAACCTGTTAAATTGCAACAGCAACATCGAGCTTTCATGCGTATCGGGTTCCGGTCGCCCCGCCTGTTATGCCGTCTTGCAACTGGCGGAGGAATTGCATGCCAAAATTGACGACCAGAGCGTTCGCGACGAGATAACAGCGCAGTTGGAGGCCTTGCTAAAAGAGGTCAACACCCAGGTGGAAGGCTATGAGCAAATGCAGTTTTTAGCTGTGGCTATAGACACATGGGACATCACCAATGACTTCCTGACACCCACCCTCAAAATCAAGCGCAACGTGGTCGAGGAGGCCTATGCTCCCCACCTGGACGAGTGGTACGCTTCAGGACAAAAGGTGATCTGGCAAGCTTAGGCGGATAACAGCTATAAAATCGCGGTTAACACACCATAGAAAAGCACCAGAAATCCGCCGATTTCCGCAGTGATCAAGGTCCACATATACCCGGTGATAAACGCCCCCGGCAGCGGTGTCTGCCCCAGGTGAAATGGTGGTTTTAGCTGGTTATCAGTGTCGCGCAGCGCACCGTGCATCACGTACATAAGAATAGCGCTGGCAAAGTACAGCAGAGGCAAGCTCACAGCCCATATTTCCACACTGGGCGGCAGTTGGCTGATTTCACAGAACCTCGCCAACAGCAAGGCCGCGAAGCTGTACAGCAATGATGCCCGGTGTGCGATATCCACGTAGGGGTGCGCCGTAGCACTGTCGCTGGATTTGATTTGTAAGTATTTCCAGACGCCAGTCAGCAATCCGCTAAGAAAAAATACTCCCGCCGCTATGATAGCAATGGCTTCAGACGTTTCCATAATTTTCCCTTTGAGTGACCTGAGAAGCCTCTGATTAAGCCGGTTTTTGTCATTCCCGCAAAGGCGGGAATCTATAAAGTTCAGCATGTTATGGACCCCCGCCTTCGCGGGGATGACTATAATCAGGAGTTCCCTAAGCCTTTTTTACAAACTGCGATTTCAATTTCATGGCGCCGATACCGTCGATTTTACAGTCGATATCATGGTCACCATCAACCAGGCGAATATTTTTAACCTTGGTGCCGACCTTGACCACGGATGATGAGCCTTTGACCTTCAGGTCCTTGATCACAGTGACCGTATCACCATCTTGCAGCGCATTGCCGTTAGCATCCTTGACTACGGCATCGTCCTCGAGAGCGTCAGCGGCTGCATCCTTCGACCATTCATGTGCGCATTCCGGGCACACGTAGAAACTGCCGTCATCGTAGGTGTACTGTGAACCACATTGTGGACAATTGGGCAAATCACTCATACTTTTTCCTTCAACTTGGCAAACATTATCGTTCTCCCCCAACAATAGTAAACCACAGACCCCGGACGCCAGTTTAGACCGTAAACCTGATCATACACCAGACGCATTAATCATCCTCAGTGTCGTTTTTGTGCAAAACCGGATAGCACAATGCCCCCGCGGCGCCAAAACAGCACTTTTTAGTGATGATCTGCCGTTATTTTTACCAGGTATATCAATAGATAGCGGAGGATTTTGCGATTCATCCGGGCTTTCCATGATTATGGTTATATAAAACAATCTACTCAGAACGAAACATTAGTCGACTTGCGATCCACGCTCTGTTTTTATGAGGGTGTGCAAGAGGATATCCTCGCGATTTTCAGGACACCAAAACCCGCCACGGAGACAGACTCTATGAGAAGACAGAAGCGCGATATGAATTCAAGGGCATTCGACAAGGGCTACCAGGCCGGTGTAACAGGGCGCAGCAGTGATTTCTGCCCCCATGAGGATGAGGAACACCGCCACAATTGGATTGCAGGGTGGCGAGAGGGCCGCAGTGACCAATGGGATGGCCTTACTGGAGTATCCGGAGTTCACAAAATACGCGCGGTCTGATTCTCTCCAGAACACACCGCAACAAGAGTAACGTTTACCCCACCGGGCCGGATTAACGTCCGGCAGTCGGTTTACTTAGTTCTCGATTCTGCTACTACTCTGCGCCAGATCCAGCAGTTCCCTGTTGGCCACTGCAAACATGGCAAAGTCGGGTGCGGAGGTGCCGTGCAGTTCCGCAAGCATTGCTTGCCAGCGCTCCAGTAGCGGTGCTTCCTCCGACTCCCAGCGCTGCATACAACTCAGCAGGTTAGAATCCTCACCCATATAGCGTAATGCACCGGCCGCGAGTGTGCGCTGTTGCCACTCGAGATCCTCAAGATAAGTATCCCTGGCCAGTGCCTGCCATTCGGTATCTATCTTGGCCGCCAGTATCTGGCTACTGAACCAGTCCAGTTCCAGTCGCTCACCCATAAAGAAATAAAGTTTGGCCACATCCATCAATGGCGCATCGGTTTCCACCGCCGACTGGATGATACCCAAAGCGGTATAGCCATGGTGGGCGCTCGCCACCTCCCCGGCCAACTTCTCGTTAACACCTGCATCGATATAGTGGTCATACAAGACCTGGAATTGCTCCGCCGCACGCCCGCGCAATACTCCCTGGTACTCCTGGCGCAACTGCTCCAGACCGCCACTGAATTCGGCAATAACATCTGTGGGTGACAAATGGTGTCGCCGATTACGCAAAAACCACCGTGTAGCGCGCTTGACCAGGCGCATCAGGTTTAGCATCATTTCCATCTGCACCCCGGAAGGCACTTTATGATCCAGCGCTTCTATATCCGACCACAGGCCGGGCAGTCGGTAAATCTCCATTACCACGGTATAGGCTCGCGCCACATCGGCTACCGGCGCCCCAGTGGCTTTTTCCTGGCGCATCACAAAATTTAGCCCCATACGATTGACAATATCATTGGCAATCTGGGTCGCCATGATTTCCCGGTGCAGGCGATGCTCCAGTATTTCCTCGTTATACTGCTCGATCAGGCGCGGTGGGAACGCGGTCTTGACTGCGTTCGCCAGATAAGGGTCCTGCCCCAGATCAGATTCCATCAATAGTTCCTTCAGTGCCGCCTTGCTGTATGACACGAGCACTGAAAGTTCTGGTCGGGTCAGTGTTTTACCCTGCACCCGCCGCTCCAGGATTTCTTCGTCAGAAGGCAGGAACTCCAGTGACCGGTCCAGCCGCCCCGACTCCTCAAAGATCTTGATAAATCGTTGGTACTCGCCACTGCGTTCCTCCGCCTGGAACTCCACCAGGCTGATGGCCTGCACCTGGTGATAGTTATTGGCCAGTACCAGCTCAGACACACTGTCGGTCATCTCCTCCAGCAGGGCATTGCGGTGTTTTTCGGTCAGGTCACCACGGGCCACGACCGCATTTAACAGGATCTTGATATTCACTTCATGATCCGAACAATCGACACCGCCCGCATTGTCAATAAAGTCTGTATAGGAGCAACCGCCATTGAGTCCATATTCCACCCGGGCCAACTGGGTGATGCCCAGGTTGCCGCCCTCTCCGATAACGCGACAGCGCAACTCCCTGGCATTCACCCGCAGGGCATCATTGGCTTTATCGCCTACATCCGTGTGGGATTCCAAACTGGATTTCACGTAGGTTCCAATCCCGCCATTCCACAACAAATCCACCCGAGCTCGCAGGAGGTGGGAGATCAACTCTGTTGGCGTGAGATGGTCCACTTCGATATCAAAGCATTCCTTCATCTGTGGTGACAGGGTGATGGACTTGGCCGCTCGCTTGAAAATACCGCCACCGGCGGAGATAAGCTCCTGCTTGTAGTCCGACCAATTGGAGCGCGGTAACTGGAACAGACGCTCGCGCTCCGCAAAGCTGGCAGCGGCGTCCGGGTCGGGATCGACAAAGATGTGCATATGGTTGAACGCGGCCAGTAGCCGAATATGCCGGGACAGTAGCATACCATTGCCGAACACATCGCCTGCCATGTCGCCGATTCCCACCACGGTGAAATCCGTATTCTGGATATTTATATCCATCTCGCGAAAATGACGCTGCACGGAAATCCAGGCGCCGCGTGCAGTGATGCCCATTTTCTTGTGGTCATAACCTGCGCTGCCACCTGAGGCGAAGGCATCCCCCAACCAGAAGTTGTATTCCGCGGAAATCGCATTGGCGATATCGGAGAATGTCGCCGTACCCTTATCCGCGGCTACCACCAGGTAGGGATCCTCATCGTCCTTGGTGACGACCTGTTGGGGCCGCACTATCCCCGTTTCACTGCGATTATCGGTGATATCCAGCAGGGCGCGGATAAACAGCTTATAGCAGGCTATACCCTCCTCCTGCACTTCTTCCCGGGACATCTCCGGCCGCAATTGCCTGGCGACGAAGCCGCCTTTGGCTCCAACCGGCACAATAACGGCATTCTTTACCTGTTGCGCCTTAACCAGGCCCAGCACCTCGGTGCGAAAATCCTCCTGTCGGTCAGACCAGCGCAGCCCGCCCCTGGCGACCCTGCCACCACGCAGGTGTACACCCTCGACCCGGGGCGAGTAGACAAAAATTTCGTACATGGGCACAGGCTGGGGAATATTGGGGATAGCCGACGGTCGCAACTTGAAGGAGAAATAGGGCTTGAGAGAGCCTTCGTCTGTCTCCTGAAAGAAGTTGGTGCGTAATGTCGCCTTGATCACTTTCACAAACTGGCGAATGATGCGGTCCTCGCCCAGGTTCTGCACTTCTTCCAGGGCATCCATAATACCTTCTTCCACCGACAGCTCTCGCTGTTCGCGCCAATCTTCATCCCCGTCAAATACGGGTGAAAACCGTGTCAGGAACAACTCGACAACAGAGGCCGTGATATGCAGGTGATTGGCCATGGTCTCGGCGATATACTCCACGCTGTATGGAAATCGCACCTGCCGCAGGTAACGGGCATAGGCGCGCAGCAGCGCAATCTCCCGCCAGCTCAGGCGAGTACCAATCAACAGGCGATTAAAGGAATCACTTTCCGCCTCCCCAAACCAGATACGTGAGAAGGCATCTTCAAATTCGTCTTTCACCTTATCCATATCGATATTGTGTGACAGGGCGTAGATGAGACTGAATTCCTGCACCCAATAAACTTCGCCACCGCTGGCTCGAATACCATAGGGCCGCTCTGTGACCACACGCAGACCAAGGTTTTCCAGGATGGGCAACACATCCGACAAAGGCAGGCTTTGCCCTTTGTGGTAGAGGCGCAAACGCAACATATCATCACCCTCCTCCACCAGGCGATAGAGGCTCATGGCCAGCTCTTCGCCTTGCATCAAGCGGAGGATCTTCTTGATATCCAACACCCCTACCCTGGCGTCGAAATCGTCCCGGTAACCCGGGGGAAAACCCGCACCGAGATCCCGGACGTATTGTTCCCCGCGTTCTTCTCCAAATTCCTCCACCAGTCGCAACCGTAGCCGGTCTTCCCATGCCAGTGTGGCCTGCACGATCTGATCCTCGATTTCACTGACTTCAAATTCCAATGGAATCGCCGGGTCTACTCTCAGTACAAAGTGGCAGCGCACCAGAATGGATTCCGAGAAGTGTGTGGTAAATTCCGATTCCTCGGCGTGGAAGGCGGCGGTGAGGATATTCTCCATCTTTTGCCGCTGTTCGGTTGTGTAACGGTCCTTGGGGATGTAAACGATGCAGTTAACGAACTTGCCGTGCACATCCTTGCGCACAAAAAGGCGCGTCTGCCGGCGCTCCTGGATACGATTGACCGTATTCACTGTCTCGTACAACTCCATCACGCTGGACTGAAATAGTTCATCCCTGGGGAAGACCTCAACCACACGGGCCAATTCCCTGCTCTCGTGTGCCGCCCACTCCATATTTGACAATTCCAGGATCTGCTCCACCTTGCGGCGCAGGATGGGAATCAATCGCGGATCCATGGTGTAGACCGACGATGTGTACAGCCCGATAAAACGGTGCTGACCCACTACCTCACCGGCCTTGCTATAAACCTTTACCACCACGTAATCGGGATAGGTGAGGCGGTGCACCCTGGAGCGCACCCGCGATTTGGAGAAACTCAACTGTTTTTTGTGCAATTGCTCCAGGGGCATGTTTTTCAGGTCAGCCTCTAAATCCTGCACGCCTCTTGTTTTACGATGGCTCAGCAGGCCCAGACTCTTCTTTTTGTCCACCTTGGCACTCACGGATGAGCCGGAACGCTTCACTTGCAGATACTCGTAGCCGAGCATTGTCATATTGTCGTGCTCCATCCAATCGATGAAGGCCGCCGCCTCATCCCGGTAATCTTGCGCCACACATTCACTGGCGCCAATGGCCGTGATTACATCGTGCATGCGCTCACAGATAGCAGGATAATCGGCCACCACCGCTGAGGCTTCTCCCAGGATATCAGCCAGGGTATCGCGCAACTCTTCCAGCTCTTGCGGGTTGGAGTGTCTGCCGATCTCAAAAAACAGCAGTGCCTCACCGGGAGCTGAGGTACGATCGCCGTTGTCACTGGGCAGGACAGCTTCCAGATTACCCTGAGGATCACGGGTGACTGTCAGGTTTGAACTGGCAATGGTATGGACGCGTAAATTGCGCCGGTTCAATTCACCACGCACGGAGGCCGTGGTAAACGGTATGCCAGTACAAAGAATCGTGAGCGTTGTGTACTTGCTCTCCCAGCCGTGGCTTTGGATCTCCGGATTGAAAAAGTGGATTTTCGGCTCGATGTCAGGCCACTTGAGCATAAATCGCAACAGGCCATAGAGACAGCCATAGAGGTTCTCCACCGAACGGCCGTGCATATCCTCCGCGGGAAAGCGGCTGAAAAAGGCTGAGGACAAGTTGTGTAGTGACTGCCTGTCTGATGGCTCTGCACGATCATCAATGCGCTGTGCCAGTTCTGACAGCAAACTCTCCTTCAATGTATTCCAGGCCATCTAATGATTCCTTTCTATAGTTTTCAAAAGGGCTCGATGACCCCGCTGCATGTCGTTTATAAGTCTAGCTCAAACCGAGGGAAATTTACTGTAGATTGGAACTTTTCAACCCTGGAAAAGTCACAAATGCAGCTCTTTTCCAATGATTTCACCACAGGACTGGACGAACCCCGAAGTTTCGCTACAATGCGAGCTTTTTTGAGGCTCCCGCTTGACTAAAACAGGCGGCACGATAGCAACATCAGGCATAACAGTAATTTCATCAAGTGATACAGGAGACCGCGTGGCAAGCGCAGACATAAGAGCACTGGAAGACTGGCTTGGCAGCCAGATCATAGGCCAGTCCCATCTGGTACAACGACTCATTATCGCCCTGCTGGCAGATGGCCACCTGTTGGTGGAAGGCGCCCCCGGCCTGGCCAAGACGCGGGCCGTTAAATCCCTGGCGGAGGGGCTGGAGGGCAGTTTTCACCGCATCCAGTTCACACCGGACCTGTTGCCCGGCGATGTCACCGGCACGGAGATTTACCGCCCCCAGGAGGCTAGTTTTCACTTTCAGAAAGGCCCGATTTTTCACAACCTCGTGCTTGCCGATGAGGTCAATCGGGCACCGGCCAAAGTGCAATCGGCCCTGTTGGAAGCCATGGCGGAACGCCAGGTCAGTGTCGGTAGCGAGACCTATGGCTTGCCGGACCTGTTCCTGGTGATGGCAACGCAGAACCCGATTGAGCAGGAGGGCACCTATCCTCTGCCCGAGGCACAGCTCGACCGCTTCTTATTACACGTTAACGTAGACTATCCGGACGCCGCCGCCGAGGCAGAGATTCTCAGGCTTACCCGGGCCGAAGCCGGGCAGGCAAGCGGTACACCGCCGGCACGACTCAAGCAGGAGACGGTGTTCGCCGCACGGCAGGAAGCACTGGCCCTGCATATGTCCGCGCCGGTGGAGCAATACATGATACAACTGGTGATCGCCACACGCTCCCCTGAGCGCTATAGCGAACAACTGGCCAGCTGGATTGAATACGGTGGCAGCCCCCGGGCGACCATTGCGCTGGACCGCTGCTCCCGCGCACACGCCTGGCTGAAGGGGCAGGATTTTGTCAGCCCGGATGACGTTCAAGCCATGGCGGCGGATGTGTTACGCCACCGCCTGTTACTCACTTTCGAGGCGGAAGCCAACGGCGTGACACCGGACCAGGTCATTCAGGAACTGCTGGCCCTGGTGCCGGTAGGCTAGGTACACTTGCCGATGGCGGACATCACATTACCGGCCCGGGGTGCTTATGCGGACCTCAATGAGCTGATTGCCCTGCGTTTTCCCGCGAGGCAGCTGCGGTTGGCACGAAAGAACAGGGCCCTCAGCGCCCTGGCAGGTCCCAACAAGTCAAACTTCCGCGGACGGGGTATCGATTTCGAGGAAGTGCGCAGCTACCAGCCCGGCGATGACATCCGCACCATAGACTGGCGGGTGACCGCCAGAACAGGCAGTGCCCATACCAAATTATTTCGCGAGGAACGCGAGCGGCCGGTGCTGGTGGTGGTAGACCAGCGCAATGGTATGTTTTTCGGCTCCAGCCACTGTTTTAAATCAGTGCTGGCAGCGCAATTGGCCAGCCTGATTGCCTGGAGCGCCCTGGATGCGGGCGACCGTGTTGGCGGGCTGGTATTCAACGGCGCAGAGCATCGGGAAATCCGCCCGCGGCGCAGCCGCAAAACCGTGTTGGCGCTATTGTCCCAGATTGCCGGCTATAATCACGCCCTGCCCCTGGCCAACGCCAGCGCACCGGACAGCTTTGCCGATATGCTGTCGAATCTGCGCAGAATTGCGCGCCCCGGGAGCAGCCTGTTCCTGGTCAGTGATTTTCACGGCGCCTCCCGTGAGCATGCCAGGGAGCACCTGTTCCAATTGGCACAGCACACAGAGCTCACCGCTGTGGCATGCAGCGACCCGATGGAATCAAAGTTGCCCCGGGCAGGCAAATACGCGGTAACTGACGGTAGTGCGCGCAGTGAACTGCACACGGCGGATAAAAAGCTGCGGAGTATCTATCAGCAGCGTTTCCAGCGGCACAGGGACTTGTTGTCCCAGGATTTACTGCGCCTGGGAATTCCCATGCTGCAGGCCACCACCGACCAGGCACCCTTCACCCTGCTGCAACAATTTTACGGGGATCCGCGCCAGTGAACCCCCAGGAAGCACTGGCCAGCTTGCACCCCCTGCGGGAACCCGGGCCAATCAGCTGGTGGCCATTGGCCCCGGGCTGGTGGCTGTTAATCGCTCTTACCGTGCTCTGCGTGGTGGGCCTGGGTTATGCCCTGGTCAAACACTATCGCGCTAACGCCTATCGACGTCAGGGTCTGGCCCAATTGCAGACCCTGCGTCAACAATACCTGGCAGAAAAGGATGCCAGCCAGTATGTGGCGCGAACCAATGCGCTGTTAAAGAGCGTCGCGCTGCGCAGCTATCCACGCCGCGAGGTTGCCGCCAGCAGCGGCGAAAAATGGCTCACATTTCTAAATAGCAGGATGAATAGCACAGAGCAATTTCAGCCCGGGTTCGTAACCGCAGCCTACAGCAAAGCCTGCCCGGATATGGATATGGAGCAGATGCACCGGGCAGCGCAACGATGGATCAGGCGACACGAGGCGGCGCGATGATCGAATGGCTGTGGCCCTGGATGTTGGTACTGGCGCCCCTGCCCTGGCTGGTGCATCGCCTGGCGACTCCGGCCCGCAGCCAGGACCCGGCACTGCGCGCACCCTTTTTTGACGAGTGGCAACAGCTCAGCGAGTCCCAGCAGACACACACCAGCGCCAGCGGGACAATACCCACCCTTTCACTATGGCTGCTTTGGTTGCTGTTACTTGTGGCGGCAGCCCGGCCCGTATGGATCGGAGAGCCAATAGAGCTGCCCAACAGCGGCCGCGACCTCATGCTGGCGGTGGATATTTCCGGTTCCATGCGTATCGAGGATATGCAGCTCGGGCAGACTGTGGCCCGGCGTATCGACGCCGTCAGGCAGCTGGGCGCCCAGTTCATCGAGCGCCGCACGGGCGATCGTCTGGGGTTGATTCTGTTTGGCACTAACGCCTATGTGCAGTCGCCACTGAGCTTTGACACGGCTACCGTCAAGCGCTTCCTGCTGGAAGCCCGGATAGGTTTTGCCGGCCAGGAGACCGCCATAGGCGATGCCATTGGCCTGGCGGTGAAACGTCTCAAGGAGCGCCCCGCCCAAAGCCGGGTATTGATCCTGCTGACCGACGGGCAGGATACCGCCAGCTCTGTACAACCCCTGGACGCCGCCAAATTGGCAGCGAACCTCGGCATCCGCATCTATACGATTGGTATTGGCGCAGATGAAATGACCCTGCCCGGCTTATTCGGCTCCAGTTTCGGTAGCCGTAAGGTCAACCCCTCAACAGAGCTGGATGAAGCGGGCCTGCAAGAAATTGCAAAGACAACCGGGGGACAGTATTTTCGGGCCCACGACCCCCAGGAACTGGCCAATATCTATCAGTTGCTGGACCAGTTAGAGCCAGTGGAGCAGGAAACGGCCACCTACCGTCCGCGCCAGGCGCTGGGCTACCTGCCGCTGCTACTGGCACTGCTGCTCAGCTTTTTACTGGCCCTGCGACACTGCTGGAGATCCGCTGATTGGCGCATCACTAAACGAAACACACAAGCGCTGCGGGAGGGCCTGTGACAGAATTACACCTGATGCGGCCAGAGTGGCTGTGGAGTCTTGTTCCCGCACTGATTCTGATGCTACTGCTATGGCGACAGCGCGGCCGCAGCGGTGGCTGGAGTGATGTAATCGCACCGGAACTACTGGCGCATCTGGTTGGCGAGCGCGCGGGGCCACGCAGCAGCAACTTCCTGCCTTTGATATTTGTCGGCTGGATTGTGGCCGTCTTCGCAGCCACTGGACCGAGCTGGCAGAAGATTCCCCAGCCAATACACCAGAAGCAGGATGCCCTGGTGCTGGCACTGGATCTCAGCTATTCCATGAAGTCGGGAGACATCGTTCCCTCTCGACTGGACCGGGCACGGCAGAAATTACTCGATTTGCTGGAGCAGCGCAGAGAGGGCCAAACCGGTCTTATCGCCTACGCCGGTGACGCCCATATTGTAACCCCCCTGACCGATGACACCCCCACTATCGCCAACCTGTTACCCGCACTGCACCCGGACATGATGCCCGTAGCAGGCAGTGATGCTGTTGCTGCGGTGGCGCAGGCAGTGGAACTACTGCATTCCGCCGGCATTCGCCAGGGTAAAATCCTGCTGGTGACCGACGGCGTGACGGACAAGGATCGCAAGGGAATTGTAAAAGCTCTCAAGGGAACAGGCGCACACCTGGCTATTATGGGCGTGGGCACTGCGACCGGCGCCCCTATTCCCCTGCCCCGCGGCAGCTTTCTTAAAGACAAGGCGGGCACTATCGTGATGCCGTCTCTGGATGAAGAAAACCTGCGCGGCATGGCCACAGCCAGCGGCGGCAGGTATATGCGCATGCAGATCGACGATAGCGATCTGGACTACCTGCTGACTGAGACAACACTGCCTGACGGCGAGCTTACACTGACTCTTGATCGCACCGCTGACACCTGGGACGATCAGGGCTATTGGTTCATTTTAGTGCTACTGCCCCTGGTGCTTGGCCTGTTTCGCCGCGGTTGGCTACTGTGTCTCCTACCCCTGCTATTTGTCACACAGCCCCAGCCAGCCCACGCCCAAAGCTGGGACAACCTGTGGCTCACAGATGATCAACAGGGCCAGCGCGCCCTGCAGCGAGGCGATAACGAAGCTGCCGCCGCACTGTTCGAGAATCAGGACTGGGCCGGCACAGCCGCTTATCGCAGCGGCGACTTCAAGGCGGCCACTGGGCATTTTTCAGGAAATAACAGCGCCAGTGGTTGGTACAACCGTGGCAATGCCCTGGCCCGTAGCGGCGAGTTGGACGATGCTATCTCCGCTTATGAAGAATCACTGGCACTGGATCCCGACCAGGCGGACGCCCGGGAAAACCTGGAACTGCTTAAGCAACTGAAGGATCAGCAAGAGCAACAGGAACAGCAACAAGAGCAAGACAAGGACCAGAAAAACGAGGATCAGGAGCAGAATCAGGACCAGCAACAGGGCGATCAGCAGCAGTCTGACCAGGAGTCGGAATCGGAGTCGGAGCAGGACAAAGACGAGCAGCAGCAGGATGAAAATCAGGATCCGCAGGAATGCGACAGCGAGTCCGGCAACGAAGACCAACAAAACAATCAGGAACAACAACAGAGCGAGCCACAACAGGACGAACCGGGCGAGGGGGAGCAGGAGCAACAGGCGGAAGCCACTCTGGCCGACCCACAGGAGCAGGAGCGTGACCAGGCCATGGAACAGTGGCTGCGGCGGGTGCCCGACGACCCCTCCGGCCTGTTGCGCGAGAAATTCCGCTATGAAAGCCGCCAGCGGCAAGAGCAGGGAAACAGGAAAGATGATGAAATCTATTGGTAAAGCAGTGCAGCGAGCACTAGCTGCCCTGTGCACACTGGCCCTGATTCTGGGCAGCTCAGCCAGTTATGCGGCAGTTAACGCCAGTCTCGATCGTGACCGGGTCGCCATGGGCGACACCCTGCGACTCACCATTACCGTCACAGGAAACGAGGAGTTAAACAGCACAGACCTGCGCCCGCTGCTGGCGGACTTTGAAATTTTGCAGCGCGCCACCAACAGCAATACCAGTATTACCAACGGCCGTCGCAGCCACACCAAACAACTGCTGATAGATATCATGCCCCGCAGAGAAGGGACACTAAAAATTCCTCCGATGCGTGTGGGACAGAGCGCTACCAAACTGCTACTGGTGTCCGTCAGCCCCGCCCCCGATTCAATCGGCGGTGGCCAGACCGTGTTGTTCGAGGCAGAAGTGGACAGCGACACTGTTTATGTACAGGGCCAGGTAATCCTGACACTGCGAGTACAGCAGGCAGTCAACCTGGACGGACGCAGCATTACCGAGTTACAGATGGATAACGCATTTGTGAAACCACTGGAGCAACACTCTTTCCAGCGCACAATCGACGGCCGGCCCTGGTTGGTGCACGAGGTGCGCTACGCTATCTTCCCGGAACACAGTGGCACCCTGGAAATTCCCTCACAAACCTTCTCCGCCCGCGAAGGCCAGGCCCGTCGCGGTTTCTTCGACCTGAACGGCGGTGGCCGCCAATTGCGTCGCACTACTGAACCGCTGACTATTGAGGTGCTGCCGCGCCCGGATACATTTCCGGCTGGTACATGGCTGCCCGCCCGCAACCTGACACTGGAGGAAAGCTGGTCCACAGCACCGGAGCAATTGCGTGCGGGTGAATCCGCTACCCGCACCATCCGTATTCTGGGGGAGGGTTTACAAGGCGCCCAATTGCCTCCGGTGATGTTCCCGGCGACAGAGGGCATAAAATACTATCCGGACCAGCCGGTAATCAACGATGTGGAGATGGCCACAGGCCTGCTGGGATCACGCCAGGACAGCACCGCGGTGGTGCCCACCCGCGCCGGCACCTGGACTATCCCCCGGATCCGCATTCCCTGGTGGGATATCGAGTCCGGAGCAGTGCGCTATGCTGTCCTGCCCGGCCGCGAAATCACCGTCGCCGCCGCGGATCCCGCCACCAGCACTACCCTGGTGGCGGCACCTGAAATTGAGATCGACACAGGCACTACTATTGTCCCCCCTGAGGCAAGCGCTTCCGGTGACAGCAGGCAGTGGCAGATACTAAGTGCCGTCAGCAGCATGGGCTGGATACTCACCCTTGCCTACCTGCTGTGGTCGCGCCGCAAACTCAAACCCATACAAGCAGCCAGGTTGGGCAACCCCGCAGAAAAGACTACCTTCAAGCAACTGCTGGCCGCCTGCACCAGCGGTAGCGCCCTGCGCGCGAGAGGGGCTGTTATCGATTGGGCGGCCGCGTTATTACCAGAGGCAACGGTGGTTTCCCTGAGCCAGGTCGCGGCGGCATTTGCCGATCGGGAGCTCACTTCAGCACTGGCTGCGCTCGACACGAGTCTTTACGGCAGCACAAGTAGCAACTGGGACGGAACAGCCCTGGGCGAAGCTGCACGCAGACTACGCCGCCAGCATCACAATACCGCCGGGCAAAATGCACAAACCTTGCAACTGTATGGTGCTGCCTGAACAGGCCCCTTGCTCACTGTACAGCAGGGGCTTATTACTGCAGGGATTTGGTAACCACTTCAAAAATATCAGCGGATAAATCCGGCAAGTCCGCCAGCCGCTCCAGTTGGGCGCGCATCAGCTCTGCCCTGCCCGTGTAGTTACGCCACTTGGTCAGGGGCACCAGCAACCGGGAGGCGATCTGTGGATTAATACTGTTCAGGTCGCCGACGATATCGGCCAGAAAGCGATAACCCTCGCCGTCCATGCGGTGGAAATTGACAGGATTCTGGTTGGCGAAGATGCCCACCAGGGCGCGCACCTTGTTGGGATTGCGCAGGTCAAAATCCGCATGGGACATCAGCCCCTGTACCCGTGTCAATGCCCCGGCATCGGGAATCATGGCCTGCACCTGGAACCACTGATTAACTACCAAAGTCTCATGGCGCCAATCCCGATAGAACATATCGAGGGTTTTATCGCGAACAACAGTGTCACCGTAAACGGCAATCACTTTGAGTGCGCCCAGGCGTTCAGTCATATTGCCGGCCGCGCTGAACTGTTCTGACGCCAGTTCTATCCCGCCCGTATCCGCACTGGCCAAAAATTCCAGGCAGGTATTGCGCAGACTACGGGCGGCAATCTGCGTGGCATCAGGCGCATAAACCCGATCACTGGCCAGCCGTTGGTAGGTCGCCAAAAAGGTGTCGGGCAGGGCCTGGCCGATCGCCACCTGCACGGCATTCCTGGCCTGATGGATGGTGTCGACATCGGCACCACCCGCCTGGCTGGCCAACTCCGCAAGGTAATTTTCTCCCGGTAACACCAGCATGTCCGCCACCATTGCACCGTCCAGCGATTCATCCGCCAACAGGTTGCCACAGGCATCCACTAACAGCGGGTCCACGCTAACCGGCACACCCTCCTGTATTTGCCGCTGTACCTCATGAATGACACGGATGGCCAGTGCCTGGGCGCTATCCCAGCGCACAAAGCCATCGTCGTCATGGCTCATCAGGGCACACAAATCACGTTTGCTGTAGTCGTAATCCAGGCGCACCGGGGCGGAGAAACCCCGCAGCAAGGATGGCACCGGACGCTCCCCTACCCCTTCAAACACAAAGGTCTGCCTGGGCTGGTCCACAGTCAACACGGTGTGGGTATTATCCGGGGTTTCTGCATCGGGCTTGGCATCAGCCAGGCACAAGGGCAAATTGCCCGCCTCACCCAACAAGCCCATGGCCAGGGGGATCACAAACGACGGCTTCGAAGCCTGCCCCGGTGTGGCCGGACAGGACTGCTCTATATGCAGGCGGTATTGCTGTATGTCGGCATCGTACTCATCACGTACCCGCAGCAGCGGGGTCCCCGCATAGGAATACCAGTTGCGGAATTGCCCGAGGTCCACGCCGCCGGCATCCTCCATCGCCAGCACAAAGTCCTCACAGGTTACCGCCTGCCCATCGTGGCGCTCAAAGTACAAATCTGAGCCCTTGCGGAACGCCTCCGCGCCCAGCAGAGTGTGTATCATGCGTACTATTTCCGCACCTTTTTCATACACGGTCATAGTGTAAAAATTATTGATCTCCATAAAGGAGTCCGGACGTACAGAATGGGCCATGGGCCCGGCATCCTCGGCAAACTGTACGGTGCGCATGAGGGTCGCATCCTCCACGCGCTTCACCGCGCTCGACCCCATATCAGCCGAGAATTGTGCATCACGAAAAACGGTAAAGCCCTCTTTCAAGCTGAGTTGAAACCAGTCCCGGCAGGTGACCCGGTTACCGCTCCAGTTATGAAAATATTCGTGCGCGACAATCGCCTCCACGCGCTGAAAACCTATGTCGGTGGTCGTCTCCGGGCTGCAAAGAACACAGGACGTATTAAAGATATTCAAGCTCTTATTTTCCATCGCCCCCATATTGAAGTCGTCCACGGCGACAATATTGAAAATATCCAAATCGTATTCCCGCCCGTATGCCTCCTCATCCCAGCGCATGGATTTCACAAGGGAGAGCATGGCGTGGTCACACTTGCCAATGTCTTTCTTATCGACATAAATACGCAGGCAAACATCCCGGCCACCACTGGTCGTGAAATTATCCTCGATATGCGCCAGGTCACCGGCAACAAGGGCAAAAAGATAAGCGGGCTTGGGGAACGGGTCATGCCAGGTAATCCGGTGCCGCCCGCCTTCGAGTTGCTCACTGTCTATGAGGTTGCCGTTGCTGAGCAATACAGGATAGCGACTCTGCTGCGCTTCGATAGTCACGGTGAATACCGACATCACATCGGGCCGGTCCAGGTAATAGGTGATTTTCCGAAAGCCCTCTGCCTCACATTGCGTGCAAAATAGGGTATGCGACTTGTACAGGCCTTCCAGGGACGTGTTGTCCTGGGGGCGTATGCGCGTCTTGCAGGCCAGTACGCACTGCTCCGGCACATTGTGGATCAGCAATGAATCAGCACTGACCACATACTGGTCTTCAACCAGTTCCTCCGTGTCAACCGCTATCGCCAGCAGCTCCAGGTCCTGGCCGTGCAGCTCCAGTGATTCGTCCTGCGCCACGCTGGGGTCGCGCAGCAGGTGCAGGCGCGAAGATACCACAGCATAATCTTCGTACAGCTCAAAGTGTAGTTCAGTCCGATTGATCAAATAGGCTGGGCGCCGGTAATCCTTGAGATAGATCGTTTCCGGTTTGGCGTCTTTCATGGTTGTACTCAGTTCAGTCCGTTAGTTCAGAGTTAGCGACAGCTGGTAGCCGCCGTATTTGCGCATATTGATTACCCCGGTATCAAAGATCAAATATTGCCCCTTGATACCCATCAGGGTGCCCCTGACACCGGGGGTCTTGTCCAGGTTGACGGATTTCACTTTGACAGGGTACTCCAGCACCGGATAGGAGATACAGGTCTGTGGCTCTCCTTCCAGCACAGTGATTGCCTGTAAACCCTGTTGTTGTCGCAGCTGCTCAATATCAACAGCGCATGCCTCCATCAACTGACAGCGCGCCTCCTCCAGATCCCGCGGCTGCGCCGGCCCCTTTAGCATAGCCTGCCAATGGGTCTTGTCAGCGACATGATTCTTGAACACCACTTCCACCAGACCCGAATGCAGGCGAGAGCTTACACGGAAGATCGCCTGAGCCTGTGAGGCGCCCTGGTCCATCCAGCGGGTCGGCACCTGGCTGCCCCGGGTGATACCCACCTTGAGGCCGGAGGTGTTCGCCAGGTAGACAAAGTGATCAATCATGCAGTGTTCTTCGCCCCACTGGGGTTCGCGGCAGGTGCCCGCCGCATAGTGGCACTTTTCGGGGCTGATAATACAGCTGTCGCATTGGGCCAGACGCCTGAAACAAGGATAACAGTAACCCTGGTTAAAGCTCTTGTTGGTTTTACGGTCGCAGTGAACGCAGTTGATCACCCCCTGGTAATCCAGCTGTAGTTGCCGGCCCAGGTACTGGTTCAGGGGTATCTCGTGCCCGCCCAGCAGCATGGTGTACTGCACCGGATCTTCCAGGCTGGTGCGCATTTTGCGTACCGTGCCGGATGCCAATATATCGCCCACGGTGTTCTCCTATTTCCAGCTGAGGGTTGTTTCCTCTGGATCATCACAGCTGCCACCGGCTTTATGGCCTTTGTCGATATAGCCCACCCGCTCCTTCTCAGGCAGGTGCTTTTCTCCCCAGGCGATAATGGCCGCCATGGTATTGCGCCGCTGCTCCCCTGTCAGGGGTTTACCGTCCGGCCATTTCCCCACCTCCAGCGAACGCTTGAGGCTCTGGTATATCTCAGGGGACAGGGTATCGATCAACTGCTGGTAATCCATGGACTATTCCGGTGTTCCGGTGTTTCAGGGTGGGGATTATACCCATGCTACTCAGCCTTTGTCGTCGGCCAGGCGCGATAGCAGGCCAAAGGCCGCACCCAGGCCACACCCGCACAGCAAACCACCCAGGTGGGCGGCATTGGCAATGGCGCCAAAACCAAGCACCTGCACCAGTCCCACCATGCACACCACCAACCAGCCGATCATAAACAACATAAGGGTGGGCATGGGTTGTATGCGCCATTGTGGTTGAAACAGGGGCGCCACCCAGGAAAACCCCAGCAGGCCATACACCACGCCGGACATCCCGCCGAATATGCCGGCACCGCTGAAAATAAACTGGCTGGCGTTGGATACCAGTGCAATAACCAGAAACAATAAGGCCATATTCAGCAGCCCTACCACCCGCTCCACTTTGGCGCCCAGTTCCCACATCCACAGACTATTGAACACAATATGGAGCCAGCCGAAATGTAAAAAAACCGGAGTAATCAAGCGCCAGTACTGGCCATCGATATTGCCGAATACGGGCTCGCCACCGACTATCTGGAAGGGGGTGAAGGTCAGGTAGGCCAACCAATCCATGGGGGCATGCAGGTAAATCAGCAAAAACCCACCAATACTCAGCAATATCAAGGCCACGGTAACGGGAGCGCTGCGCCAGCGCAGTGTACTTTCCTGTGGTGTTCGCTGCGCCTTACCCGCCAGTTCAATCCGCAGCTTGCCCGCACGCCAGTCCCGATACAGGGCGGCCACCAGCTGCGCCTGTTCCGCATGTTGCACCACAACCACCTGGCGACCGCTCTCCTCAAATATCCGGTGCGCCACACCGCGCTGGTGCAGTAGCACGCTCAACGGCAGCAGGTCCTCCTCAACATTGACGCTGAGGGCTTCATGAAGATCCGACATCAATTGACCAGGGCGTCGCCCCAGTGCAGTTTGTCCCTGCAACTGGCATAAAAACTGTGACCCACCGGGTGCAGTAAGGTCAACCGGTGGGGTTTCTTGCTGATATGCACCGAATCTCCCGGTCGTGCGGTCATATTCACCTGCCCGTCACAGGTAACCGGTGGGTGAATGCGGTTGCGCTCCAGGATATCCACCCGGATCTGCGAGTCGCCGTCCACCACAATCGGGCGGCTGCTCAGGGCGTGGGGGAACATGGGCACCAGCAACATGGCATCAAGGGTAGGGTGCATGATGGGCCCGCCCCCGGACAGGGAGTAGGCGGTGGAGCCTGTCGGGGTCGATACTATCAGACCGTCCGCCCGCTGCCGGTAAACAAAAGTATCGTTGATATACAGCTCAAACTCGATCATCTGGGCCGAGGTACCGGAATTGACGACCACATCATTGAGTGCGTCGGCCCGCCCCACCACCACACCATCGCGCCTCACATCGGCATCCAGCAGAAAGCGGCTCTCGCGCTCAAAATTCCCCTCCAAAACAGGAGGTATCTCGCGGGCCATCTCATCCGGGGTGATATCCGTAAGAAAACCGAGCCGTCCTCTATTGACGCCCAGTACCGGCGTCTCGTACTTGGCCAGAGTGCGCGCGGCGCTGAGCAGGCTGCCGTCACCACCCACCACGATGATCAGATCGGTCTCCTGGCCGATTTCATCGCGGGTAGCCAGCCGCTGGCCGTGCTCTGGCAGCACCTCTCGCAAACGGTCTTCCAGCACGACCTCCAGACCACGTGCCTCCAGCAGGGCCACCAACTGCTGCAGCACCTCCCGCAGGCCGCTCTGCTGGCTGCGCCCTACTACTCCGATTATCTTGAAGGAAGCCTGCATATTGCTCGCGCCCTGACCCTGAAAGACTGACATTATAAACACGAATGGACAGTGTAGCGCAGTAATCCCTATTTATCCCTAAATGACCTGTGGAACTGTGTTTATATACAGTACTATCAGCAAGTAGCTACAAGGGATTTATGCAGCCGCTGGAGGCGTCGCTCCATGAACTGATCAGCCAGAGCCAGGCGGCACTGCCGGAGAGCCTGAAAAATATCAAAGTGAGCAAAGCACCTTACAAAAAGCGCCGATCGGCCAAATAGAGCCCCCTGTGTCGCTCCCGGCCATGCTGCTGGCGCCCCCGGCCATGCCCAATCACGCGAATTAGGCGCCTAATAGTCTCACTTCCTCACTGATTACTGGAGAATTGAGATGAAAGACTGGAAAGAAAGTATTGCACACGTATTGATAATGCAAATGCTGGTTGTCACCGTACTGGTGGACCGCTGGGCCAGCGAGGAGTAATCGGCATGGGTGTGTTCAACCGCCTGTTGCGCAGAGATGTGACCAGGGCCAGCGCCACTGGACTGGATATCGAAACTGCCCGGGGAATTGTCCAGGACTACAAAGTCTTTTTGGAAACCTCCGCCCCAATGCCCGGCCGTGTTGCCGATGTAAGTGAGCTCCCTCACAGCAAGGATCTTATCAAGGACGCAATCTCTGTGTGCATCACGGTGCTCGGGGATCCCCAACTAACCAAACATCTCAAGTATGGGTATCTGATGTTATCCGCATGGCAAAACGGTGTGGGTGCGAATACCCTGGGACCTGATTTTTCCCAGCTTGATCTGGACATCGATCCGCTGGAGTTGGCGCAGCAAATTCAGGAGCAAAGTGCTCCAATGGAGAAGTGGAGCCCTGTGATCAGGGCCGAGCAGGCAAAGCTGACATCTGAGTTGAGAGCCATGGGGGTTAATACTCAATTGGCATTTGGTTAAGCGATGTCAGGTTATGTGGTGCAATCCTCACTCATCCTTTATATTACGGCACCATGCTACGCCTTAACGAAATCAAACTGCCCCTCAATCACGAAGATGATGAGCTGGCCGCCGCCATTGTCAGCAAGTTGGGGATCAACGCGGCTGATTTACTGGATTTTTCTGTCTTCAAGCGCAGCCATGACGCGCGCAATAAATCAAATATCCTGCTGGTATACCAAGTCGATGCGGTTCTGAATGAGGGCATGGAGAGCGACCTTCTTGCCTCTCTCCCCACCAATTCATCCGTTGGCCCCACTCCCGACACACGGTATCAATTTGTCACAAGGGCCAATGACGATTTTCCGGTGAGCACCCAGCAGCGACCTATCGTAATCGGCTTCGGCCCCTGCGGCATTCTGGCGGCATTGTTACTGGCCCAGATGGGGTTCAAACCCATTGTCCTGGAGCGCGGACAGAACGTCAGGCAGCGCACCAAAGACACCTGGGATTTCTGGCGCGCGCGCAAACTGAAGTCAGAATCTAACGTGCAATTTGGTGAAGGTGGCGCCGGCACATTCTCCGATGGCAAACTGTATAGCCAGGTAAAGGACAAGCGACACCTGGGGCGCAAGGTGTTAACCGAATTCGTCAAAGCCGGAGCGCCAGAGGAAATCCTGAGCGTCAGCAAACCGCATATCGGCACGTTCAAACTGGTGAAAATGGTAGCGGCCATACGGGAGGAAATCATCCGCCTGGGAGGTGAAATCCGTTTCGAGCAGAAGGTGGAAACCATCCATCGCAACATCGACCAGGAGGGTAATGGCCAGGTGACAGGGCTGACCCTGAGTACCGGAGAAACCCTGCCCGGCAATCACATCATTCTGGCAGTTGGCCACAGCGCCCGCGATACATTCCAGATGCTGCTCGATCAGGGGGTTCATATTGAAGCCAAGCCATTTTCCATCGGCTTTCGCATCGAGCATCCCCAATCGGTTATTGATCACGCCCGCTTTGGCGAGCAGGCCGGGCACCCGCTACTGGGCGCGGCCGACTATAAGCTGGTACATCACTGTGACAATGGCCGCTCAGTCTACAGTTTTTGTATGTGCCCGGGCGGTACGGTTGTCGCCGCCACTTCCGAGGAGGGGCATGTGGTCACCAATGGTATGTCACAGTATTCACGCAATGAGCGCAACGCCAACGCAGCAATCGTGGTCGGCATTACCCCGGAGCAGGATTACCCGCAACATGTGTTTGCCGGTATAGACTTGCAGCAACAACTGGAAGCCCTCGCCTATGAGCTGGGCGGCAAAAATTACAATGCCCCGGCCCAGTTGGTCGGGGATTTTTTACAGGGCAAGCCCTCCACCGAGCTGGCAAGCGTCACCCCCTCCTACCAGCCGGGGGTTACCCTCACCGACCTTTCGAAAGCCCTGCCGGCCTATGCCATAGCCGCCATTCGAGAGGCCATTGTGGCTTTCGAAAAGAAAATAAAAGGCTTTGCCATGAGTGACTCCATCCTGACCGGGGTTGAGACCCGCACATCATCTCCCATTTGCATTGTGCGCGGAGGCGACTTCCAGAGCTTGAATACCCGGGGTTTATACCCCGCCGGAGAGGGCGCAGGCTATGCTGGGGGAATATTGTCCGCCGGTATCGACGGCATTAAAGTGGCCGAGGCCATTGCTCTGGATATTCTGGGCTAAGTATTCTTATACCACCGCGGAGATACCGACGGCTTCACGCACCTTTTGCATCAACGGCGCGCTGTATTCCCGCGCCCTGTCTGCACCCTTGCGCAGTACGCTTTCAATATGTCCAGGGTCTTCCATCAGCTCGTTATAGCGCTCCCGGGCCTGGCCCAGCTCACCATTGACCAGCTCAAACAATTGTTTCTTGGCCTCACCCCAGGCGATACCGTTCTCAAATTCGCTGCGCATACGTGCGATTTCTTCAGCCGATGCAAAGGCTGACCACACCTGGAATACGGTAGAGTCGTCCGCATCCTTGGGCTCGCCGGGCTCCAGCAGATTGGTCTTTATCTTGTTAATGGATTTGCGCAGCTGCTTCTCCGTCTGGAACAGGGGAATGGTGTTGTTATAGCTTTTGCTCATCTTGCGGCCGTCCAGGCCCTGCAGCACGGCCACATTGTCATCCACCACCGCTTCGGGCAGGGTGAATACGTCGGCGAAGTTGTGATTGAAGCGCTGGGCGATATCGCGGGCCATTTCCACATGCTGGATCTGGTCTCGCCCCACGGGGATTTTTCCGGCATTGAACATCAGGATATCCGCTGCCATCAAAACGGGATAGCTGAACAGCCCCATGGTGACGGCAAAATCCGGATCCTCTCCCGCCTGTTCATTAGCCTGCACCACCGCCTTGTAGGCATGGGCACGATTCATCAGGCCCTTGGCGGCATTGCAGCAAAGCACCCAGGTCAGTTCGGTGATTTCCGGTACATCCGACTGGCGGTAAAACAGGGCCTTGTCAGTATCCAGGCCCAGGGCCAGCCAGGTGGCGGCGATTTCCTTACTGGACTGGCGCACCAGGGCCGGGTCCTGGCACTTGATCAGGGCGTGGTAGTCCGCCAGAAAGAAAAAAGCGTCCATGGACTCATTGCGGGAGGCCTCGATAGAAGGGCGTATGGCGCCCACGTAATTACCCAGGTGAGGTGTGCCGGTGGTGGTAATACCGGTGAGTACGCGTTGCTTTGCCATGAATATCCGCTTGCTCTAAAAAAGCGCCAATGATACTGGGATTGACGCCTACTAGCTATCCTGGACGCCCGGTACCCGGTCCGGCAATTTATCCAGCAGTGCACTGCAGCCCGCCAGGAAAGAGTCCATATTGTAGGTGGAATTGAACAGGATACAATCGGCTGCCAGCGCCGAGTAGAGGCTGACCATCTGTGCCTCCAACAGGCTCAGTTGCTGGCTTTGCGCCGCGTAGGCCGACAGTAGCAGCACCTTCACGCCGGGAGCCTCACACTGCTGACAGGCGACCCCGGTAATTGTAAAAGCGCTGCAATATCCGGCAAAGGTCCGCCGCATCACAAGTACCGGCGAGTTCGCGCACCGAGTGCATGGCGAAAGTGGGCACGCCAATATCCAGTGTCCGCACCCCCGTGGCCCCTGCGGTGATTGGGCCTATAGTGCTGCCACAAGCCATATCGGTGCGTACCACAAAGGATTGCACCGGCACGTCCTCGGCTGCCGCCAGCATGCGAAACAGCCCGGTGGTTTCACTGTTGGAGGCATAGCGCTGATTGGCATTAATCTTGATCACCGGCCCCCGATTCAGCAGCGGCCCGTGATTACTGTCGTGCCGATCCGCATAGTTGGGATGAATGCCATGCGCATTGTCGGCGGAAATCATCATAGAGCGGTCGGTAAGCGCCGCATAGGATTGCTCATCCCCCGCCAGGCGCTTGAGTACCGAACTGAGTAAGGGGCCCTGGGCACCGGCGGCTGACAGGCTACCGACTTCCTCGTGGTCGTTACAGACTAAAAGAGAGCTGACACCACCATCACCGCTCAACAATGCCTGCAGACCGGTGAAGCAGCTAAGCAGGTTGTCCAGGCGAGCGGAGGCCAAAAACTCCCGCTTCAGCCCGATCACCGCCGCGGGCTGGGTATCGTAGAATGACAATTCGTAGTCCAACACCTTTTGCACCGCGCAATCCGGGTGCTCTTCCAGTAGCCGTGACTTCAGCAACTCGCGAAAATCCAGCTTGTCGCCCTCCCCCGGTTGACACAGCACCGGGAGGATATCCGTCTGGGGATTAATGCTGCGGTTCTTATTCGCTTCCTTGTCCAGGTGAATGGCCAGGCTGGGGACAGTGGCGATGGCGTCGCGATAGTCGATCAGGGCAGTTCGCAGCTGCCCGTCTTCACACTGGTAACTGACGCGGCCCGCCAGTGAAAGATCGCGGTCAAACCAGGGATTCAGCAGCGCTCCACCATAGACCTGGACCCCCAGTTGGAACATCCCCTGCTGCACCTTTTCAGGGGTCGGCTTAACCATCAGGCAGGGGCTGTCGGTGTGAGCCCCCACCATACGCATACCCTCGACCGGGGCGGATTCACGCCCGACGACAAAGGCCACGATAGAGCTGCCATTGCGCACCACGTAGCATTTGCCTCCGGCTTGCAAATCCCAGCCGGCATCTTCGGCCAGGCGGGTAAATCCGCCTGCCTCCAACCGTTTTGCCATTTCCGCCACAGCGTGAAATGGTGTGGTTGCCGCAGCCAGAAACTCGCAAAGCTGCTCGTTGAATTTGTCGTGTTTCATAAATACAACCCCTGGGGTGAAAAGCGACTCACACCATCCATAGTAAAAATAGAACAGCCGCCAGCACTATTCGATAATAGACAAAAGGCATTAGCCCAACACGGTCCAGCAGACGCAGGAATACCGCTATGCATAAGTAGGCGGTTATACCGGACACAGCGGCACCAAGCCCCAGTGTCCACCAGTCCACCGCCAGGCCACTGGAACTCAATTCCCATACCTTCAGTGCACCGGCACTGGCGATGATGGGAATAGACAGCAAAAAAGAAAACCGCGCCGACGCCTGGCGATTCAGACCCAACAGCAGGGCCGCCGTGATTGTCACTCCGGAGCGTGACACGCCCGGCACGGGGGCCATGGCCTGGGCCAGCCCAATCAGCAATGCGATAGATAAGGTCAGGGTTTTACCTGTCTTCTCACCCGGCGCGGCGCGATCAGCAATGCCCAACAGGATGCCGAAGAGCAGTGTGGTAGTGGCGATTATGGGCAAGTTACGTAAGCTGCCCTCTATAAAATCCCCGGCAGCCAGACCTACCACGCCCGCTGGCACGGTGGCCAGTCCCAGGTACCAGACCAGTCTACTGTCCTGCGTGACACCCCCGCCCGCCAGCGAATGAAACCAGGCATCACCCATCCGCATAAGGTCATCCCGGTAGTAGAGCAACACCGCGGATAGCGTGCCCACATGCACAGCCACATCAAAAGCCAGCCCCTGATCGGGCCAATCCAGCAGCAGCGACGGGATAACCAGGTGGGCAGAGCTGGATATCGGCAAAAATTCAGTGAGACCTTGCAGCAGGGCCAACATCACGGCCTGGCACCAGTCGATCACAATTGTTTCCCCTGCTCCGGCAGTTTCTTCCACGATATTTCCTCGCGGATATAAACTGGCTGTACCTGTTGCGGGGATTGAGTATCACCACGTCGCAGTTTCTCCAGCGCCAGGGGAACAAGATCCCGCGCCTCGGGTAGCAGGTGGTTTGCTCCTGGCTGTAGAATCGCTCTCACCGCCGCCGGAAATTGATCCAGAAAATGACAGCCGCTGCCCACTGCGCACAGAGGCTCTTCCTGAATGGGGGGAATCTCTGCCGGAGCGCAGACCCAGGGGCCCAGCTGTAAGACCGCCAGACCCTGCTCAAAAGAGTACACTGCGCCGTACACCTCATTTATTCTGGCATCCATGGTACTGAGCACTGTATCGCCGACATGAACCGCTCCCACACGCAACGCTGTCTGGACCTGACAGGCCAGGCTTGAAACAGCAACCGCCGGCAAGCTATTGGCATAGGCCAGCCCCTGTACCGCACTGGCGGCGATGCGCAAGCCGGTAAACGAACCGGGGCCACAGCCATAAGCGATAGCCTCAATACCGTGAGCGCGCAGATTCCCGCTGGGCAACAACTCCTGCAGCATACCGAAAAGGCGCTGGCTATGCTGCCTGGGTATGACCTCATGCCGCTGCCGATACTGTCCATCGACAAATACCGCGACTGAACAGGCGTCAGTCGCGGTATCGATTGCCAGAATACCTGTCATATACTTCCATTTCCTATAGTGTCAACGAACTTACAGATAGCGCCAGCGATTAGATAGCGCTGCGCCTGACCACTACAATGGTAAACTTGGATTATCACACAGGCGGCCATCGGTAAGAACTACTGGCGGGCCAAAAACAATTGAATCGGTAACAGCAGTATGGCGCCAACAAAAGACATTACGGGGCTGATCCTGGCCGGCGGCGCCGGGCGACGGGTAGATGGGCGCGACAAGGGCCTGATTGACTGGCACGGCGAACCTCTGGCTGCACACGTCGCCGAGCGCCTTCGCCCCCAGGTTGGGCGGCTGCTTATAAGCTGCAATCGCAATTTCGAGCAATACAGGAAGATTGCAGAAACAACGGTAGCTGACTCACGCCGAAGCTTTCAAGGGCCACTGGCAGGACTGGAAGCCGCCGCGCCGTTTATAAGTAGCCAGTTATTGGTGATCGTTGCCTGCGATACGCCACGACTACCCGATGATCTTGTACAACGATTGCAATCCCACTTGTACAAGAGCGAATATGGCAAGCCCCAGATCAGCTACGCTCACGATGGGACGCGGGGGCAATATTTATGCGCCGCCATTGACCGGCAGTGCCTGGGTTCTCTTACCCGCTTTCTCGATGAAGGCCATCGTGCAGTACGGCACTGGTATCAACAGCACCATTGCGTCGCTGTCGATTTCTCAGATCAGGCAGGGGCATTCAGGAACTACAATCACCTGGATTAGCAGTCTGCAGTGTGTTCTAAACAAGAGCAGAGAATCACTGCCGGCGTCCTGCCTCTCGCGACATACCGTACATCCTGTACATAAAAAACCCGCTGAAATCGCTCTCAGCGGGTTTTAGACTTCAGCACCCCGTACTATTTCTTCCTGGCTGCAATCGTTTTTTTGGCTTTTGGCTTCGCTTTGGCCTTAGTTTTAGCTTTGGCCTTAGTTTTAGCTTTGGGCTTAGTTTTAGCTTTGGGCTTTGGCTTGGCTGCGGGCTTTTTACCCATTGCTTTCTTTGTTCTCGCCTCCAGTTTTTTCGCTGCAGCCCTGGCCCTTGTCTCGACTTTTCTCTCAACTGCTCGGGCTTTAGCCACTGCCTTACGTTCAGCGCCCTGCAGCTGCCTGGCAAGCTTCTTCTCCAATGCGAGCAGTCTCTTCTTGTCCGCGGTGGTGCGAGTCTTCACCCACTTCTGCGCGTGCCTGGCCATCGCTTTGGCGTGATCAAGTTCCGTTTTGATTGAAAGTTCAACCTTATGGGCGGCTACTTTTTCTTTGGCTGCGAGTCGGTTCGCTTTAACTTTCGCACTCTCTGCCAAATCGTTTGCGCGATCGCGAGCTGTAGACACCCGCGCGCGCAATGCTTTTATTTTTTCAGCGGACTTTGCAGAGGCTGCCGAGGCCGCTTTGACTGCCCGCTTATTTGCCGCAGTAGCATTTTTAGATGCCTTCTTGCGCGCCGCCTCTACTTTTTTGCGTGCGGCGGCAAGTGCCTTCTTTTCTGACTCCACAGCACTTTTAAATTTCGCCACTGCCTCCTGCGCCTTGACTACCGCTGGTGAAGCCGCGGTCTTGGGAACCGCCTTTTTTGCTGCGGGTTTTTTAGCTGCCGCCTTTCGCGTTGCTTTTTTAACAGCTGGTTTACGTTTCGCAGGAGCCTTTTTGGCTGTAGCGGCGGTTCGTTTTGTAGCTGCTTTTTTCTTAGCGGTTGCCATCGGCACATCTCCACTGTGGTTATAGGGTAACTCACCGGCGAAATTAACAATAATTTCATCGGGATACAATAGCATCAAGCATACAAAAACTACCAAATAATCAACATTTAGCTCAGTGTATTACTCAATAAAATGCTGGCGGCACTATGTCAGCATTAGGCGACAACAAGAAATATGCTTTAAATAAAGCGGTTGTACACCTTGCTGGATAAAAAAAAGAAAACAATTCGGACAAACTATCCCGACAGGCTCATTTTCAATAAATTTATTTTTTTAAAAAATTCTTATAAAACAAGTGCGCCAGGCTCGCACTTAAACAATATCACCCCGGGCAGGCCCCCTTTCAGCTATACACTTTGTTCAGCCACCCAGGGAAGCGAACACTGCGTCACGAATGTCTTCAACGCCACCAACACCTTCTATCCGGTGGTAGCCCGGCGCATCGTCACCGGACATATTCTGATAGAAATCTATTAACGGACTGGTTTGCGAGTAATAGATTTCCAATCGCTTGCGCACAGTATCTTCCGTGTCATCATCGCGTTGCACCAGCGGCTCACCAGTGTCATCGTCCACCCCGGCCTGCTGGGGCGGATTGTACTTGATATGGTACACACGACCAGAACCCGGGTGTACACGACGTCCACTTAAACGCGCCACGACTTCATTGTCATCCACTGCGATTTCCACCACGTCGTCTATAATAACATCGGCCTCAACCATCGCCTGCGCCTGGGGTATGGTGCGCGGAAAGCCGTCAAACAGGAAGCCGTTGGCGCAATCGTCCTGTACGATGCGGTCTTTTACCAGGCCGATGATGATCTCATCGGAAACCAACCCGCCGGAATCCATCACTTTCTTGGCCTGCAAACCCAACTCGGTTTCGGCCTTCACCGCTGCTCGCAGCATGTCGCCGGTAGATATCTGGGGAATACCGTATTTCTCGGTGATGAACTGGGCTTGCGTACCTTTGCCAGCGCCCGGGGCACCCAATAGAATCAATCGCATGCAGAAATTTCCTCAGTAGTGTTGTCGGCTGGGGAATAAATCACCGCCGCAGTGCAAATCCAGGATTATCGAAGGGCAGTAACGATACACAGCACATGGATAGGTTACAACCCCCCATCTCAGGCGCTATTTCAGGCTCATATCGACCCGCTTGGCTTGCTTCCATAAGTCATCCAGTTGCTCCTCATCCATGCCTGCCAGAGGTGTATTATCAGCAGCCGCCATCGCCTCCATGTTGGCGAAACGCTGCTCGAACTTGCCCGAAGCGTTTCTCAGACTCGTCTCGGCGTCCAGCCCAAGATGCCTGGCCAGGTTAACGCAGGTGAACAGTACATCACCCATTTCCTCGGCGACTTCACTCTCACTTTGCGTGGCTAAAGCCTGCCGTAATTCGTCGATTTCTTCCTGCAGCTTGTCCAATACAGCTCCGCTATCGGGCCAATCAAAATTAACCAGCGCCACGCGTTTTTGCAGCTTCTGCGCCCTTGGCAGGGCCGGCAAAGCCACAGGCACATCCGCCAGGATACCCGATTGGTCTTTGCCATCCCGTTCTAACTGTTTTATCGCCTCCCAGCTTTGCTTGACGTCATCGACTGTGGCACGCCGGGGAACCACACCCTCGATGGCGCCCCCTGCGAACACATGAGGGTGGCGCCGAACCAGTTTTTCCACCAATGTCGCCACAATGGTATTAAAAGAAAACAGGCTCTGCTCACTACCCAGTTGCGCATAAAAAACAACCTGGAACAAAACATCACCCAACTCTTCGGCCATGTGTGGGTAGTCTTCATGCTCGATGGCCTGGGCCAATTCATAACATTCCTCCAGGGTGGAGGGCACAATACTTTTGAAATCCTGGCGTATATCAGGGACAGCCTGTCTGCGGGTCGCGCAGACGCTGCATAACACGCAACAAATCGGCCACTGCATATTGCGCTTGCTCCATGCGCCCCTCCTATTCTGAAATACGCACCGCCGACACCACATTTTTCAAGCGATTGATACGCTCCAGCAGCTTGGACAATGAACCAAGATTTGGAACCTCCACTCGCAGGCGCATGGTGGCCGTATGGCGTTTCTTGTTGGTCTGGGTATTGATGGTCAACACATTGAGCCTGGCGTTGGCAAACAGTCCGGTTATATCACGCAGCAGGCCCTGGCGATCATAGGCCTCGATAGCCACATCGACTTCGTAGTTGTCCATGGGGGCTGCCCCCCACTCCACCTCAATAACGCGCTCAGGAGCGGACTCCTGCAAATTGACCAATCTGGCGCAATCCGCCCGATGGATGCTCACCCCCCGGCCCTTCGTAATAAAGCCGATAATCGCGTCACCAGGTAGCGGTTTGCAACAACCTGCCATATGTGACAAAAGGTTGCCCACGCCCCGTACCTGCACCTGATCCCGGTAACTGCCTGCGCCAGCCCTGGACAGGCGCAGCTCAGGTTCCGGGCGGCTCTCTATTAGGCCCTGAGCTGCATTCAAGACCTGGGTTGAGGACAGATCACCGGCTCCCAACGCGGCATACATATCCTCCACAGTATTGAACTGCACTTTTTTGGCGATGCGCTGGTAATCGACACTGGTAAGGGCCAGCCGCTTGAACTCTCTTTCCAGCAAGTGCCTGCCGGCATCAATATTGTCCTCACGCGCCTGGCTTTTGAACCAGTGGTGAACCTTGGCACGGGCACGGGAAGTCCTGAGGTACCCCAGGCCCGGATGCAACCAGTCGCGCTTGGGCAGCCCTTCCTTACTGGTCAGCACCTCAACTCTCTCCACGGTTTTCAGCGAATAGGTGAGGGGGACGATAGAGCCATTAACCTTGGCGCCACGACAGCGGTGCCCTACTTCTGTATGCACATGATAGGCAAAATCAAGCGGCGTAGCGCCTTGCATTAGATTGACCACGTCGCCCCGGGGGGTAAATACGTAGACCCGGTCCTGGGCCACATCAAAACTGAACTGCTCCGCCACACTGCGAGCGTCACCGGTTTCCTCATGCCAGTCCAGCACCTGGCGCAACCAGGCTATCTTTTCCTCATACGTACTGGCTAGCACTTTATCAGAATTGGCTCCCTTGTAGCGCCAGTGGGCACAAACCCCCAGTTCAGCCTCATCGTTCATCTGCTGTGTGCGGATCTGTACCTCGAGTATCTTGCCCTCTGGACCAATTACCGCGGTATGCAATGAGCGATAGCCGTTTTCCTTGGGGTTGGCGATATAATCATCGAACTCGTTGGGAATATTTCGCCACAATCCATGCATCAGCCCCAGAGTCGCATAGCAATCCTTGATCCTGGGTACCAGAATACGTACCGCCCGGATATCGTATACCTGTGAGAAGCCTACGCCTTTACGCTGCATTTTGCTCCATATGCTATATATGTGCTTGGAGCGGCCAGTGATTTCGAAGTCCAGCCCGGCATCGCGTAGCACGTGGCTCAGCTCTTCCTCTACACGTGAGATGAAATGATCCCGCTCCAGGCGCTTGCCATCCAGCAGGCCGGCGATCTTGCGGTAGGCATCGGCGTAAATATAGCGGAAGGATAAATCCTCCAACTCCCACTTCAGGTGACCTATACCCAGTCTATGCGCCAGGGGGGCGTATACATCGAAAACCTCCTGCCCAATATCATGGCGGCGCTGCTCATCATTTTTAACTGCCCGGATGGCACAGGTGCGCTCCGCCAATTTGATCAGCGCGACACGTACATCATCCACCAACGCGATCAACATCTTGCGGATGTTGTCCTTCTGCCCGTGAGCCTGCCCCAGCACCGGGTTATCACCCTGCATTTTGAGGTCGCCAATGGAGGCCATACGCACCACGCCGTCAATCAGGTCGGCAACTTCAACCCCGAACTGTGCCACTACCACATCTACCTGTAGTCGTTGCTCGCGCACGGCACGGTATAAAATTCCCGCCAGCAGACAATCCATGCCTACATGCAGTTCGGCCAAAATTAGTACGATATCGAGACCGGCGATAAAACAATTTGTCTCCCGGGCCCAATCCCCACAATCCCGCCCGGGCACATGCAAGGCCTGCTTCGCCAACTCGCAAGCGGCTAACAGGCGTGAGGCATCCGCGGCGTCCAATTCCAGCGGCAACTGCTGTAGCCAGCACTCAAGGTCAATATCGCCAGAGGCATTGATATGAGATTGTTCGCGTACCTGCATCATCACCGACCGTCAAATACACCGGTAGACAAATAGCGGTCCCCGCGGTCACAGATGATCGCCACAATAACCGCATTTTCGACCTCACAGGACACGCGCAAGGCGCCGGCGATGGCACCACCGGAGGACACACCACAAAAAATGCCCTCTTCTTGCGCCAGGCGGCGCATGGTTACCTCCGATTCCTGTTGCGAAATATCCATTATCCGGTCGACCCGCTGCGCCTTATAAATTTTGGGCAGATAGGCCTCGGGCCAGCGCCGGATACCCGGGATACTGGAACCCTCCAGTGGCTGCAGCCCGATAATTTGAATGGCCGGATTTTGCTGCTTGAGGTAGGTGGAGCATCCCATAATAGTACCGGTAGTGCCCATGGAGCTGACAAAGTGAGTTAGCGTACCATCGGTCTGGCGCCAAACCTCCGGCCCGGTTCCCACCAAATGGGCCCGGGGGTTGTCCGGGTTGGCAAACTGGTCCAGCACCCGACCCTTGCCCTGCGCCTGCATTTGTAGCGCCAGATCCCGGGCCCCCTCCATACCCTGCTCCTGGGAGACTTCCAGCAGCTGCGCACCATAGGCCGACATAGCCTGCTTGCGCTCATCACTCATATGGGAGGGCATAATCAGTATCAGCCGATAACCACGGATGGCTGCGGCCATCGCCAAAGCGATTCCGGTGTTGCCACTGGTCGCTTCTATAAGCGTATCTCCAGGCTTGATATCGCCCCGCTCTTCGCCCTGGGCAATCATACTAAGCGCCGGCCGATCCTTGACCGACCCGGCGGGGTTATTGCCTTCCAGTTTCGCGAGAATGGTGTTGCTGGTACTGCCCGGCAAACGCTGCAGTCGCACCAGTGGCGTATTGCCGATACAGGCTTCGATTGTCGGATAGTCTGGCATAAGTGGCTTACCGCGAACTGGAACTCAGATTATATAGAACTTCCCCGGGACAATCATTTGGCCAATACTGCAAATGCGATCACATAGTCGAGCTCATCCGCCAGGCTTAACTCCACCCGCGCACCCCCACGCCGCGCCGCCACGTCGCTGGCCCCACCGCTGAGGCGCACCAATGGCGCGCCATTGTCATCGTGTTCAATCTGGATATCCTGCCAACTCACACCCCGGCCTATGCCGGTGCCAAGCGCCTTGGCAATGGCTTCCTTGGCGGCGAAGCGCTTGGCCAACAGGCGGTTTGATTGTTGGCTGGCGCGATACTCGGCCTGTTCTGTCTCGGTAAGAATGCGCTGCACGAACCTGTCGCCCAGGCGGTCCACCACGTCATCAATGCGATCTACCTTCAGGATATCGGTGCCTACCGCGATCACAGTTTGTCTCCTGTATTTAACTCTACCGGGCCTTTTGAAGGCTCGCGGACTGCGCTTCCCGTACGAAAGAGATCACGACTGCGCAGAGGGGTATTCCCGAGATGAGTGGCCAGCGCCTGGCGCAATAAGCGCTTGGCGGTGAGTCGAACCTGTCCGCCAAATTCACCACTGGCCATAAGCAGCAAATCAGATCCACCAAAGGCGGGATGTGACTGATCGACGGCATCGCCTCTGGCCACCATGCCAAAATCGGGGTGGTAGTGATACCACAAGTTTTCTCGCACCGGGGCACCACTGGCTCCGTCCACGCTGAGGTCAAAGCTATAGCCCAACTCATGCAACAGGGAGAATTCAAAGCGCCTCAACACAGTGTCCACCACCTCATTTCCCGCCAGCGCCTGCAGTGTCCGGGCGTAGGCTGCGAATAACTGCGGGTGGGCATCGTGTTGGTGCAGCAGGCGCACCACCAATTCATTGACGTACAGTCCACTGAACATGCGCTCCCCCCGCAACATAGACACTTTGCCCACAGCTTCTGTAGCTGTCAGGGTTTTCAGTTCTGTGCGGCCTGAGAAAGACAGTAATAGAGGTATAAACGGTTGTAGCAGGGCAGCACTACTGACACCTCGCGACCGACGTCTGGCGCCGCGGGCCACCAGGCTGATTCGTCCGTATTCCGCGGTAAGTACTTCCAGCAGGGCACTGCTGTCTCTGTAGGGACGACTATGTAGTATATAAGAGGGTTGTAAACTAACGCGCATGATTTGCCAGAACCCGGCGGTCATCGTAGCCGAGGCTGCGCAGCGCGCGCTCGTCATCAGACCAGCCAGATTTGACCTTGACCCACAGCCGCAGCATGACTTTACTGTCGAACAACAACTCCATATCCCGGCGGGCATCGGTGCCTATAGAGCGCAGGCGGGAACCCTTCTCGCCGATAAGAATTTTTTTCTGACCCTTTCGCTCGACAAAAATTACCGCGGAGATATGCAGTACTGCTCCCTCCTGGGCAAACTCCTCTATCTCAACGGCGATGGCGTAGGGCAACTCATCCCCCAACTGCCGCATGATTTTCTCGCGCACAATTTCCGCTGCCAAAAACCGCTGGCTGCGATCAGTGATCTGGTCCTCAGGGAAAAAGTGCTTTGACTCGGGCAGGAGCTTCAGGATTTCCGTCTCCAGCTCAGCCACATTGTGCTTGTGCAGGGCGGACACCGGTAAAATCACGGCGAAGTCGCTTTTGTCCGCCAGCATCTGCAGGTGGGGCAGCAGGTCAGCCTTATCCACCAGCAGGTCTACCTTGTTGACCACCAGCAGGGTGGGCAGGCCTGCTCGCTGGATCTGCTCCAGTACCATGGCGTCATCTTCAGTCCAGGCGGTGCGATCCACCACGAACACCACCAGGTCCACGTCCTTGATAGCCGAGCTCGCCGCACGGTTCATATAGCGATTGATCGCCTTGCCCGCATCCTTGTGCAGGCCCGGCGTATCCACAAATATGATCTGGTGCTGATCCTCCGTTTTGATACCCAATACCTGGTGACGCGTAGTCTGCGGCTTGCGGGAGGTAATACTGATCTTCTGGCCCAGGATATGATTGAGCAGGGTCGACTTTCCCACATTGGGGCGACCGACGATGGCAACGTAACCACAGCGCCTGACTTCAGTTGGCATGACTGGTCAATCTCTGAAGGGCACAGCGGGCCGCGGCCTGCTCCGCTTTGCGGCGACTACTGCCGGCGCCCTCCACTATCAGTGCCGGTTTCTGCAGGCGACAGGCCACGCGAAACTGCTGCTTGTGGTCTTCACCCTGAACACCCAGCAACTCGTATTCAGGTAATGGATTGCGCCGCCCCTGCAAGTATTCCTGCAATTGGGTCTTGGCGTCTTTGTCAGCCGCGCCACGGCTGAGTTGCTCCAGTCGCACGGCAAACCAGCCCAACACGCTCATCCTGCACCGCTCTACCGTACTATCCAGCAGGACCGCACCGACCACAGCCTCAAAGGCGTCCGCCAAAATAGAGCTGCGCCGGTGTCCACCACTCTTGCGCTCACCGGGCCCGAGCACCAGGTAGTCACCCAGTTGCAGCTCCCTGGCCACCTCCGCCAGAGTATCTCCCTTGACCAGCGAGGCCCGCATACGGCTCATGTCACCTTCCCTTGCCTGGGGAAACTGCTGGTACAAGGCCTCAGCGATAATATGATTGAGGATAGAGTCCCCGAGAAATTCGAGGCGCTCATTGTTGTGGCCGCCGGCGCTACGGTGCGTCAGCGCCAGGGTGAGTAGTTGCGGGTCAGTGAACACGTAATCCAGCGCCCGCTGCAGGCGTGCGACATCGGCCATTTGCTATTCTGGGGCAGCGTTCGCTTTACTCGCTGCAATAGGCTCAAGACTACCCGTCACAAACAGCAAATCATCAAACTTCAGCACCGCATCGATACGCCCCATGATGGGAAGTCTTACTTCATAGCTAGCATCGATATAGGTTTTGCCCTTCCTGCGGTAGACCTCTACTTCCCTCGGATCCAGCTCGTAAATCTGGTTGGTATTGAATATATCGGCTATTTTACGTCGAATTTGACTTATGCCCTGTTTCTCGGAGGCGTGCTCATTGGCAATTCTTGAGATAATGTCTTTCACACTCAGGTATTCAAAATACGGTGGCGACATACGAACGGCGCACATCAAAAAGAAACCCACCATAATCATAATTATCAGTATGCCGAGTATTGACATCCCGGATTGGCGTTGACGTGTGTTCATATTTTTATCCCCCAGTTATCTTTTTATAGTCATTCTATCAGGCCAACACGGCTGAAGCTCGGGATACTAAACAGGGAACCCCAGTGCATCCAGACAGCGAAGGCCTTGCCCACCATATCCTTTTCCTGCACCTGACCCCAAATCCGGCTATCACTGCTGTTGTCCCGATTGTCACCCATCATGAAATAGTGCCCCGGTTTGACCACTACGGAAAAATCACGGGCCGGGCGCCTATCATCGACCTGTACCAGGTGATTGGCCTCCCCCAGCTGTTCAAGTCCCACGCTGTACCGGGGTCTCCCGTCGGGGATTTGGGCCAGCGCCTCACTCTCCACCTGCCGGCCGTTCACCAATAACTGCTTGTCGCGATAGGTCACCGTATCACCGGGCAGCCCTACCACCCGCTTGATAAAATAGGTGTCGTTCATGTGCGGCGGGAAAAATACCATGACGTCACCACGCTGGGGCTCATTCAGTGCCAGTACCCGGGTGCGCAGCACCGGCAGGCGTATACCGTAGGTGTACTTATTGACCACGATATAGTCACCCACCTGCAAAGTAGGCACCATCGAAGAGGAGGGTATCTGGAACGGTTCCACCAGAAAGGAACGCAGCACGAAGACCACGAATAGCACGGGGAAAAAGGACTTGGCGTACTCCACCACTACCGGCTCGGAAGCGTTCTGGGCCACTCCCGCCTGGTACTTCAGCGCCTCGGCGCTACCCTCCCGCTCCCACTGGGGGTATTGGTCCTGCAGATCGCCAATGACACGACGTCTGCGAGGGGCCAGAAACAGGGCATCCAGCACCCAGATCAGGCCGCTGCCAAAAACCAGAATTACCAGAATAAGAGGAAAATCAATTGTCACACCGCTCATTTGTCAGCCGTCCACCTTAAGTACCGCGAGAAAGGCGGATTGAGGTATTTCCACCCGCCCGACTTGTTTCATGCGTTTTTTACCCGCTTTTTGTTTTTCCAGCAACTTTCGCTTGCGGCTCACGTCGCCACCGTAACACTTGGCCGTCACGTTTTTACGCAGCGCCTTGACAGTCTGTCGCGCCACAATCTTGCCGCCAACAGCTGACTGAATCGCCACATCAAACATTTGCCGGGGAATAAGCTCCTTCATTTTTTCAGTGAGCACCCTGCCCCGATGCTGTACCTGGTCTCTGTGCACAATAATCGCCAGGGCATCGACCCGCTCGCCATTGATCAGCACATCCAGGCGCGCCAGGTTTGCCGCCTCGAATCGCTCGAAACCGTAATCCAGGGAAGCATAGCCGCGACTCACTGATTTAAGTCGATCAAAGAAGTCCAGTACTACCTCGGCCATGGGAATATCGTAAACTACCGACACCTGGGCGCCGAGAAATTGCATATCCCGCTGCACGCCCCTTTTCTCCACACACAGTGTGATGACGTTACCCAGATAATCCTGGGGCACAAGTATATTACAGCGGGCGATGGGTTCGCGCATCTCCTCGATATCGCCAACATCCGGCAGAGAGGACGGGTTGTCCACCCTGACCACATCCCCATTCTTTTTTATCACCTCGTAAATCACTGTGGGCGCAGTGGTAATCAGGTCCAGGTTGTATTCCCGCTCCAGCCGCTCCTGGATGATCTCCATATGTAGCATACCCAGAAAACCACAGCGGAACCCGAAACCCAGGGCGTCGGAGGATTCCGGCTCATAAAACAGGGAGGCGTCATTGAGGGTCAACTTGGCCAGCGCGTCGCGAAAATCCTCATAATCATCGGAGGAGATGGTAAATATACCGGCATAGACCTGGGGCTTGATCTGCTTGAAACCGGGCAGTGCCGCCACTTCGGGGGTTTTGGCATGCGTCAGGGAATCGCCCACTGGCGCACCGTGGATATCCTTGATTCCAGCGACCACAAAACCCACTTCACCCGCTTGCAGGGCATCCGTCTCCTGACGCTTGGGGGTAAAAACGCCCACGCTGTCAACCTGATGGGCCCTGCCGATAGACTTGGCGATAATCTTGTCGCGCTTGCGCAATACACCCTGTTTGACACGCACCAGGGAAACGACGCCCAGGTAATTGTCAAACCAGGAGTCGATGATCAACGCCTGTAACGGCGCATCCCGGTCACCTTCCGGTGGTGGAATATTCTCCACCAGGTATTCCAGGGCATCCTCGATGCCCATCCCGGTCTTGGCGCTGACCTCGCAGGCATCCGTGGCGTCGATGCCAATGATTTCTTCAATTTCCAGCTTTACCCGGTCCGGGTCGGCCTGTGGTAGGTCCATCTTATTAAGGATTGGCAGCACCTCAAGCCCTTGCTCAATGGCCGTATAGCAGTTGGCCACAGACTGGGCCTCCACACCCTGCCCCGCATCGACTACCAGCAGCGCCCCTTCACAGGCGGAGAGCGAGCGGGACACCTCATAGGAAAAGTCCACGTGCCCGGGGGTATCGATGAAATTGAGCTGATAGGTCTGGCCGTCGCGCGCCTCGTAGTCCAGCGTCACGCTCTGGGCCTTGATGGTAATGCCCCGCTCCCGTTCGATATCCATCGAATCGAGTACCTGAGCCCCCATCTCTCTGGCGCTCAAACCACCACAGTGCTGGATGAAGCGATCAGCCAGGGTCGATTTGCCGTGATCGATATGGGCGATAATAGAGAAATTGCGGATGTTACGGAGGTCGCTCACACACTAGTACCCCTTCTAGGGCCCGGTTGCGGTGACGCCCCCGCCAAACCCATTCGGCGTGGGGTGCTGTGCCACCAAAAAACGCGCGATTGTACCCTATTGGGGGCCAGTGCTCCAACCAGTCCTTCAACTTCAGCCCTTCAACTTCAGTCCTATGAACATCGGTGAGCCGCGCCGTATCAGGCGCAGCGGCACGGAGCTGCCCCCTTCCAGCTTGTCCACCGCGCGATCAAAGGTTTCCGTAGAGGTAATCGGGCTGGAGGCAATCAGCGTGATCACATCCCCGGGTAGAATTCCGGCCTCGGCGGCTACGGATGAAGGAACCACCTTGCGCACTACCACGCCGCCGCTGATTCCCAAACGCTCCAGAGCCTCGTCGCTGGCTGTCTCGACCACCAGGCCCAGCCTGCCACCGTGGCCGTCCTCTGCCCCCCCGGCAATGAGAGCAAAGCTGTCATCGGCGTCCAGACCGCCCACCTTCACCTTCAGCTTTTTATGTTTTCTGTCCCGCACAATCTCCACCGGCACCGTGGTGTCGGGCGAGATAAGGCCCACCACGTGGGGCAGGTCGGCTGATGTAGGGATATCCTTGCCATCGAAGCGGATGATCACATCGCCGGGCTGCAGGCCCGCCTTGTCAGCAGGGCCACCTTTAGCCAATTGCGCCACCAGCGCACCGTGCGGATGATCCAGGCCAAAGGACTCCGCCAGATTCTTGTCAATATCCTGAATGGTGACGCCCAGCCACCCCCTGGTCACCCGACCATCGGTTTTCAACTGGGCCACCACATTGCGCACCACACTCACGGGGATGGCAAAAGAAAGGCCTATAGAACCGCCGCTGCGGGTAAATATCTGCGAGTTGACACCAACCACCTCCCCATCGAGGTTAAACAAGGGACCACCTGAGTTGCCGGGGTTGATCGCCACATCCGTTTGTATAAACGGTACATAATTCTCGTTACGTTCAGTGGGCAGACTGCGCCCCTTGGCACTGACAATACCGGCTGTCACTGAGTAATCCAACCCAAACGGAGAACCGATAGCCAATACCCACTCGCCCACTTCCAGGCTGTCTTTGTGGGCCAGTTTCAGTACCGGTAAATCTGTGGCTTCGATGCGCAGCAGGGCCAGGTCGGAGCGTGGGTCGGTGCCAATCACCTCGGCATTGAATTCATGGCGATTACTCATACGTACCAGCACACTGTCGGCACCTTCCACAACATGGTTATTGGTCAGGATATAGCCGTCATCAGAGATGATAAAACCTGAACCCATGGCCATGCGCTGCCGTCGGGACGGCGGGGTGCCGCGGAACTCGAAGAAGCGACGCAGGTACTCGGGAATCTCTTCAGGGCCGGGCTGCCCCTGCCCGCCGTGGGCCCGGCTATGCTGCACAATGATCTTCACCACCGCGGGGGAATTTTCTCGAACTATTTCACGGAAATCAGGTGGCTCTACCGCTGCGGCAAGTCCTGGCATCGCCAGGCTGAAAATCAGAAAAACGGGGGTCATCAATCGAGTTATGGCTTTCATTCATTCTATCCATTGGAATTGGGTATTAGTCGAGTTGTAAAACAGTGGATTAGACTACAGTGACCCGCTCCTTGAGGGGGCGCAACACTTCCAGCAGGGTCGGTTGCAAACTGCGGTCATCGCGATGACGCCAGGCATGCCAGCGCACCAGCACAAAGCCCAGACCGAAGCCACCCGCGGCGCCAAGCGCGGCCAACACATCCTGGCTGCCCGGCGCCAGCCCCACGGCGGTCGCCGCACCTGCAAGCATACAGACCAGGGGCAGCATATAGACAATCAGGGAGCCGCGCAGGATGACTTCTTCGGGAATACCGATACGTACCTTGTCATCGACGCTGCACACCCCCTCATCCTGACCGCCGGGCAGTACTCGGATGTAGCCGCGCCTGCCATCGGAGAGTCGATTTAGCAGACCGTGACCACAGCCTTTTTGCGCTGCGCAGGAGCCACAGGTGCTCTGGCGGATAGGCTCAACCCATAGCCCGTCAGAGTCCACAGCTACCACACGCCCGGTTTCAATCAGCATATCATGGTGTCCAGTCGACAGAGTCAGCTACCATTCTAGCCGTATTAACCGGTACTTCACCAATCACGGTTACCAGCACCGACTGTCCGGTGAAGCGCATACCACGAGTATAGGACAGGGTACTGCCACGGTGCACCACACCCTCCCCGGGGCGAATTTCCTGGCCCAGTTCCTCCAGGAATACCGAAAAAACCGCCAGCCCATCCGTATAAGTCCTGCGCCCACCACCGCCCACCGGTATATCGGTGGAGATAAATCCTCGCGGTACCCAGCCTACACCCCATTTGTTACCGTCCGATGCGGTCGGCACAGCTGCCGGGGGCAGGGGGTGCTGCGCCTCATGCACGAGGTTGACCTCAGTGCCATCGAGAATCTGTCCCGAGTAAGACAGGTTGGCAAACTGGAACTTTTCCAGGATTTTTTCACCGCGCCCGATGGTTTCCGCCTTGAGCAGCAGCGCCGTTTCCCCGTCCAACTGCATAACATAACCGAAGCGATACATGTCCCGGGGCTCGATTCGAATACGCACGGCCATGCGTCCGGCAACCCGCTCTCCATCGGTGACACTGAAACGGTAATACTGTGCTATACCACAGCGCCCGGCCTGCAGATCCGCACCGAGGCGCAGTAACCTGTGTCCAGGATGAATACAGTCCAACGGGTGATCGGCACGCTCAACCTGCGCCCCCTGCCCGGTCAATTCTGTGAGGCGCTCTGAAATGGTGCCCTCCCCCACCGAATGAGAGATCTGCATCACCTGCATGTCATCCCCACGCTGCAATGTCACCACCCCGTTGTAGCTCACCTGGCGGACACTTCTGGACATCTTGTCCAGCCAGGACAAAGCGGCCGCATCGGCCCCGGGGCAAACGGCCGCACTTGCCACACCAGTCGTAATAAGCGACAAGGCGGCAAGCAGGACATGCGAGCAGCGGTATCTAAGCAGGTTCTGAAGCACGCGGCGGTATTCCCTATTCCCGAATCCGGGGCACACGGGCAAAAGGAATCAACCCCTGGGGTGAATTGAGTGCGGCCTGCTCCGCGTGTTCCTGCATATATTTGTGCATCCGCTGGCGTGCCAATTCCCGATATGCGGTACGGGTAGCCGGCTGCAGCACAGGCATGGTCTGCGTACCGTAACTGGCTTGTACCGTTGTCGCACCGAGATTATTGACCAGACCCACAGGCGAGGCACTGGCCGCCACGGCCTGGCCATTGCCATACGGATCCACGCCACCTATCCGGGCAAGTTGCTGTCCGCCGATAACGACAGTGGCCGCTACCGATGCCGCAATCGCGAGGCTGGCTAGCGGGCGCAGGAAGCGCTGCCTGAGGCTTGTGGCATTGTGCACAGCAGATGGCATTCGCTGCGCGGCGGTTGTTTTTTGCGCTGCTATGGCCTGCCTCACCTGCGTGGATATATCCAGTTCCATATGGGCAAGCTGGTGGCCCGAGACTGTTGCACACACCGCGTTGTAACGAACCCAGGTCTGGCGCAGATCATCGTCATCTGCTATGTGTGACAAGACACGCTCCAGTTCCAGTTCATTAGCTTCGTCATCCAACAATGCGGAAAGAGACTCATGCTTTCTTTCACTCATCGTTCACTTCCTTCGTGCGTGTACACGTATCATCTTGTGTTGCCCCGGCCGAATGCTCAACAGGTGGCATGTTGAATCCAGAGCATCAGGCTTCACCACCGAGTTGCTCCCTTACCTGTACATCTATCGCCTCGCGTGCACGGAATATCCGCGAACGCACTGTACCCACCGGACAATCCATAATGTCAGCGATATCCTCATAACTGAGACCATCAAACTCGCGTAAAGTTACCGCGGTCCGCAGATCATCCGGCAACGCGCCAATAGCTCTGTCTACCACGGCTTTCAACTCGGCTCCAAATAGAGCATTTTCCGGGTTTTCGATGTCACGCAAGGCACCGCCGCCCTCGTAATATTCCGCGTCTTCCACCTCAACATCCGTGCCGGGTGGTCGCCGGGAGCGCGATACGAGATAGTTCTTTGCCGTATTGATGGCGATCCGGTAAAGCCAGGTATAAAACGCGCTGTCCCCACGAAATCTCGGTAGGGCCTTGTAGGCTTTGATGAAAGCCTCCTGGGCAACATCCTGTACTTCATCGGCATCACGTACATAGCGGCTGATCAAGCCAAAAATCTTGTGTTGGTACTTCAACACCAGCAGGTCAAAAGCCCTGGAGTCACCCTTCTGCGCCCTGAGCACGAGCTGCTGATCCGTCTCTGCGGCAGTCATGCCCTGTCCCTCTCCCTGGTCCATGACACCACTGTCCTGGCGATATCCAACCACTTGCAGTAAGAGACAGCGGAAACGCCCAAAAGTTCGCTTCTGGCCCGATACAGCCGGTAATATGAGGGGTCTGTATTAATAAAGTTCCCCACAGGAGAGTTTTCTTATTTTCCACGAGGTCGTATATACTCGCGTCTTGTGTGCTGTAATGAATAACGTGTGCATTACAGTAATGATATTAATCGAAGCTTAATCTTTGGGCCACATCAAATAATTCACACACCACAGCGGCAAGCACTGAGTTCTATGGCATCCCGTCACCAACAGCAAGTACTGATTATCGGCAGTGGCGCTGCCGGTCTCAGCCTTGCCCTACGCCTGCCCGGCCACTATCGGGTGGCGATGCTGTCCAAGGCCGACCTGAACCAGGGGTCAACCTACTGGGCCCAGGGCGGCATGGCCGCGGTACTGCATAACAGGGACACTGTCAATTCACACGTCCAGGACACTCTCGCCGCCGGTGCGGGCCTGTGTCACCGCGAGGCTGTGGAATTTACCGTGCGCAACAGCCGGCGTTGTGTTGAATGGCTGGTGGAACAGGGGGTCGACTTCGACCTGCGGGAAGACCAAAGCGATCGACAGGACCGGGAATTCCACCTGACCATGGAGGGTGGCCACAGCCACCGGCGGATTATTCACGCCGCAGACCGCACCGGGCGGGCCATCTCCGAAGTGTTAACGGAGCGGGCTCTGGCTGCAACCAATATAGAGATTTTCACTCATCGGGTGGCAGTCGATCTGGTCGTGGACCAGGGCCGCTGTCAGGGCGCCTACATTCTCAACCAGCAGACTGGCCATGTGGATCTGTTCCAGGCCGGGGCGGTGATACTGGCGACCGGGGGGGCGAGCAAGGCCTATCTCTATACCAGTAACCCCGACGGGGCCAGCGGTGACGGCATCGCCATGGCCTGGCGCGCCGGCTGCCGGGTTGCCAATCTGGAATTCAACCAGTTTCACCCCACCTGCCTGTACCATCCCAAAGCCAAGTCTTTCCTGATTACCGAAGCCATCCGCGGGGAAGGTGGCAAACTGTTACTGCCCGATGGCCAGCGCTTCATGCAGCATTTCCACGAGCAGGCAGAGCTGGCGCCGCGAGACGTGGTAGCAAGGGCAATTGACCACGAGATGAAACGCCTGGGCGCAGATTGCGTATTCCTGGACATCTCCCACAAGTCGCGGGACTTCCTGCAAAGTCATTTCCCCACTGTCATGTCGCGCTGTGAAGAATTTGGCATAGATATCAGCACTGAGCCCATTCCGGTGGTCCCCGCCGCTCACTACACCTGTGGTGGTATCATGGTCGATACCAACGGTCGCACCGACGTCACCGGGCTCTACGCCATTGGGGAAGCTTCCTGCACCGGACTGCATGGTGCCAACCGTATGGCCAGCAACTCCCTGCTTGAGTGCATCGTCTACGCCGAAGCCGCCGCCGCACACATCAGCGAGACCGTGGACCAGAACGACACCTTCATTGACGCAGCCCCCTGGGATGAAAGCCAGGTGACCGATTCGGACGAGGATGTGGTGATCTCCCACAACTGGGACGAGTTGCGCCGCTTTATGTGGGACTACGTGGGGATCGTGCGCACCAACAAACGGCTACAGCGAGCCCAGCACCGGGTACAGATGCTACAGGCGGAAATCGCCGAGTACTACAGCAACTACAAGGTCAGCAATGACCTGCTGGAATTGCGCAATCTGGCTATGGTGGCACAGTTGATGATCCGCTGCGCTATCTCTCGCAAGGAAAGCCGCGGCCTGCACTACACCCTTGACTATCCACAGCAACTGGCCGAGGCAAAGGACACGGTGTTGCAGCCAGAGAACTCACCCCTGCAGGGATAATCTGGCACGCAGACAACGCAGTTGTCGCGGTGGCGCGCTGTCCACAAATAACCAGACTGAGCCGCGGCGACCAGCAGGTAACTCCCGCCAGGCCAGATAAATCACCCAGGGCAAGCATGTGCTGTTGGAGCAGAGGCGAACCGCCCGGTTGATTGCACCGTGCTCCACTGTCCAGCTTCCACACCGCCAGCACACAACCGCACCGGCCATAGGCTCACAGCGCAGCCGCCACAAGATAAAACTGACCGGCGGCAGTAGTATAAGAGCCAGGACCGGGTAGCCCCTGGCGTACAACAGGTAAAGCGCAAAACAGACACACAGGCAGAACGCCCCGTGCAGAATACGGCGAAGCCTCGACTTACCTATGATCAGCCGGAGTGCGGGTGAACTCGAGTATTTTACTGACAATTACGGCTAGCTCCTCGTCCCGGGGTTGCTCACGCCCCAAAAACCAGGCGAACAGATCCTGGTCCTCGCAGATCATCAACTGCTGAAACCGCTCCTGATCCCTCTCATCAAGAGCGGCATAGCGTGCAGTCACAAAAGGCTCCAACACCAGATCCAGTTCCAGCATGCCGCGCCTGGTGGCCCAGCGCACACGATTGATTTCTTCGTTCGATATCATACCAGTACAATTATCCCGGGGGGCTATCAAAGTGCGTTATTATATCGTCAAATTCAGTCAGTGGCGCACTAACCGACAAACAGCGCGCCAGCCAATAAGAATTACTGACAGCGACGTCTACAGCGTCTATTATTAGCGGCCCACAACCTATTCATTACAGTACATTAGGTAGCCACTCTTGACTTGCCAATACAGCCTGCTGCAACAAGAGGCCCTGCTACACATCGAGGGGCCTGATTCACTGACTTTCCTGCAGGGGCAGACCACCTGCGACACCCGCAACCTGGACCCGGAGCGAGCCCTCACTGGCATTTACTGCACGCCGCAGGGCCGAGTAGTCTGCGATTTTCTGCTCAGCCAACTGGCCGAGGATCATTACGCCTTGCGCATGCGCCGCAACATCCGCGCCAGTAGCAGCGCCACCTTCGGCAAATACATCATATTCTCCAAGGCGGAGCTGGACGACCAGCGGGACGACTGGCAGGTGGTGGCGTGCTGGGGGCCGGGTGCGGCGCCCGCCCTGTGTGAAATATTCGGCATCGCGCCCACCGCGAGCTTTGGCGCCTGCGCTGGCGACGACTTTGTCCTGGTCCAGGTCGATGAGGGCGGCCAGCAATTTGAATGTTACCTGGACAGTAAAACCAATCCGCAGCGGCTGACGCAGATAGGCGAGCTTATGCAGCCATCCACCGAGACCGAGTGGCAGGCACTGCAAATTGCCAGTGGCATCGGACGTATCGAGACCGCAACCGTGGAGGAATTCATCCCCCAGATGCTCAACTACGACCTCACTGGTCATATCAGCTTCAACAAGGGCTGCTACACCGGCCAGGAGGTCGTCGCCCGCCTGCACTACCGGGGTAAGCCCAAGCGCCGCATGTACCTGGCCGAATTGCCGGGTACCGAACCGGCGGTAGCGGGCACACCCCTGTTCAGCACCGGCACGGAGCAGAGCGTGGGCAATGTGGTCAACAGTGTCCTTACTGACGGAAAAGTAGCGGGGTTGGTTGTGGCGACTGCCAGCGGGCTGGAAAACGGGCTTTATCTGGGCGCCAAGGATGGTCTGGTCTTGAGTATCGGGGAGTTGCCTTACTCATTGAAGTCTGACTGATCATCTGTTGCGCTTAGTGCTACGGCCGGCCCGAGCCCAAGCCCCCATGGATCGGTTCACGGCTGTGCAGGCAAAGACCAGTCGATAGGCGCTTCCCCGCGACCCTGCAGATAGTTATTGGCCGCAACAAAATGACCACAGCCAAAAAAACCGCGGTGGGCGCTCAGGGGCGAGGGATGGGGTGCTTTTAGTACACAGTGGCGCTGGCTGTCGATGAGCGCGCCTTTACGCTGGGCATAGCTGCCCCACAGCATGAACACCACACCCTCTCGCTCCCGGTTGACCACGTCTATGACCCGGTCGGTGAACGTCTCCCAGCCCTTGCCCCGATGGGAAGCGGCCCTGGCGCATTCCACCGATAACACGGCGTTGAGCAATAACACGCCCTGGTCCGCCCAGGCGGTAAGGTGGCCGTGATTGGGGGTGGGCAGGCCCAGTTCAGCGTGAATTTCCTTGTAGATATTCTTCAGGGAGGGCGGCACGGCGACACCGGGTTTCACCGAAAAACACAGGCCGTGGGCCTGGCCCTCACCGTGGTAGGGGTCCTGCCCCAGGATAACTACCTTGACTTTGTCCAGGGGGGTATGGGCAAACGCATTGAAGAACTCTTTACCAGCGGGGAAGATACGCTTGCCGGCCTGTTTTTCAACCCGCAGAAATGCCCGTAAGTCCTGCATATAGGTTTGCTCGAACTCCGGAGCCAGCCTGGCCAGCCAACTGGGCTCAAGTTGAATTGCATTATCCTGGGTGGCCATCACGTCAGGTGTCCGCTCGGTCAGTTACAGGCGGCCATCAGGACAACCCGTTCATACAACGCGGCGCCCTGCACCAGTCTGGCTGGCGCCACCGCGACGAGTTCCACCACGGCTGGATTCACTACAACAGGCGCCAGACACTTGCTGCGCTGCCTCTTACTCGCTGCTGCATTCTCAATCTCGCCCAACGGCGCGGCATTGAAAGCCGCCTCGCGCCGTTCGGACGATACCTCTGTGTAGAGTGTGCTGCGCATACGCGGCTGGCGACCCGCAGCGCGAATTTGCCCCTCCATGTGGAGCGGAGCCCACTCCTGACCATGTTCGGAACCGGCGGCACGGGTGATGCTCTCATTCATCAGAGTACCACCCAGGTCGTTGACACCGGCATCGAGGCAGGCGGCGACGCCCGCCGCACCCATCTTCACCCAGGAGGCCTGGATATTGTCAATCAATCCATGCAATGCCAAGCGAGCCACCGCATGCATCAGGATGGCCTCGCGGAAACTGGGGCCACGGCGCGACTTGCCCTTGAGATACATGGGCGCTTCCATATGCACAAAGGGCAGAGGCACAAACTCGGTAAAACCCCCGGTGCGCTGCTGTAACTCCCGGATATGCAGCAAATGGCTGGCCCAGTGCCGGGGCTGGTCTATATGGCCATACATGATGGTCGCCGTGGTGCGAAAGCCTTCATCATGGGCAGCCGCCATTACCTGTAACCATTGAGCGGTGTTGAGCTTGTCCGGGCACAACTGCTTGCGCACCTCCTCGTGCAATACTTCAGCCGCCGTGCCCGGCAGGGTATTGAGCCCCGCCACCCGCAATTGTCGCAAATATGTCGGCACATCCACGCCCAGGGTCTCTGCCCCCTGCCAGACTTCCAGTGGGGAAAATGCGTGAATGTGCATACCCGGTGTGGCGCTGCGCACGGTATGTAGAATATCCAGGTAGGTCTGGCCGGTGTAATCCGGATGTATTCCGCCCTGCATGCAGACCTCGGTAGCGCCCCGCTCCCAGGCCTCACTGCAGCGCCGGGCGATATCCTCGCCACTGATATCGTAGGGCCGGCCGCGCAGGCTCTCGCTCAGCTTACCCTTGGAAAACGCGCAGAACTGGCATTTGAAATAGCAGACGTTGGTATAGTTGATATTGCGATTGACCACATAGCTTACCCGGTCGCCATTCACCTGCTGCCGCAGCTGGTCCGCCTGGCGCACCACGTAGGCGAAGTCATCGCCACGGCTGTTGAACAGTCGCGTTATATCCGCCTCGTTGAGTTCACCCACGGTGCGACAGCGAGCGACTATATCGCGCACATCAGCAGAGACCACCTCCAACCGGGGGTTTCCGCTCAACAGTTCGGCATCGACTGCCGGCACCGCCTGGTCCCCTCCCGGCACCCAGTCGTCCCGCCGGGCAAAGCCGGAGCCATCCATTTGCCGCAGCACAGCGGGGCGCACCGCGGCATCCAGCCAGCGCTCCCCCGCTGCGGCGTATTGTGGGTAAATCGTCAGTCTCTGCTCCAGAAACTTGCCGGCCCTGGCGGTTTCCCTGGTCAGCTGTTCCAGGTGTGGCCAGGGCGCCTCAGGATTGACATGGTCCGGTGTCAACGGAGAGACACCGCCCCAGTCGTTGATGCCGGCGGCGATCAATTGTGGCAACACACCGGGACTGAGATTGGGGGGCGCCTGGATACTCATTCGCGCACCGAAAATCAGCCGGGTGACGGCAATAGTCCATAGTAATTCATTGAGGTCGGGCTCCGGCGCGGCGGCCATCAGGGTGCCGGGCTTGGCCCGGAAATTCTGTACGATAACCTCCTGCAGGTGACCGTGGCGTTGATGGACCTCGCGCAGCGCCAGCAGGGACTCAATGCGCTCACGACGGGTTTCA
>QNFS01000002.1 GCA_003646415.1 Gammaproteobacteria bacterium
ACCTGGGCGGCATCGCCGATCAAGTTCCAGGCGGATATGGGTATTCTGCTGACCTTCATGTTCATCTGGAACATGTTCGGCGCCCTGATCCTGATGCCGGCACTGGCGGTATTCCTGGTGAGGTCCAAGGCTGAGCATGCCGGTGACTGAGCTGAACCGGGCAAGTCAGCGGCACTAGCCATAGGTGACTAACAAGCAATGGCCATCGCGTAGCAACGATGGCCATTTTTTTCGCACCCGATATAGCGGTGCGCACAGTGCGCTATACACAGACACTTGAAACGGGTGTCACTGATAATGATAATGATAATGATAATGATAATGATAAGGAGATACGCCATGTTAGCGCCACTCAAACCCTTGCTGGCCCTGATTCTTCTGCTAGTAGCAACAGCCTGCGCCCAGGCGCCGGTGGTGCAACAGCAGCCCGCCGCCGAGTTCGCCGCGGAGGGCTTGCACCCGGTGAGTTCCTCGGGTTTCGCTGCGGCCTACGCGCGCCCTGACGCCAGGCTGTCCACATACCGCACAGTCAATATTGAGGTGCTCGAGTTGGGGAATATCGATATAAGCCGCACTCCCGTTGCCGGCACACTGCGCCGCGACTGGCAGATGACGCCCGACCGTGAGGTGGCATTGCAGCAGGTTTGGGCCCGGGCCATGGACCGCTCTTTCAGTGGCTACCAGCGAGCCTCCAGTGGTGACAATACCTTGCGCATTGCCGCCCGGATGACCGGGATAGCTCCCGGCAGGCCGACGGCGACTACCGTCGGAGGCGGCCTTCAGTCTATGGCCTCTTCACAGGACGTGGTTAAAGTCTCCATGGAATTTCGGCTCTACAATCAGGCCGGCGGCGAACTGCTGGCGGTGATACGCGACAGCCGAACCATGGTTTCGGTGGCGATGTCGCGTACGACGCCGGTCGCTGTGCAAACCATGTTCAATTCCTGGGCCGCGTTACTGCATACCAGGGTGTCGGGAAAATAAGCCGGCTACCCGGGTCACCATAGCTGCCAACCAGGAATACTTCCTGTTATTCTGATCATCGCCTATAGTAAAAATAAAGAGGGCTTTTTGTCTATGTATTGGCCGAACTGCAAAATGCTTCAAGGTATTGTCGCCACCGTCGTGACACTGCTGGTCGTACCCGAAATCCATGCGGCTGAGGTTGTGGACAGCCTGGACGTGGTAGCCAAAACCAATCGCGATGCCGTCGCGTCCCAGCAGAGAATCGATGAGTCGGCGCAGGCAACCCAGGGCATGCTGGAGGAGTATCGCAAACTGCAGGACGGCACTGAATACCAGGCGGCATACACACGGGAACTGGAGGAACTGGATCGGGCGCAACAGTTGCAGATCGTGGGCTTGCAGGAACAGATAGCCCAGGCCAGGGTTACCCGGCAGCGCATTGTGCCGCTGATGCGCAGTATGGCTGACGCACTGGAGAAATTCGTGGTGCTGGATCTGCCGTTTCACCATGAGCAGCGTATCAGTTCGGTACTGCAACTAAAACAACGCCTGAACCAACCGGACCTGTCTGTATCCGCGAAATTTCGTTTGTTGCTGGAAGCCTATCAACTGGAGCAGGACTACGGTGGCAAGATAGAGGCCTGGCGCGGGCCACTGCAATTTGCTGGAGAAGATTTGTCGGTTGAATATCTGCGCGTGGGCAGGGCGGCGTTATATTTTCACAGTCTGGACGGTGAAACCAGCGGTTACTGGGATGCCAAAGAGGATAGCTGGATAACCCTCGATGCTGATTACAACCGGGGTCTGGCCCAGGCCTTGCGGGTTGCAAAAAATCTGGTGGCTCCAAGGCTCTTGCAACTGCCCATGAGGGTGCCTGGGGGTGACTCATGAGACAGGTGATGACCCTGTTGTTATCCGTATGCATGACCCTGCCCCTGTGGAGCCATGCTCAGACTGCGGCGCCAGAGCAACAGATTACCGACCTGGACCAGTTGCTGGCCTCCGTACGCGAACAGCACAGGGAACAGCGCGCGCGCAATAAACAGCGCGAGCAGCAGTTTCTGCGGGACAAGAAGCAGCAGCAGGCACTGCTGTCAAAAGCCAGGCAGGACTTTGATCGCAGGAAAAAAGAAAATCAGCCCCTGTTTGCTGTTACCGAGGGCAACAAGGCTGAAATCGCGCGTCTGGAACAGCAACTGAAAACTGTGGTGCAGGACATGGGCGACCTGTCCAGTACCTTCCGGGAGTTCGCCGGTGATTTTTCCGCGGTATTGCAGGAGTCAATGATTACCGCTCAGTTTCCCGAACGCGGTGAACAGTTGCGCGCCCTGGCGGCCACAGATACTCAGCCCACCATAGATGAAATCGAAACACTGTGGTTGCTACTACAGGAAGAGATGACTGAAGCGGGCAAGGTTACCGTGTTTGAGGCGCCGGTGGTGACCTCTGATGGCAAGGGGGTGCAGCGCTCGGTATTGCGCGTGGGCGCTTTCTCCGCGTACGCAGACGGTGACTTTCTGCGCTACGTACCGGAAACCGGTGAACTACTGGTACTCTCGCGGCAGCCCGGTGCCCGCTACCGCAGTGCCGCGCGGGACTTTGTCTCGCATGCCGGCACCGTCGCGCCCATTACGGTAGATCCCACCCGGGGCAGCCTGCTGGGTATGCTCAGTTACTCGCCCAGCTTGCGTGAACGCATCGAGCAGGGTGGCATCATCGCCCTGATTATTATCGCACTGGGTGCGGTGGGCCTGTTGATGGCCTGCTGGCGCGGCCTCTACCTGGGGGTTGTCTCCCTGCGCATCAAGAGCCAGCTGGCTGACATGGCTGCGCCGCGCCCCTCCAACCCCCTGGGCCGGGTGCTGCTGGCAGTACAAGGTATCGCTCTGGATGAAGAAGAGTTACTACAGTTGAAACTGGACGAGGCAGTGCTGGTTGAAATGCCTGCACTGGAGCGCGGTAACGCGATCATTAAGTTGCTGGCGGCCATTTCGCCGCTGTTGGGCCTGTTGGGAACCGTGACCGGCATGATCCTGACTTTTCAGGCTATCAGCCTGTTTGGTACCAGCGACCCAAAACTGATGGCCGGGGGTATCTCCCAGGCGCTGGTGACCACGGTGCTGGGGCTGATGGTGGCCATACCCTTGCTATTTAGCCACGCAGCGATCGCGTACATGTCGCGAGGGATGATCCAGCGACTGGATGAGCAGTGTGCCGGCGTGCTGGTGCGCACCGCCGAGCAACAGGGAAAGGCATAATGGCTTTCTTGCTGGCGATAAGTAACGCTATCCAGGATTTCGTCGACCAGGGGGGGGCGGTGTTGTGGGTAATCTTTGCGACCTGCCTGTTGCTGTGGTTGCTGATCCTGGAACGTATCTGGTTCGTGCGCATTGCCTGGCCGCGCCGCGCCAGGGCGGTAGTGGCCCAGTGGCATGCCCGGGATGACTGCCGCTCCTGGAAGGCCAAAAAAATACGCGAGGCCATCGTGTCACAAGTGAACATGGAGCTGCACGCCCTGTTGCCGATGATTAATGTGCTGGTGGCCCTGTGTCCACTGCTTGGTTTGCTCGGTACCGTAGTGGGCATGATCGGCGTATTCGAGGTGATTGGGGCCAGCGGTAATGACGATGCCCAGGCCATGGCGCGGGGCGTTTACCGCGCTACCATCCCCACTATGGCCGGGCTGGTAGTGGCCCTGACCGGGCTTTACTTCACTGTGCGCCTGCGCAGCGTGGCCGATCGCGAGACCCGCCGCCTGATGGACAACCTGACACTGCACGACTCCCCGGCAGAGGGCCACCCATGAGCGCAAGACGCCACCTGCCGGCCCAGGATGAAGCAGAACTGGACATGACGCCCATGCTGGACATCGTGTTCATTATGTTGATCTTCTTCATCGTCACCGCCTCCTTTGTCAAGGAGTCCGGGGTGACGGTGAGCACGCCGCAGGCCCAGACCGCCGCGCAACAGGAAAATGCCAATATCTTTATTGCCATCACGGCCGAGGGTGAGGTGTGGATAGACCGCCGCCCGGTGGATCCACGCTCGGTGCGCGCGATTGTCGCGCGCCTGCATGCGGACAAGCCTGAAGGTTCGGTAATCATCCAGTCAGATGAGGAGGCGGCCACCGGCAGGTTGGTGGAGGTGATGGACCAGGTGCGTCTGGCCGGGGTCGAAAAGATTGCCATCGCCGCAGATAAAAGTGCGCAGTGAGCATGCGAATATTCGGGTCACGGTGTTAGGTTCCGGGTACTAATCGATGCGTTTTTTCCCCGCTTTCCTTGGCGCCCTGATGATCACCATAGCGGTGTTTCTGTTTATGCAAAGCCTGATTGAGCGGGGTGTGGAAGAGGGTGTACAGATAGCGATACACACCAATTTGGAAATTTTCCACCAGGAACCCGAAGAAGAGGAGCCGCAGGAGGAAGAAGACACCCCGCCAGAGCCCACCGAGGAACCGGTGATGGAAGCGCTGGAGGTGACTCCACCGGCCCCCGAGCCAGTCACTGAGCTGGAAATACCCGCCCTTGACCTGGGCGTTGGCGACATCAATATCCGGGCGGTGGGGAATAGTTGGTCCGCGCCCCTGGGGAAAGGGGGGGTCAATTTCTCCGGTGGTGGCGTCGACGCCCAGGGCTTTGTGGAGGTTGTCCCCTTCAATACCCGCAGGCCCAATGTGCCGGAAGTGGCCTGGCAGAACAAAATAGACGGCTGGGTGCTGGTGGCGTTCTCCGTGACGCCACAGGGCAGAACTCGCAATATACGGGTACTCGACGCCAGCCCCCGGGGCGTATTCGAGGAACAGGTCGTCGCTGCGGTGGGGGACTGGTACTACCGGGTCAGCTTCTCAAGCAAGACTAAAGGGGAGGTGCTACTCACCCAGAAAGTAGAAGTGCTGTGGAAAAACTACCCGCAGAATCTTCCCAATGTGGATTGAGCGGATGAGTGGCCATTTCTCACGTGTATTCGGTGTGGCTTGTGTGCTGCTCATGTGTTCCTCTCAGGCCGGGCTGGCGGAGCAACGGGGCCAGTACCGCAGCAAGGTATTGATTACCCCGGACGGTGAACTGGACAAGGGCGCCGAGCTTTCCATCGAGGAACTGGAAAAGCAGATCAGCTCAATCGAGCAGCCCTATGCGAAATCCAGCGCAGGTCGCCATCTGGCGCGCCATTATGTGGAGGCGCGCGAGTACGGCAAGGCTATTGAATATTATCAGACGGCTCTGGCGGCTCAGGGCTTGTCTGATATCGCCAATCGCGAGATGTTACGTGAACTGGCCCAGGTTTATCTGCTGAGTGAAGACTACCCGGGGGCGGCGCAAACCCTGGAGCGCGCCCTGCGTATCGATCTGCTGCCCGAAGTCAGCGATTACCTGTTGCTGGCCCAGGCTTACCATAAAATGAGTAAGTATGTGGCCGTGGTCGCGACCCTGGACCACATGGAAGAAAAGAGGCTGACATTGAGCACACTGCAGATGCGACAGGCACTGGCGCTTTATTATCGCGCGGGTGCCTACGCCCAGTGCGAAAAGCTGTTGGCCCGTTTGCTTGAGCTGGAGCCCGATCGCCCCGACAACTGGCATCTGCTGGTGTCGGTTTATCTGCAGCAAAACAAAAAGCGCCAGGCCCTTGATCAACTGGCCCTGGCCTGGGAAAAATCCGTGCCCTTCAGTGAGCGCGATATTTTGTTGCTCGCTGATTTGCAGGCGGTTAACAAGAACCCCTATGGTGCTGCAGAGCTACTGGCAGAGGCGATGGCACAACGCAAGGTGAAGGCCGGCGGCGACAATTATCGCAAGCTGTTCCGCTTCTGGTTGCTGGCCCGGGAAAAGGATAAGGCAGCTCAGGCACTGATGAAGGCGGTACAGCTCAGTGATGACATAGAGCTCTACCTGTACCTGGCGCGGCTGCAAATGGAACAGCGGGACTGGCAGCCCATGCACCAGACTATGCTGGCCGCCTGCGCCGACCAGTTGCAGGATAAATACGTGGGCCGGGCGAACCTGCTATTGGGGGTCAGCCAACTCAAATTGGGTGATACTGTCGCTGCACGACGTTCTTTTATTAATGCCACTCTTGTCGGTGGCGCCAATGCCCGGGCCGGGCAGTGGCTGGAATTCATGGATGCCGAGCCCGCAACCAAAGACGAGGCCCGGCGTATTGTCGGTATCTGTTACGGCTCCCGGGGCAAGCGTGGGAAAGTCGCTGTTGCCCCGTCGGGCGGTTCCGGGGTGACAGCACAAGAGGGCGCGAACGAACCTGCCGCCCAGGCCGATATCCAGATCAAGACCGTTGCGGCAATGCGACTGTTTTATGTCGCGCTCGACATTCCGCTGACTGAACTGGACAGCAAACTGCGACCTCTGGCGCTACGCATGATGGTCCATCTGGTCAAGGCTGGTGGCAGTGCGGATGGGCCGCTACAAGTAATCTCCACTGAAGATGCCGTAGAGGGGGGGCAGCCCGGCTTTGAGCTGGTTATTCCCACCAGAGGCTCTCCCACCGCGCGAGGCAAGTACAGGGTTCGACAGGCTGCGTCTTTCAAGTGCGCCTATCTGGTGCACGAGGGGCCCGCGGGGGAGTTGGCCGCTGCCGGAGTTGATTTTGCCCGGGCGCTACAGGCGGCCGGCTATGAACTCACCGGCGAACGCCGGGTGGTGTTCCCGGAGACGGGTGGCTCCACGAAAATCGAACTGCAACTTGGCATCAAATAGCCCTCTTTTGCCCGTGCCAACCTATACCGCCAGTCCCTGTACGGCCGATAGAGATTACCAGCCTGTGATCTGGCGCCCCGATCTGCCAAGGCCGCAGGTGCCATCGGTATCGCTCAGTATGGACGTGACATCCGCCGAATCGAGCAGCGTGGTGAATTGCGCCTGACCCGCATGAAACTCATCGGACTCATAACTTTTGCCCACTGACGTTGACCTGAGAAGGTAATTCCAGGCCAGCCACAGGGCTGTTCTGGACGTACCTGCTGACTGTGAAGACGATAGTCCACTAGCGACAAAGCCTTTGCAGTAGTCCGCTTGCTCCACCGGTGAATCCTGCCAGGGCCAGTTGGCGGCATTGGCACTGGCGGCGCTGGCAATCAGCAATAAAATGGATAGGAATCTGGTCATTGTGTGTCCTCGGGTGAGCCTGCTTCAACTAGGTGATGGATATTACCGCATTAGCTCAGAAGGATAAACAGGGTCCGGCGCCCTACAGGTAGCGAGCCGGCACAGGTTGTTGGGAGACCTGACCCCAACACCCTAACATGGTTTTTCCTTTATTTATCTCTGTCGCGGAATTCTTCGGGCAGATCACGATCTTTTTCCCCGGTGTATTCATAGGGCAAACCAACCATCAGCTGCAGGGATGGTTTTTGTCGCATCTGTTCCATGATATCCGCTATCACACCGGGGGCCAGTGATAGCATGGCGATGATGGATGTTTCCGGCGGCTCAAACCCTAATTCCAGCAGGGTGCAGGCAAAACGACCATCGATATTGATACAGAGGTTCTTACGTTTCGGGTTCTCGATGTATTTTTCATGTACGGCTTCGTACAGCAGCGTTTTCTGGCCGACAAAGCCGTGCTCTTCGGCCACCTTGCGTACGGCCTCAGATCGTGGATCGACTTCAGTAAACAGTGGGTGGCCAACGCCGGGCATACGCGTTTTACCGGCGTCATAATCAGCGACAACCCGGGTAGCGACTTCTTCCATGCTCATGCCGTCATCCATCATCTTTTCCCAACGCAAAATTTCTTCCGCACAGTGCTGGGGGAAAATAGTGTATTCGCCACCGGCCAAAAAAGTCCCCATAAACGCAGGAAACGGTTTGGGGTTGGCGCTGACAATGGTGCGGGCGACACTCCAGTAGGTGTAGCCAATCATGCCATTGAGCACCGCATCCAGCACTTTGGTTTCAGTCGGTTCAGGTAGCCTGCCTCTACACGTCAAAAAAAAGCTTTCTGTGTAGGTTAAATTGCCACAGATTTGAGTCTGCGGATAACCTCTGACGAAAACACCGTCCGTTCGTGTGTCGCATGCTTCAACTTCTAACGGTTGGAACCCTTGATTCTTATGTGCCATTTTTCTACTCCATTGTTTAAAGTCGAAACTCTAACAAAATAAATAATGCGGGTATATTCATAAAAGCAGATGCCTCACCCGGCAGTCCCGGGTTTTTTACCCGGGACAAGCAGTCTTCTATCTGCGACAAGCGCAGGAGCGCATCCTGGATTAGTATGCACTCGTCATCAAGTGGTGCTGCGTGCAGAGTTGTTCGTAGCCGTTAGCAGCAAAAAGTAACAAAACCTGAGGTTTCGCCATGTTTACATTCGACAAACTTGAATTACCACGTCTGGGCCTGCGCGGCCTGGAGTCCGGTCTCTCTGAAGAGGAGGAGGCCATCCAGGGCGCCACTCACCGCTTCGCGGAAGAAGTTATGCGTCCTATCGGCAAGAAACTGGATGCGATGGCCCCCGCGGAGGTCATTGCGGAGGGTTCCCCCCTACACGATTACATGGCCCAGATAAATGCCGCCGGCATCCTCGATCTGGGCGCCCTGGCGGAAATGACCAACGAGCAAAAAGCGCGTGTATTCCCTTTGATCTTCGAAGAGCTTGGCTGGGGCGACTCGGGCCTGGCGATTGCTACCCTGGCATCATCAATTCCTGCGTTTACCGCGCATACAACGGGTGATTCGGAAATCATCGAGCGTTTTGGCAACTTGCCCGGCTGTTGGTTGGCCACCCAGCCTGAGCGCGGCAGTGACGTGGTCGATATGGACGCTACCGAGGTACACGCCAATACCCAGCAGAGTAAAGGCAACTTGCTGGCGCGTAGGGACGGTGAGGAATATGTCATCAATGGCCAATCTGCCGCATGGGTATCCTACGCCCCACTGGCGCAGACGGCCATGGCCTATCTGCCCTGTGATTATGGTGATGGCTTTTACAAGGAAGGGCAGCAGGGTATGCACCACGTTGGCATTCTTATTCCCTTGGATCTGCCGGGTGTGTCCCGCGGCAAGCCACTGGACAAGCTCGGCCAGCGCCCTCTGCCCCAGGGTGAAGTGTTCTTTGATGAGGTGCGAGTACCGGCCAAATACGCCATTGCCACGGGTGATGCGGCTATCCCCCAGATGATGGCGACCCTGACGTTTGCCAATATGGAAATGGCGGCGACTTTTACCGGAGTGGCCCGCTCGGCCTTCGATCTCGCCCTGGATTATGTGCACGAGCGCAAGCAGGGTGGCACCGCCATTATCAATCACCAGACAGTGCAGGCCCGCACATTCGACCTGTGGCAGCGTGTGGAAGCTTCTCGCGCCCTGACGCATCGGGTGTTCAATTACAACTACGGAGAATTCGGCCCTCACCTGTTGGGTTCGGTCACCTCCAAGACTTTTGCAACCCGGACTTCTTTCGAGGTCGCCAGCGAAGCACTGCAATTGTTTGGTGGCAACGGCCTGACCAAAGAGTACCTGATAGAAAAAATCATGCGTGATGCCCGTGCCTCGATGATCGAGGATGGTGAAAACAATGTTCTCAACCTGAAGGGGATGCGCTGGCTGAGCAAGTGGTATCAGGACAAACACGGCGTCTCTGTGTAACCCAGTAATCCATTTATGTATCAATATCTCAAATCAGGAGAATACCCATGTCCGACAAGCAAGTAGTAGTTTATGGTGCCAGCGGTTACACCGGCAGGCTGGTATGTGAATTCCTGCGTGAATACCAGATTCCTTGTTATCCACACCACTGTGCCGTACCAGTTGACGTGTATTGATTTTTTTAACGCAGGCTTGGTTACGTGAGGAAATAACGCATGAGAATCATTGACTACTTCGACAACGGGGTTAAGTACTACCCCGATAATGTCGCCTTCATCGATATTGAAGAGGACGATGGGGGCATTACCTATGCCCAGGCGCACCCGGTCACTCATCGGATTGCGGCCGCCATGTACGCCAATGGCTACAAGCAGGGCAGTCATGTGGGTATTCTGGCACCCAATTCAAGCATTGCATTTTTGGCGTTGCTCGGCCTGTTCAGGGCTGAAGCGGTCTGGTTGCCCATCAATCCGCGTAATGCAGCGGCCACCAACATCGATCTCCTTACCCGTTTCGATGGTGAATTGCTGTTTTATCACACGGCCTACGAGAATGAGGCCAGGGAAATACTCGATGCGGTGCCCGGTATTCGCGAGGCTGTTTGTATTGACGGTGAAGGCAGTTTGGGAGCGTCCCTGGAGGCATGGAGCGCAGGCTGCCCACAAACCCACGAGGCGGCCCCTGCCGATATGGATGCCGTGTTCTCGGTGTTCCCTACCGGTGGCACCACTGGCAAGTCCAAGGGCGTGGTGATGACCAATCGCAATATTTACACCATGTTCCAGAATTACTACAGCCATTTCAATTACCACGACGACACGTGTCACCTGGTTGTCGCGCCGATGACGCATTCTGCGGGGCTGATCGGTTGTCTGCATTTTGCCCGTGGCGGCACCAATGCCATCATGAACAAGGCGGCGCCCGATCTTATTTGTGATGCCATCGAAAAATATGGTGTCACCCATTTGTTTCTGCCACCTACTGTCGTTTATATGATGCTGGCACTGCCGGATGTGCGTGAGCGGGACTACAGCGCTCTACAGCACCTGATAGTGGGCGCTGCGCCAACTTCGCTGGAGAAACTGAAGGAAGCGATCAGCGTATTCGGTCCCGTTATGACGGAAGCCTTCGGGCAGTCTGAGGCCCCGGCGGCCATCACGGCGAAGGCTCCCTGGGATTATATCGACAAGGACGGCACTATTAATGAACGTCGCCTGGCGTCGATTGGCCGGCCCTGTGTGAATAATATCGTGGCGATACTCAATGATGCCGGCGCGCCGGTCGAGAACGGCGTGGCCGGAGAGATCTGCATTCAGGGTGAACTGGTCACGCCGTGTTATTACAAGAACCTGGAGGCCACCGCCGAGGCCAGGGAATTCGGCTGGCTGCACACAGGTGATATCGGTGTGATGGACGATGAAGGTTTCATCACCATTGTCGATCGTAAAAAGGACATGATTATTACCGGCGGCTTTAACGTATTCCCCAACGAGGTAGAGCAGGTATTGAGTACACATCCCGCGGTGCAGGATTGTGCGGTAATCGGTGTGCCCGATGAGAAGTGGGGTGAGGCGGTGAAAGCCATAATTCAGCTCAAACCCGGTAATGACTGTGACGAAGAAACACTGGTTGAATTGTGCAAGGCGGAACTGGGCAGTATTAAAGCACCCAAGAGCGTCGATTTTATCGATGATTTACCCCGCAGCCCTGCCGGCAAAGTGTTGAAAGTAGATCTGCGCAAATCCTATTGGGGCGGTCAGGACAGAGCGGTTAACTAACTCTATGTAGGGCCGAATTCATTCGGCCATCTGCCATGGCCATGGGTCGAATAATACCCAAAGCATTCCCTTACGGTCATGGGGCACGCTGATTCGACCCTACAGATTGAGGTAATCGTTGTAGGGCCGAATGAACTCGGCCATCGAGTCGTTGTAACTCAGTGAATTTGGTGATAATTTCCATCGCTTGAGCCGGAATTCGTTCAGCTGTTTCGAGTGGCCGGCGTGTTTTTCGCCAACCAAAGCGATGACTGATGACGCAAGACGTTTCCCGGACCACGATGGCATCCTATCTGCAGGCATTCGCCTCTGCGCTGGAAGCCCGTGGTATTGACCCCCAGTCTGTGTTTGACGAGGCCGGCATCTCCATAGGGGCCACGTCCGACCCCCTCAAGCGGATAAGTGAAACGGAAATCAGTCCCCTGTGGATTGAATTATCACGCACATTGCCCGAGGGTGGGGCGCGACCTTACCTCGACTATTTCAACTGTCCGGTACGTTTCGACTGCGCGGAAGATCGTATTGCGATGGACAGCAGTGTCATGGACCGCAAGTTGTCGGGTGCGAATCCGGATATGGCACAGCACAATGATGAAATAGTGGTGGAATACCTGGCACAAATGGATCGCCGGGACATCGTCAACCGGGTACGCAGGCACATCATTGCGGACCTGGCCTCAGGCACCCTCACGAAGCAGGGGATGGCGGACAAGATGCACATGAGCCCACGCAACCTGCAACTCAAACTGGCTGCCCATGACACCACCTTCCAGGACACGCTGGACAGCACCCGGCAAAATTTGGCCGCCGGGTATATCGAAAAGAGCCACCTGGCCATAACCGAGATCGCCTATCTGCTGGGCTTTTCCGATGCGAGTAATTTTACGCGGGCGTTCAGAAGGTGGCATGGCGTTTCACCGAGGCAGTACAGGGTAGAGCGGAATATCGGTGAAAGTCAGCTTCGCTAATGCAGTTTTTCCTTCAGTTATTTACAGGGTCGTAAGCGATTGGGCAACTGCCCGCGCTCGACTGCCCGCGCTCGAGGTGACAACTTGATACTTGACCTATAAGATAGCTTTATCGCTATGTGGTGGCAGCGTCTGCCTGAGGGATGCTTGTGGCGTCCTCGCATTATGGGCCCATGAAGATGCTATATCCTGCCGGGTTCCGTCTATGCCATTTCCCGGAATGCTTGATAAGGAAATCAATTATATGTCCCATCGACATCGAAGCGGCACTGCCTGGTTCAGGCTGTGGCTGCTTGCCGGCGGCGCCGCCCTCTGTGCATGCACAGAGGATGCACCGCCGCCGGCGCCCCCACCGGAAATCGGCGTGGTCCAGGTGGTCCAGCGCGACACCGATATCATGCAGGATTTTGTCGGCCAGACGCGCGGCTCTGTCGATATCCCTATTCGCGCCCGGGTCGAGGGCTTTCTGGAGAGCCGTAACTTTATCGAAGGCAGGTCGGTCGAAGAGGGGCAGCTGCTCTATACCATTGACCCGCAGCCCTTTCTCGCCAAAGTTTTAGAGGCGGAAGGCCGCCTGGCTGAGGCGCGAACGATGCTGGCCAAATCGAAGGCGGACCTGGCGCGCATTAAACCCCTGGCCGAGATGAAGGCGGTCAGCCAACAGGACCTGGACGCCTCGGTCGCACAGCGCGATGCGGCCCTGGGCTCCGTGCAGGCCGCTGAGGCGCAGTTGCAACTGGCGAACATCGAACTGGGGTACGCCAAAATCTATTCGCCGATCAATGGCCTCATCGGCATTTCTGAAGCCGAGGTGGGCGAGTTCGTTGGCGCGCCGCCCAATCCGGTGGTGTTGAATTACGTCTCTCTCACCGACCCGATCCGGGTTCGGTTCTCTATAAATGAACGCGATTATTTGCGCTTAAGCCGCGCCCTCGCCAAACTTCGGGCAGCGGGTAAAAAGCCCTTGGACGGTGAGTCCTCGGAATACAATGTCGAGCTTATTCTGGCGGATGGGTCCACGCACAATCATCACGGCAGGATTGTGGCATCGGATGCGGCCATCAACCCGCAAACCGGCACCTTCACCCTGGAGGCAGACTTCCCCAATCCGGACGAAATCCTCATTGCGGGACAATTCGCCCGTGCCAGAATCGCCATCGACAGCCGACCCGGCGCGCTGTTGATTCCGCAGCGCGCCCTGTCAGAGTTGCAGGGGGTCTTCCGGGTCTTCGTGGTGGCCGATGACGGTAGCGTGAAGATGCGGGCTGTGGAAACCGGCCCACAAATCGGCCGCATGGTATTGGTGAATTCCGGTCTTGAAGCGGGAGAACACGTGGCTATCGAAGGCCTGCTCAGCCTGAAAGATGGCGCGACGGTACAGCCCAGGCTGGTCGAATTCGACAATCCGGCGGCCGCCAACAACGACGGACAGGACTGACCCGTGGCAGAGTTTTTCGTCCGCCGCCCGATTGTCGCCATGGTCCTGGCGATTATCATCCTGATCCTGGGCCTGGTGGCGCTGTCCGGGCTGCCGGTTGCCCAGTACCCGGAAATTACACCGCCCATGGTGCAGGTCTCCGGCACTTATACCGGCGCCAATGCGATTAACGTGGAACAATCGGTAGCCACCCCGATCGAGCAGAAGGTCAACGGTGTCGAGGACATGATTTACATGACCTCGACCAACTCCAGTGATGGGCGTATGGGGCTGAGTGTCTCCTTTGAGGTCGGCACTGATCTGGATATGGCTAACGTGCTGACCCAGAACCGGGTATCCGAGGCACAGGCTACCCTGCCGGAAGAAGTGAAGCGGCTGGGTGTAACCGTCAAGAAACAACTGTCCTTTCCGTTACTGCTCATTTCCCTGGTCTCGCCCAACGGCACCTATGATGAAAGCTTTCTAACCAACTACGCGTCGATTAACCTGGTGGATGAAGTGGCACGCATCCGCGGGGTCGGCCTCGCCGAGGTGCTCGGTGGCAGTATTACCGAGTACGCCATGCGTATCTGGATCAAACCGGACCAGTTGGCCAAGCTCAACCTGACTGTGCCCGATATTATCGGGGCCATTCAGACACAGAACGTGCTGGTCCCCGCCGGCCAGATCGGGGGGGAACCGGCACCGCCCGGTACCGAGTTTACCTATACGGTCAATACCGGGGGGCGCTTTGAGACCCCGGAGGAATTTGGCAATGTCGTGGTGCGCGCCGATCCGGATGGTTCCCAGGTGCTGCTGCGCGATGTCGCCCGTATCGAACTGGGCAGCCAGAACTACCTTTACAAGGTACGTCTGGACGGTAAGCCGTCGGCGCTGGTCCAGGTCTTCCAGTTGCCGGATGCCAACGGCCTGGATGTGGCCGACCAGGTATTCACGGCCCTGGACCGTATCGCCGAAAACTTTCCTGACGATGTGGAATACGTGGTGTCGCTGGATACCACCAAGCCGATTACCGCCGGCATCCGCGAGATCGTCGTGACCCTGTTCCAGGCGGTGTTCCTGGTCATTCTGGTGGTCTATATCTTCCTGCAGAGCGCCCGTGCCACGCTGATACCGACGCTGACAGTGCCGGTATCCCTGATCGGCGCTTTTGCGGTGTTCCCCCTGCTGGGGTTTTCCATCAATACCTTGTCATTACTGGGCCTGGTACTGGCCATCGGTATTGTGGTCGATGACGCCATCGTGGTGGTGGAGGCGGTGACGGCGAAGATGGAGAAGGGCATGCCAGCGGAGGAAGCCACTATCGCAGCCATGCGCGAGGTATCCGGACCGATCGTGGCGACCTCGCTGGCTCTTATCGCCGTGTTCGTGCCGGTGGCGACGATGGGCGGCATCACGGGTGCGCTGTATCAGCAGTTCGCCATTACGATCGCAATCTCGGTGGCCATTTCCTCGATCAATGCGCTTACCCTGAGCCCGGCGCTGGCCGCCTCCCTGTTGAAGCCCCCCGGTGAGGACAAGAGCCTATTCGACAAGTTCTTCAGGTGGTTTAATCACTGGTTTGAGATCGCCACTGACAAGTTTATGGTGCTGACCGGATTCTTCACTCACAAGATCGGTCGAGCGGCATTACTACTGGTGATACTGATCGCCGGTATCGTATTGCTGTTTCGCATCCTGCCTGCCGGTTTTGTACCCGAGGAAGACCAGGCCTATATTATGGCGGGCGTTATTATGCCCGATGGCGCTTCTCTGCAGCGCACGGATGCCGTAATGAAACAAGTCGAGGAAGTCATTGCCCGGTACGATGCCGTGCAGAATGCGACCGTGATCGCCGGTTACAGTATTCTGTCAGGCACCTTACAGCCCAACGCGGGCATGGCGTTCATTCAGCTGACAGACTGGGATGAACGCAGCGATGAGGCGGACCATGCCACAGCAGTGGTGCGACGGATGAACGCCGAGTTCGCCGCGATTATCAAGGAAGGCGCCGCCTTCGCGTTTGGCCCGCCGGCGATTCCCGGCCTGGGTACCGGGTCCGGCTTTACCATGATGTTGCAGGATCGGGGCGGCAACTCACCCGACTACCTGTTCGAGCAAGCCTCACGTTTCATCGAGGCGGCCGAGAAACGCGTGGAGATCGGCAGTGCAATAACCCTGTTCCGACCTAACTCCCCGCAAATCTTTCTCGATATCGATGATGGCAAGGCGCTGAAGCTCGGCGTACCCCTGGCGGACGTCAACAGCTCCGTCGGGGCATTCCTCGGTGGCGCCTATGTCAACGACTTCAACCGCTTTGGCCGCCTCTACAAGGTCTATGTCCAGGCCGAGCCGGAATACCGGGCCACGATAGACGGCATCAACATGTTCTATGTACGCAATAACCAGGGCGACCCGGTGCCCCTGTCGACGCTGGTGGAAACCTCGCGCAGTGCCGGGCCGGAATTCACCAATCGTTTCAACCTGTACCGTGCGGCCAAAATAACCGGCCAGCCGGCGCCGGGCTACAGTTCGGCCCAGGCGATCACCGCCCTGGAAGAGGTGGCCGCCGACATTCTGCCCGGTGATATGAGCGTTGGCTGGGCCGATATGTCCTACCAGGAGAAGGAGGCGGCGGGTAGTGGCGGCGTGGTGTTCCTGATGGCGCTGGTGTTCGTGTTCCTCATTCTGGCGGCACAGTACGAGAGCTGGTCCCTGCCACTTTCGGTGCTGGCCGGTACGCCTATTGCAGTTTTTGGCGCCGTTGCCGGCCTATGGATCGCCCGTTTGTTCAGCGAGAGCTATGTCAACAATGTCTTTGCCCAGATCGGCCTGGTGATGCTGATCGGGCTCGCGGCCAAGAATGCGATTCTGATCGTCGAGTTTGCCAAGGTCGAATCGGAGAAGGGCAAGACGCCGGTGGAGGCTGCCATGGAGGCCGCACGACTGCGTTTTCGCCCGATTCTAATGACCGCCTTTTCCTTTATCCTCGGTGTGCTGCCGCTACTGGTTGCCAGCGGCGCCGGGGCTGAGGCGCGCAAAGTGATGGGGATGACCGTATTCAGCGGTATGCTGGTGGCGACGGTGATCGGCGTGCTGGTAGTGCCGGCTCTGTACGTCCTGGTCGAGCGCTATATCGCACGGCGCAAGCCGGCGCCAGACACCCTCGAGCCGCAACAAGCATCCCGGCCCACGGCGAAGGATGTCTGACGTGTTTCATTTTCCACTACTGGTCTTACTGCTGCTACCATTAATAGTTTCCTGCGCTTTGACACCGGATTATGAACGTCCGGAACTGGATGTGCCCGAGAAGTATATTGAGCCTGCCCCCGGCGGAGAAACTGTCGCCAACCTGGATTGGTGGGAATTATTCCAGGATGAGCAGCTGCAGTTGTTGATCCGCACGGCCCTGGAGCAGAATAAAGACCTTGGCATTGCCCTGTCCAGAATCGAGGAAGCTCGACTGACGGTGACCGCGGTGCGGGCCAATCAATTTCCTTTTCTCAGTGCGTCCGGCTTGTTCGGGCGTGAAAAACAAAGCCGTGAAATTTTCCCAGGCGCCGATGCTGATGACCGCTTTCGGGTAACTGGAGACCTGACTTACCAGGTTGATCTGTGGGGCGAGTTCAGCCGGGCTACCGAGGCGGCCCGCGCCAGCCTGCTCGCCACTGAATCCGCGTATCGCACCGTGACGATTAGCCTGGTGAGCCAGGTGGCCAGCACGTATTTGCTGCTGCGTGACCTGGATCAGCGCCTGGAAGTGTCGAAACAAACCCTGAAGACGCGGCTCGACAGCCTGGAGATTATTCAGGCGCGGTTCGACAAGGGTACGGTGCCTGAACTCGATGTTTACCAGGCGCAGGTAGAAGTCGCAGTCGCGGAAACCGCCATCGCATCGTTTCAACGGCGGATCGTTCAGACTGAGAACGCCCTGCGTATCCTGATGGGACGCAACCCGGGTCCGGTGACTCGAGGGAATTCACTGGACAGTCAAATGTTCCCACCCTTGGTGCCCACCGGTCTGCCTTCGGAACTTTTACAGCGCCGGCCCGATGTGGTGCAGGCGGAAGCCGAGCTGATGGCTGCTACCGCCACGGTGGGGGTTGCAGAGGCGCTGCGCTATCCATCAATTTCCTTGACCGGCCGTTTTGGCGCGGAGAGCACCGATCTGTCTGATCTCAATTCAGGCGATGCGGAAACCTGGAATATCGGCGCCAACATCTTTGCACCGCTGTTCAACTCGGGGCAGCTCAAGGCGCAGGCCGATGCGGCCCGCGAACGCGCAAAACAGTCTCTGCTGTCTTACGAGCGCACCCTGCAGCAGTCCTTCCGTGAGGTTGAGGATGCGCTGGTATCGGTGCGTACCTACTATTCAGAAAGTGAGGCCCAGACTCGTCGCGCATTGGCCGCTCGCAATGCGGCCAGATTGTCCCGGGCGCGTTATGACGGCGGGGTGGTCGACTATCTTGAAGTACTGGATAGCGAACGCACCCTGTTCAGCGCGGAATTGGCGCAGTCGGAGACCCTGCAGTATTACTACAATGCCATCGTGCGACTCTATGCGGCGCTGGGTGGCGGTTGGTCAGTCAAATAGATCAAGGGGCGTCTTGGCGTACTTCCAGCGGAAGTAGGGGACCAGATGCACACGCTCCTCGAAACTCTGGTGAAACTTCTCATATGACCACCCGTCCGGGTCGGTGGAGGGGTCCAATATAGCCACCTTGAAGGTGTGCATATAAGCTCTGGGTGTTTCCATCGCCAGCGTAAAAGCATCTGCACCGCCCATTCTTCTCATATCGTCGCTCCAGAACAATTTCGTATGCGTTCGATTAGCCATCAGCCGACGGGTGAACAGGTCAGCCTCTCTGGAAGATATGTACAAAACCGGCGCTGCCCAACCCTCCATTGTGCTGCAGCGCCGTGCGGGCGCCCTCGACCTGGCGCTTGCCGGCATCCCCGCGCAGGTGCCAGGTCAGCTCGGTGATCTGGGCCAGCCCGGTGGCGCCCAGGGGATGGCCCTTGGCGAGTAGCCCACCCGACGGATTAATCACATAGCGGCCACCGTAGGTATAATCGCCGTCGGCCACAAAGGCGTTCAGGTCCTCGTCCTTGCATAGCCCCAATGCCGAATAAGTGGCCAGTTCATTGGTGGTAAAGCAGTCGTGCAACTCGATAACATCGATATCCTCCGGTCCGATGCCGGCGTCCTTGTAGGCGGCTGTCGCCGCATCGCGGCTGAGCGCCTGGAACATGACATCCATGACGCTGCCACTGAAGTACTGTTTTTTGTCACTGCCCCAGCCCTTGCCGATCAGGCTCACATCGCTGCGAATACCGTGGGTACGCGCAAAGGCTTCATTACACACGATAACCGCCGCGGCGCCACAGCTGGGTGGGCAGGCATAGAGCTTGCGCAGGTTGCGAAACACCGGGGGCATGGCCAGGATCTCCTTCACGGTCAGCGGGTCCCTGAAGATCGCATTAGGGTTGTGTGCCGCGTGCCGGCGCGCCTTGCAGGAAATCGAGGCAATGGTTTCTTCGCTGATGCCGGCCTGCAACATGGCATCCACTTGCGCGGCGAACATGGCGACCGCCGGGGGTGCGGCACGTTCCTCTTCGCTCAGGTTCATGGCCTGCTCGATCAAGCCGTAGCCGATGCCGGCATCGCTCAGCGCCGCGCGGGTCGCGTTCTGCCCCATGATGTCGTAGGGGTCGGATTGTCCCGGTTTTTTGAAGGGCACCATACCTACACCGGCGATTACTACTTTGTTGCTCATTGATTTAATCCTGTCTAATTCTCAGAATGTACACTTTATACTGGAAGGTGCACTCCTGCTTGGCCTGATCGGTAAAGCACTTGTCCTCAAAAATATGGTCGCTTTATCGGCTGCGCTGTTACTCATGGCAGGATGTGGAATGCTGTACTACAATAATGCTTTTCGTGGCGCAGGCCGCATTTTTCGCCGGTTCCAAATGTCTGGAGCCAGCTGTATTTATAGGGAAATAAGCGTATGAAAATGTACAAAGGAATCCTCGCTACACTGTTCTCAATCTTTCTGCTAATGGGCGTCGCTGCCTGCCAGGAAAAAGGCACGGCGGAAAAAGCCGGGGAAGCGATTGATGATGCGGCAGCTGATATGGCAGACAAAGCGGAAGATGCGGCGGATGAAATCAAGAAAAAAATGGAGTAGAACTAACCGTCTTTCTATTGGGGACTGAGCGTCAACAGGTCCGGCCCGGTGGATGTGCAGGAGGCATAGAGGGCTGGCCTTTTAGTGCGGGGGCAAAGTACACTGGATTTTCCGATCTTTTGTAAGGCACTGAAAGTATTATGCGCATCTTTATCACCGGGGCCTCTGGCTTCATAGGCGGTGCGATCGCGCAGGCTATGGCAGAGGAGCACGAAGTCCTGGCGATGTCCCGCTCGGACAAAAGCGACCAGCGTATTGGGGAGTTGGGCGCGGCCTGGTCCACCAGCTCGCTGTAGGCGCGCACCTCGTAAGCAGCCAGGTAACACATGGGTGTCCCGGCCAAACTGCAGCTATACAATATTTGACAACGATATATTAGAAAGCTTCCCGCCGCCTACTGAAAGAATGCCAGTATGCCAAGCAGTACGGCGTAGCGGCTTGCCTTGCCTATTGCGGTTAAAATTATAAACACCACGAAGTGCACCCGCATGATGCCGGCGATGAAGGTCAGCGCGTCACCACCGATGGGTAACCAGGCCATCAGTAACGACCACACACCGAATTTCTGGAACCAGCGTTGCGCGGGCGCCAGCGTCTTTTCCTTGAATGGAAACCAGCGGCGATCCTGGAAATGGAGCAGGTAACGACCCAGTGTCCAGTTGACTGCCGAGCCCAGGGTGTTGCCTGCCGATGCCCACAGCCAGAGCGCCAGCGGGTCGTAACCGGCGCTGACCAGCCCGGCAAACAGAATTTCGGAATAGGCAGGTACCAGTGTGGCGGCCAGGAACGCGCTGATAAACAGGCCGAGATAAGCGTCCATTGCAGGTGATTACTCCCGGCCCATCTGCCGTTCAATTGTGCAGTGATTGCGCACCGACGCGTTATGCACCAGGCTGCGAAACAGGTTCTGTTGGGTGTTGCTCTGGGGCATATATTCCGGGTGCCACTGCACACCGATGAAATAGGGGTGATCGCGCCGCTCGATGGCCTGTACCACCCCGGTGTTTTCAATAGCGCTGATCCCAATGTCGTCCCCCAGTTCCTTGATAGACTGATCGTGTAGCGCGTTCACCACACAGGACCCGGTTTGCAGTATCTGCCGCAGGTGACTCCGGTGCGACACCGTGATCGATTTTCGGGGCAGAATGCTGCGGACATTGTTCGTCTCCTCCGTATAGAAGTGCTCAATTTTCTGGTGCAGGGAGCCACCTAAAACCACATTCATCAGTTGGGCGCCCCGGCATATACCCATAACAGGCAGGCCGTTGTAGAGGGCATACTGGATCATGTGTGTTTCCATTTGATCACGCTGTGGGTCATAGCCCTGTATGGATCGCGTGGCGAATACCATTCTGAACAGGCTCAATAGCAAACCGACCACCCAGTCCGGCAGTGTGTTGCGCTGCCCCGGGTTGTCAGCACCGTTTCCCACTCTTCGAAATAACCTGGTGCAGCTCTATCTAAAGTTCGCAGACAGTCAGATCAAGCTCCTCCCGCAAACCAGCTGTAGCATCCAGCTGGCTATTGTTGGTAACCACCGCCGTACTGGCCAGTTCCGGTTGCAGATAAGTCTGCGTAACCCGGCGTAAATCATCCAGGCTTACCGCCAGGATCTGCTGGCGAAACAGTTCGCGCTGGTCGTGGGTGCGGCCGAAGAGGCGGTTGTGGAAATGCTGCTTGGCCTCCCCGGCGGGAGAGCTGGGCTTGTCCATGCTGCCGATAACGCCCAGAATCGCTTCCTCCAGCACACGGTATTCATGGGGAGTCTCCAGCATCCAGGTCACCGCCGCATCAAAGTCCTGCAGTGTCTCAGCCAGGCGCGGATCCCGGTAGGAAAAGAAACGGAATGCCGCCACGCCTGAATCCTGTGAGGCGCCACCACCGTAGGCGCCGCCCTGCTCCCTTATGGCACGGTGCAGGAAACCGTTGCGCAGGACGCCGCCCAGTACCACCAGGGCCGCTGCGTCAGGGTGCCGTATAGGGACTGTGGGGTAGGCTCGGGCACAGAAGTTGACCTGGGTATTGGTCAGCCACATTTCCCCCCTGCGTTCACGCATTGGCTGTAATTCAAAAGGCGCCGCCAGTGAGTCTGGAGCATCCGCGCTCCAGATGGCGGTGGCGGCCTGTACTACCTCCGCCAGCTTGTGATCTTCTGCTATTGCAAGAAATTGCAAAGGGGTGGATTTGAGACGCAAATGCAGCTCCCCCAGCTGTGCGGCGAAGGCCTTCAGCTCCCGTGGCTCGCACAGACGATCATCCAGCGCTCGCAGGCTGCCGATACCCGCCAGACCAGACAACTGGTGATTCAGTTGCGCCAGCGGGCTCATGCCCGCGCAGGCAGCGGTCATGGCCAGGCTGTGCCCGTTACCGGTAATGGTCCGATCCCGTTGCGCGCGCTGTTGTGCGATCAGGTCACGGATTCGGTCGGTCTCATCGAAGCGCACCGTGTGTAGTGTGTCGTGCATCAGTTGGGCTTGTGCTTCGGCGTTGCGCAGCAAAGCCTTGGAAGATAGGATGAAGTTCGCTGTTATTTCCTGTTCATTTTCGATATGGCCGCGCATGGAGTTGAAGGCGTTGATGGCGCCCACGGTCGCGGCCTGGCGCTGTTGCGCTTCCAGGTAGGAATTGTCTCCCAAACCCAGCTCCGTCAGGATGTTGCTATAAAGGGGTAGTACCTGTAGTTGTTCATTTGACAACAGGGGCAGGGGCGCGATGACCTGCTGGTATACGATGCCGTTGGTGCCCTGGCCATAGAAGGTAGTGTGAATACCCCCGGCAGCGCTCTGGGCAAAGCTCAGGTCCGGCAGGCTGGCCGGGATATCGCTGAGTTCCACCTTGGGCAGAATACTCTCGTCGTCGACCTGCCCCTGGCGTGTTACCAGGTCTGCGGCCAGTTGCACGACGGCGGCGCGCTGCTGTTCGTCCATGTCCGCTTTGATAGCGGCCAGTCGTGCGGCCTCTGCGGCCATTCGCTTATTAGATAACGCCGTATCGGGTGTCATGATGAGTGTTACCCGGTGCGGGTTATCCAGCAATAACTGCTGTGCCAGCCGGCGAATATAATCCGGATCGTGAATCTTTTTGTGCATGCCGGCTATTACCGGTTCCAGATTGAGTACGGCGATTGGGTCGCTGTAGTGCGTGGCGCTGCCCAGGCCTTGCAGGATGAGCTGCAGGCCGTAGGGGAAACTGTCGCCACTGATTTCACGCTGGTGCAATTCTAACTGGTGTAATACCGCTTCCAGCCGTTCCTGGCTGACGCCCTGTTCGGCGACCTGCCGCAGTACGTCCAGTACCATGCACTCCAGAGCGTCGGCATGTTCGGCCTCGCTGCCCTCGATGCCGCAGCAGAACACCATCTCGCGCATGGAGTCCTCCAGGCCGCACAGGGGTGATGGCGCCTGGCCCAGCCCGGTTGTTTCCAGGGCGTGTTGCAGTGGCGATGCGCTGTTGTCCAGCAGCACGCTGGATAACAGCTGGGCCTCCAGCAATTTTTCCAGGTTGGTACTTTCGCCCAGCATCCAACCCATTACCAGGTGCGTCTTCTTGTCTGTGCCGCCACTTTCGTCAAAAGCGTAGCTGTCCTGAACCCGCAGTGGTGCCTGCAGGCGTCGCTCTGCCTGCACCTCGATGCGCTGCTCCAGTTTGTCGAAGCGACCCAGGGCCTTTTCCTCGAACACCGCCTGGTGTTCGCTGGCCTCAATGTCACCAAAGGTCATGAAGATCGCGTTGCTGGGGTGATAGTGGCTGCGATAAAAGGCCTGCAGTTGTTCGTAGCTCAGATCCGGGATGCGCTCCGGATCGCCCCCGCTGTTGTAGTGGTAGGTGGTGCTGGGGAACAGGTGTTCGCACAGTTTGCTCCACAGGGTACTGCTCACGGAACTCATGGCGCCCTTCATTTCATTGAACACCACACCCTTGAACACCAGCTCACTGTCCGGGTTGCCGGGTTCGGCAAATTCCACCCGGTGGCCTTCCTGGGCGAAATCCAGTGGATTCAGTCGTGAGAAAAACACCGCGTCCAGGTAGACCTCCAGCAGGTTGTTGAAGTCCTTGCGGTTCTGGCTGGCGAAGGGGTAGGCGGTCCAGTCGGAGCTGGTGAAGGCATTCATAAAGGTGTTGAGCGAGCGTCGCAGCATCATGAAAAAAGGGTCGCGCACCGGGTAGTGTTCGCTGCCGCACAAGGCCGTGTGCTCCAGAATATGGGCCACGCCAGTGGAGTCCTCGGGTACTGTGCGCAGGGCGACCAGGAATACGTTCTCGGTATTTTGTGAGGCCAGGTGATAGTGCATTGCCCCCGTGGCTTTATGCGTAAATTGCTCCACCCGGATATTGAGGGACTCAATGGTCTCCTGATGAATGGGTTCGAATGCCGGATGGGCGCTGGGTAAAGCGGTGCTGCTATTGCTCATGCTTGGTCTCGGGTAGTGTTCGGGAAAGTTGACGACGCAGTTTATCCGTTACAAGGCAGCAGTGCGAATTAGATTATGGCTGCGTTGGTTTTGTGGTAATGGGTAGCGGCACCAGTTCTATCTGGTATAACCATGGCCAGTGTTTACCGGTTACCCAAATCGAACCATCGGCGGGATCCCGGGCTATGCCGTTGAGTACATCTGTGCCGCTGCGGCGCTCATCGGCGGGCAGCAGACCCTGCAGGTTTATGCTGGCGCTGACTACGCCTGTGCCGGGATCGATGATGATGATGCGGTCAGTCTGCCAGATATTCGCCCAGATCTTGCCGTCCACCCACTCCAGTTCATTCAGTTTTTTTACTGATCGGCCGTTTTCAGTGACCGTCACGGAGCGCAGGACCTGCTGCGTTTTGGGTGAAATGAAGTGTAGTTGTGCGCCGCCATCAGTGTAAATCAACTCCTTGCCGTTGTCCGTCAGTCCCCAGCCTTGCCCCGGGATACGAAACCAGTGATCGGCCTGCAAATCTCCCCGGTTGTAGACCAGCATCATGCGGTTGTGCCAGGTCAACTGGTAGACCTTGTCGTGAAGCACTGTCAGGCCCTCGGCGAAAATATGGGGCTTCAGTTTGCGGGCGGTATCTAGCCCACCATCGACAAAGTGATAACGCAGCAGGTGAGACTTGCCGTAATTACCGGTGCTGACATAGAGGTAACCGTCCAGTATCTGTAGCCCCTGCACATAGTTCTCCCGCGACTGGGGTTTTTGGTCGGTCACGCGAAAGCCGTATTGCTGCACGGCCAGCGCGGCCACCGGCAGGCAGGCAAAGAGAAAGATCAGGGGTCGCAGCGCAGTCATATTTATATCCGGTTGCGGGCGAGATTGCGCATGATGAAGCGTGCCGGCGCCACAGCCCGGCACAGTTCGCGGCTCAGTGGCGTGGGCTCACCGCAGATCATGCTGGCAAGTAGTTCTGCCGCCAGGGGGGCAGAGGTCAGGCCCCGGGAGCCATGGGCGGTGCTGAGATACAGTCCCGGTATATACTCACCCTCAACGGCAATGGTTCGTCTGGCATTTTTTCGCAACGGGGCATAGTCGCGCAAGAAGGCCGTTACATCCGGTACCGGGCCCACCATTGGCAGGTAGTCGGGGCTGGCGCAGCGATAACCGACACGACCGGCCAGTGTCGCGGGGTCAAACGCCGTCAGGGTCGCCCGCCAGGCGGGCACGGCATCTGCCAGAGAGTCCAGGTTGTGTTGGTGATCCTCCGCTTGCAGAGCCTGTTCGTCATCGTTCAGACTGAAGGTGGCCCCGATGCAGTGCATGCCTTCCCGGGCCGGTGCGATATAGCCCTTGTGGCACAGGGCGGCCCTGAGCCCTTCGAAAGCCTCAGTTGTGGGCAGGTGGGTGGTTTGGCCGCGGATGGCCTGCAGCGGTAGCCAGGTGAGTGGTTGCATGGTCGCAGCTGCCGTACCTGTGGCCACCACGGCGCAGGGGGCACTGGCCACTACGCTGTCGTTTACCACAGCCCGCCATTGTCCTGCCCCGGTTTCCAGGGTAACTTCACCGCAGTTTTCGATGACCTCGATATTATCAGCGTCTACCAGGGCATGACACACCGATACCGGCCGTAGCCAGCCGGACTCGGGGTACCAGTAACCGGCACTGGACTGTGCAATGCCCAGTACCGCCTGTGCCTCTTGCGCATCCAGCACCTGGGCCAACTCCGGCAGCTGTGTGAGCACCTCGCCGAGGGCGATCAGCTCCGCTCTATTGTCGCTCTGGTGAAAACTGCCGCACAGGGCGCCGTCAAGTCCTGTGGTGAGCTGGCCGGATCGGAACATGGCGCGGTAAAATTGCGACGCGAAACGAAAGCTCTGCAGTGCGAAGTCAGTGAGCGAGGAGTGCCTGCGCGAAAGACGCGTATATAAAATACCCTGGTCGTTGCCGGAGCCGGCGCTCGCCAGGGTCCCCTTTTCCAGCAGTGTGACTGGAATGCCGCGCCGGGACAGTGCTGCGGCCATGGTGCAACCGGCCACGCCGCCTCCCACCACCAGTGCACTGGCAGGTGTAGCCGTAACCGTGCCGGGGATATCCCAGGGTGTATCCGTCATCGGCTCCGGTGCGGTGGCAGTACTTTTTATGTGACCGCGCAGGCATTCCCGTTTGCGACCGAAGCCGGGGGCCTTGTTTACCTCGAAGCCTGCACCCGCCAGATCCCGGTGCACTTGCCCGGCGGCGGTAAAGGTAGCAAAACTCGCCTGTGGATGACTCAGCCTCGCCGCGGCGTACAGCACCTGCCTGGACCACATGGTTGCGTTGCGTGCCGGTGCAAAACCATCCAAAAACCAGGCGTCTACCAATGCACGCCCATGACTGGCCAGGTCGGGCAGGGCGTCCGCCACATCTTCCCACCACAGGTCCAGCGTTACTCGCCCCTGTTCCAGTAGCACGCGATGCTGTCCCGGCAGCAGGCCGGGATAGTGATCAATAAGGGCTGCGGCCAGTGATTCCAGGGCGGGCCAGTTGGCCAGTGCTTTGGCCAGGTCTCCTCTGGCCAGAGGGTACTTCTCGATAGAGAGGTAGTGCAGGTCGGGGCGCGGCTCCGGAAGCTCGCGCCAGGCCTGCCAGGTCAGCAGGAAATTAAGGCCGGTCCCAAACCCGGTTTCGGCGATACAAAAATGCCTGCGAGAGTGATGCCGCCAGCGTTTGGGCAGGTTATTGCCCTGCAGAAATACGTAGCGGCTTTCCTCCAGGCCGTTATCCCTGGAATAATAGACGTCGCCGAACTCGGCCGAGATGGGGTTGCCGGCGTCATTCCAGTGCAGGGAGGCCGGCTCGACAGGGTGCCAGGGCCTGTTGTCGCGTCTCATCCGGCCCGGGATTTAATCTTTAGTTCGTCGGGCAACCAGGCGGGGATGTGAGGTTGTTCCTCTGCCAGCAGGTCATCAATGGCGAATATGTGTAATTCGGGGGCGCCGCCCGGTGGCCGGTACAGGGTAACGAGAAAGTCACTGGCGTTGAGGTTTTGGGGTACCCGAATCTCCCAGCGATGCTCCATAATCCTCAGGGTGGTAGTGCCGGGTTGCAATCGTATTTTTGCGACATAATGGTTTTTTCCCACGGGTTTGAGGCTGCGACTCTCGCTGCCGACCAGTGAACCAAACAAGTGTGTCCTGATCGAGCAGATCGGTGCGATATCCCGGCGGCTTTCCGGCACGCCTGGATCCATCAGGCGCTGCGTGATCTGGGCCAGGGCGGTGCTGCCCTCGGTACCGTTGAGCCGCACTTTGTCCGCGCTAAAAGGTATCCTGGCCAGCTTTTGTGCTTCCCGTTGCGCCGCTTCGCGCCGGGAGATTTCTTCCGTGGTGGGCAGGGTGCGGGCCGATTCCTGCAACTCCGTATAGTAACCTGATAACAGGCTGTGCAAGCGCGCTACGTTTTCAGCTTCCTGCTTCAGGCTGTATTGCGCGGTGTGGGTGCGCAGCGGCTTGCTTTCTATCGCCTCCGTTATAACGGGTTCAGCGTGTGGTGGTGACGGGCCAGTGCCCAGAGTCTTTGCGGTAATAATCTGTTCCTGCAACAAGGTCACTTCCCGTTCAGTGATCGCGATGAGGCGCTCCCGGATACTGACCATTTCCTGGGCCAGCGTTTTCACGGCTGGATTGCTGCTTTGCTCCGGTGGCGTACCATCGGTTTGCAGGATATCCAGGGTTTTCTGGTACTGCTCCAGTTCGCGTGTGAGCATCTGGCGCTCTGTGGTAAGCGCTTGCAGCGCTACGGTCTGTGCAATTGCCAGTGGCGGCAGAAACGATAGTGCACACACCAGCATCGCGGTGCAGCACAGCTGCCACGTTAAATGAAAAAGTCTGCCGTTCATGATCGAAAACAGCACAGTCATAGATAGGGTTTCACACGGTTATGAACAGGGATAGTACCAGAATGCGCGCCAATCTGGTGAACCCGGATTGACGTCCCCGGAGGCGGCGGTAAATAGCTGTATATCCCGCTCCTCAACCAACTTGGAATACGTGGCTGTTTGCCCTATGGTTATTTCATTGTAGGTGAAGTTGCTCAACTTTGGCAGATCGTGAATCATATAGAATTGAATCAGCGTAAAGCATAACCTAGTTTCTGCGTTTGAGCCGCGCAAAAAAATCCCCTTTGGCAGGCCCGCATGATGCAAGACCCTGGCGGATACGAAAGACGTGTTCCGCAAATTATTTATCCACAAGAACTGCCTATCGCCGAGCGGCGTGAGGAGATTGCACGCGCTATCTGTGACAACCAGGTGGTGATAATCGTCGGTGAAACCGGCTCCGGCAAGACCACCCAGCTGCCCAAAATCTGCCTGGAACTGGGCCGTGGCAGGCGGCAGTTGATTGGCCATACCCAGCCGCGCCGGCTGGCGGCGCGCACAGTGGCCCAGCGAATTGCCCATGAGTTAAACACGGAACTGGGTGAGCTGGTTGGTTACCAGGTGCGCTTCACGGACAAGGTCTCCCAGGGCACCGCGGTCAAGCTGATGACGGACGGTATCCTGCTGGTAGAGATGCAACGCGATCGATTGTTGCGCAAATACGACACTATTATTATCGACGAGGCGCATGAGCGCAGCCTCAATATCGACTTCCTGCTGGGTTATCTCAAACGCATCCTGCCCGAACGGCCCGATCTGAAACTCATCATCACCTCAGCCACCATCGACGTGCAGAGCTTTTCCCGCCACTTCGACGGGGCGCCGGTTATCGAGGTCTCCGGACGCACATTCCCTGTGCAGACCTTATACCTGGATTCTTCTGAGGATAAGGAAGAGGGTGTGCAGGGCCAGATTGTCTCCCTGGTGGAGGATATCGATGCCGGACAGTTCGGTCTGCGTGGCGATACTCTGGTGTTTTTGTCCGGTGAGCGCGATATAAGGGAGCTGGCCAGGGCGCTGCGCAGGGTCACGTCGCTGGATATTCTGCCCCTGTACGCCCGGCTCAGCCAGGCCGAACAGAACCGGGTGTTCGACATCTCCCGTCGCCGGGGTACTCGCATCGTGCTGGCTACCAACGTGGCGGAAACGTCCATTACCGTGCCCGGCATTCGCTACGTGATCGACCCGGGGGAGGCGCGTATCAGTCGCTACAGTTACCGCACCAAGGTGCAGCGCCTGCCCATTGAGCCTATTTCCCAGGCCAGCGCCAACCAGCGGCAGGGGCGTTGCGGTCGGGTGGAGGCGGGTGTGTGCATCCGGCTCTACAGCGAAGAGGATTTTAAGGCGCGGCCCGAATTCACCGATCCTGAAATCAAGCGCACCAACCTGGCGGCGGTGGTGTTACAGATGCTGACCCTGGGTCTGGGTGAGGTGGAAAACTTCCCCTTTATCAACCCGCCCGACTCGCGCCTGGTGCGTGACGGTTATAAGTTGCTGGAGGAACTGGGCGCGGTAAGCGCTGCCGGCAAGCTGACGCAGGTGGGCAAACGCATGGCCCGCTTACCGGTGGATCCGCGTTTGGCGCGCATGGTGCTGGCCGCCGCCGATCAGGGTTGCCTGGAAGAAATCCTGGTGATTACCAGTGCGCTGACAGTGCAGGACCCACGGGAGCGTCCGGCAGACAAGCAGCAGCAGGCGGACCAGATGCACGCTCGTTTCCGTCACCCGCGCTCAGACTTTATGGCGTGGCTGACCCTGTGGCAATACTATGAGCAGCAGCGTCAGGTGTTGAGCCAGAACCAGTTGCGCAAGCTGTGCAAGCGGGAGTTCCTGTCTTTCATGCGTATGCGCGAATGGCGTGACATCCACCGCCAGCTCAGCATCGCCTGTCGTGCGCAGAAGTTGAAGCCGCGGGCTGCTATACCACAAGAGGAAAACTATCAGGGCGTGCATGTGGCCTTACTGAATGGCCTGTTGAGTAACATTGCCCAGTTTGATGAGGGCCGGGAATACCTGGGCAGCCGTAATCGCAAGTTGCAGATATTCCCGGGTTCATCCCAGGCGCGCAAGAAACCCAAGTGGCTGGTGGCGGCGGAAATCGTTGAGACTTCCAGGGTGTTTGCCAGGGAAGTCGGTGCCATAGATCCCCGGTGGGTCATCGGCATCAACCCGGGCCTGCTTAAGCACCACTATTCCCAGCCCCGCTGGCAGTCGCGCAGCGGGCGGGTAATGGCCTATGAGCGATTGACCCTGTACGGCCTTACCGTGGTCGATAAGCGCTCGGTGCACTATGGCCCGCTGGCGCCGACGGAAAGTCGGACACTGCTGATTCGTGAAGGCCTGATAGCGGGTAACTATCGGCAGTATCCTGCTTTTTTGAAGCACAACCGGGGCCTGGTACGGCAGCTTGAAGAACTGGAGTCGCGCACCCGGCGCCGGGATATCCTGGCGGATGAACAGGTTCTGTTTGAGTTCTACGATGAACGTTTACCCATTGATGCCTATACCGCCGGGCGTTTGCAGTCCTGGTTGAAGCATAATCCGGATGGAGAGCGCGCATTGCACATGGAGCGGGAAAACCTGCTGGCCCGGGATCCCGGAGCGGGGGTGGGTGAACAATTTCCAGACCATCTGCAGTGGCAGGATATACGCTTCAAACTCAGCTATCAGTTCGAGCCGGGCAAGGCCGCGGACGGTGTGTCTGTCACTGTCCCCGTGGCACTGCTAAACCGCGTGCCGCGCTTTCGCTTCGACTGGCTGGTTCCCGGCTTGCTGCGCGAGAAGTGCATTGCACTGGTGAAGGGCCTGCCCAAGGAAAAGCGCAAACGCCTGGTGCCGGCGCCGGATTATGTCGACAAGGCACTGGCGCAACTACTGACGCAACGACAGCCGGATAATGTGGATTTGCTGGATGCGCTGTCGCGCTGCCTGGCTAGCCTGGGTGGGGTTGCACTGGGCCGCGATGATTGGGCCCTGGAGAAGCTGGATGACTACTACCGTATGAACGTACGCGTGGTTGATGCCCAGGGTCACTTGTTGCAGCAGGGTCGGGATCTGGGCGAGCTTATTGAGCGTTTTCGCGCCGATACGCGCCAGAGCATCAGTTCCAGTGAGCAAAAATCCCCGGCGAGGGAGGGGGTTAGCCGCTGGGATTTTGGGGAGTTACCCAGGGAGTGGCGCTTCCGCCAGGCCGGCGTGGATATCGTGTCTTACCCAGCACTGGTAGACAAGGGGCAGACAGTTGCCATCGAACTTTGTGATTACCCGGGCGAAGCCCGCCTGCGCCATCGCCTGGGCGTATTGCGTTTGTTGCGCCTGGGCAGTGCACAGCAGGTGAAGTATCTGCGTAAGCAGGTGCTGCGCGGTAACGAGTTCAATCTGGTGCTGGCGGGAGCCGGCCTGGACCGGACTGCCCTGCTTGAGGATCTTATCGATGCGGCTTATGTGCAGGCCATGAGCCTGGACCAGGACCTACCCTTTGCCGAAGATGCATTTGCCGCGGCACTGGCCCGGGGTAAGAGCGAGGTGATTACCCGCGCTAATGAGATGGAGACTGTACTACTGAATGTCCTTGTGGTTCTGGCCGAACTGCGGCACAAACTGGCCGGCCTTGAAGCGGGCAAGTGGCTGGATTTCCGGGAGGATGTCGAGCGGCAGCTACAGCGTTTATTGCAGGCGAGGTTTCAGCGCGATACCCCCTGGGAGTGGTTGTCCCAGTATCCACGCTACCTGAAAGCCCTGCGGTCCCGGGCGGAGCGTCTCGGTGGGCAGTATGCCAAAGACCAGAAGAACACGGCACTGCTGCAAAAGCTGGCCCAGCCCCTGTGGGATTCGGTAGCGGATAGGCCCGGATTGCTTCTACTGTGCGCGCCGGCCAGCCAATATCGCTGGATGTTGGAGGAACTGCGGGTGTCTCTGTTCGCACAAAACCTTGGGACGCGGCAGGCGGTGTCTGAAAAGCGCTTACAGGAACAGTGGCGGGCCGTGCTTCAGTGGCTGGATATAAACCCGCAATAAACAGGGTTATTTTTTTGAATATTTTTGCCCCCGATAAGATAGAATTGAAACTTACACACAAACATCGTGTCATAATTACCACGAATGCTTGAGGTGGCGGTGGTCTCCGGGGCACGTCGATTGGTATTACAACACTAAATGACTTACAGGGAATACATTATGACTTCAATTAAAAAACCTCTCGCTGCCGCTCTGGGCGCAGCATTCCTGGCGACTTCCATTGCTCCTGTGGTATCCGCCGAAACTAATCCGTTCTCCGCGCAGCAACTCAGTGGTGGTTACGACCTCGCCAGCTATGGCAAGGACGGCGAGGGCAAGTGCGGCGAAGGCAAGTGCGGTGACAAAAAGGCCAAAGGCGAAGGCGAAGGTAGCTGCGGCGATGACAAGGCCAAAGGTAAAGGTGAAGGTAGCTGCGGCGATGACAAGGCCAAAGGTAAAGGTGAAGGTAGCTGCGGCGATGACAAGGCCAAAGGTAAAGGTGAAGGTAGCTGTGGCGATGACAAGGCCAAAGGTAAAGGTGAAGGTAGCTGCGGCGGTGACAAGGCCAAAGGTGAAGGCAAGTGCGGCGAAGGAAAGTGCGGCAGCTAGAAATGCCTGACCAACACCAGGAATTCCACGGAGCGGGTCTCGGCCTGCGGCGGGCCCTTTTGGGCTCGCTGCTATCCATGAACCAGGGAGCGGTAGACTTTATGGAGGTCGCGCCGGAAAACTGGATCGGTGTCGGCGGTCGTTTTGGCAAGCAGTTTCGGCAATTGACAGAACGCTATCCGGTTATTTTACACGGTTTGTCACTGGATATTGGTGGACCCGATCCTATCGATACGGATCTGGTGCGCTCAGTGCGGGACCTGATGGGCGAGATGGACGTACCCCTTTACAGTGAACATCTCAGTTATTGCGCTGCACAGGGGCATCTCTACGACCTGTTGCCCATCCCGTTTACCGAGGAGGCTGTACACCATGTGGTGGCCCGGGTGTGCCAGGTGCAGGACATCATAGGGCAAACGATAGCCCTGGAAAACGCCTCCTATTACGCTCAGCCAGTGGCCCAGTTAAGTGAGGCGGAATTTATCACTGCGGTGATTCAGGAGAGCGGTTGTGACCTACTGCTGGATGTGAACAACATCTATGTGAATAGCATCAATCATCGCTACGATCCGCTCGAATTCCTCGATTCCCTGCCCCTGCAACGGGTTCGTTATATCCATGTGGCAGGGCACTACGATGAGGCCGAAGACCTGAAAGTGGACACCCACGGAGCCGATGTCATCGATCCGGTCTGGGCACTGTTGGCGGAGGCTTACCGACGGCTGGGCCCCCTGCCGACCCTGCTGGAGAGAGATTTCAACCTGCCACCCCTGGATGAACTGCTACAGGAAGTCACACAGATTCGCGAAATGCAGTGCGTGAGCCAGGGCGTCCAGGTTGAGGCGGTGGGTTAATGACTGTATCGGTACTAAAAGACAGCCAGCTGACGATGGCGCGCTATCTGCGAGACCCGCAGCGACAGCTGGCGCCTGCGGGTGTGGAGCCGCGACGCCTGCAGATTTACCAGGATCTGGTTTACAACAATATCGAGGGCTTTATCAGCGGTGGATTTCCCGTGTTGCGCAGCCTGTACCAGGATTCCGATTGGCACCAGCTTGTCCGCACGTTTATCGAGGGGCACCGCTGCCATACACCCTACTTTCTGGAGATCAGTCAGGAGTTCCTGCAGTTCCTGATGCAGGACTACAGCCCCCGCGACTGCGACCCACCGTTTATGGTGGAACTTGCACACTACGAATGGGTGGAACTCGCCCTCGATGTCTCACAGGAGGTACTGCCGGCGGCCGTTGCTGTAGACGATATGCTGGCCACCGTGCTGCAGCTTTCTCCTCTGGCCTGGCTGCTCAGCTACCAGTTTCCAGTGCACAGGATCGGCCCGGGCTTCAGGCCTGCCGAGGTGGTGGAGCCCACGTATCTGGTGGTGTACAGGGATAGAGAAGACACGGTTCGGTTTATGGAGCTGAATGCGGCGACGGCCCGTCTGGTGGAGATAATCAGGGACAACAGCACTGCCACGGCGGTTGAGTTGCTGGTAGAACTGGCTGGTGAATTGGGCATGGCCGAGGAGTCGATACTCGCCTATGGTGCAGAGCAACTTCAGCAACTGATTGCACAATCTGTGGTACTAGTCACAGATCACGGAAATCACGCTTAATCGATGGTTGATCCGCTCACAGCCAGCGCGTAGTATTCGGTTACCATTGGTAATGGTTTGTCTTTTGATGACCCTATCACGCTACCTGCTGACCCTTTTGCTGACTTTCCCTATGGCTTCGGCCGGGGCCTTGGAACAACAAAAAGACATCGATCCCTGGGAATCGATGAACCGCCGTGTGTTCGTCTTCAATGAAACTCTCGACAAGTATCTGCTGAAGCCGGTAGCCAAGGGCTATCGCTTCATCATGCCCGACCCCGCAGAGCGCAGTGTCACCAATTTTATCGCCAATATCTATGAGTTCAATACGATTATTAACTCACTGTTGCAGGGCCACCCTGGAAATGCCTTCCATAGTGGCGGGCGCTTTGTAGTGAATACCACCGTGGGTTTGCTCGGTTTCTTTGATGTAGCCTCCCGGATGGAGCTTGATCACCGGCCTGCGGATTTTGGCCAAACCCTGGCGGTATGGGGTTTTGACAGCGGCCCTTTTATCGTGGCGCCCTTGATAGGCCCCCGTACCTGTCGCAGCTTAACGGGCTACTTTTTTGATACCTATACCTCCCTTCCGGCTCTGAACGACGACACGGAACTGGCCTATATCTTCTGGACCGTGGAGGTTATCGATATCCGCGCGCGCCTGATTAAGGCAGAAGATTTGATCACTGGTGATCGCTACATCTTCATACGGGACGCCTATTTGCAACGACGCGAGGCCTTCGTAAATAATGGTGAGGTAGAGGACAGCTTCTCCGATTTTGAAGAAGATGACGACTGGGAGGAGTTTTGATCCAAATTGCCTGGGTTCTCATCCGGAAAAGGCTGCCAAAAAAGTCACAAAACTGTGAAATCTTGCCCAAAGCTTGATTAACCCGGTTGCTTGGGCCTCATGATGGGCGTAGTGTCACGCCGAATGCACCCATCAAAGCCTTTCATGATGGCCTCAAACGGTAGTGTACTTGTAATTGACGACGATCCGGCCCGGGGTGCGGCGCTGGCTGACTTTGTGGCGTCTGCGGGTTTTACAACCCAGGTGGTGACTGACGTCAACAATTCGAGTTATTCCCTTAGCAGTGATAGCGACCTGGATGTCATCCTGTGTGGGTTGGATCTCAAGGATATTTCCTGGGGTGAAGCCCGTCGCACCTTGTGTGAGATGGATGTGCAGGTTCCGGCTATTATGTTCAGTGACGTGGCGGATGCCGATCGCATGATGATGGCCCTACGCCTGGGCGCCAGCGATTTCTTCCTGCGCCCGGTGGAAGACAAGGGTGCCCTGGTCAGGTCCATGGAACGCTGCGTGCGTCAACGTCAGCTACGCAGAAAGCTACAGGAGTCACGCCAGCGGCTGGAGGCGGCTAATATCGAGTTGCGCGGTACGGTGCAAATCCTGGAGCAGGACCAGCAGGCCGGGCGTCAGGTGCAGCTGCGTATGCTGCCGGCAACGCCCTTGGTGCTGAATGATTATGTGTTCAGTCACACGGTTATTCCCTCGCTCTACCTCAGCGGTGATTTCACCGATTACTTTACCTTGGGCGATCGCTTCGTCGCGTTCTTTATGGCCGATGTATCTGGTCACGGCAGTTCCTCTGCTTTTGCTACGATTTTGTTGAAGAACCTGTTTGCCCGCAAACGGTCTGATTTACTGCGCCGCAACGACGACACTATATTGAGCCCTGTGGCCATGCTCAAACTTGCCAACAAGGAGTTGCTGGACCTGGGAGTGGGCAAGTTCGCCACTATGGTCGTTGGCCTGCTCAATATGCAGGACAACATGCTGCGTTACAGCGTGGCGGGACACTTGCCACAGCCAGTGCTGGTCTCTGAGGAGGGCGCGCGCTATTTGCGTGGGGAGGGCCCCGCTGTCGGTATCATGGATGACGCCCATTACGAAGAGCACATGATAGACCTGCCAGAGAGCTTTATGCTGGCTTTGTTTTCCGACGGTATTCTCGAAATCCTGCCGCCCAAAAACCTTATAGAGAAAGAAAAATACTTTCTGGAGGTTTTTGAGCAGACGGCTGATTCACCAGAAGAATTGGTGACGCGCCTCGGCCTGGATCGTGTTGAGACCGCGCCCGATGATATCGCGGCTCTGTTTATCAGCAAGCAAGGTTAGAATGAGAGAAGGAAGAATCCTTGCGGCCAGCCATCAAGGTTCCTACGTCATCCGTCTGGTGGGTGATGTCCGTCTTACTTTGTGTACTACGATCGATGATTACTTGCAGCGCATGTTTGACGACCCTGAATTTGCCAGTGTCTGGGTAGATCTTTGTGAAGCAGAGGGTATCGACAGCACTACCCTGGGTTTATTGGCCAAGCTGGCGCTGACGGTAAAGCAGAAGTTCGGTTTCGAGCCGGCCATCTACTCATGTGACCCCGGGATCAATCGCTTGTTGAAAAGCATGGGGTTTCATCGCTTGTTCGTACTGCACGAGGAGGCCTGCAATGATGCGCAGCACATTGCTGACATCCCGACGGTGGTTGGCAGTGAGCAGGTGGTGAAGGAAAAAGTAATTGAGGCTCATCGAGTGTTGATGAATATCAGCGATGAAAATCGCGCCCGCTTCAAGGACTTGTTGGCCGCTCTGGAGCACAGCTAACTTTTTTGATCGGAATCAGATCCTCAGATCTGACCCTTCTATTTACTGCCGCTCGCGTCTCGAACCAGTCCATACGCTTCGGTAAGCACCTCAAGCCCCGCCTCTTTTTTGTAGGCATTTTCACTCAGGTGGCGCCTGAATTTCCTGGCCCCCGGCATACCCTGGTAAAGGCCGAGGATGTGGCGGGTAATATGATTCAGGTGGGCTCCGCGGGTAAGTTGTTGCTCCACGTAGGGGAGCAGGGCGGTGATGACATCATCGCGGGAATTTGCCGGATCGTCGACCCCGTAAAGCAGTGAGTCCACCTCCGCCAGCATCCAGGGGTTTTGGTAGGCCTCCCGCCCGATCATCACGCCGTCTACATGCTCCAGGTGGGTTTGGCATTCGGACAGTGTCTGAATACCGCCGTTGATCACAATGGTCAGTTGCGGGAAGTCTTTCTTCAGCTGATACACCCAGGGATAGTTGAGCGGTGGGATTTCCCGATTCTGTTTCGGCGACAGGCCCTGCAGCCAGGCCTTGCGCGCATGCACTATAAAGACCGAACAGCCTGCCGCCGTGACCGGGTCGATAAAACCGACTAACTGCTCATAGGACTCCATATCGTTAATGCCGATACGGTGCTTTACTGTTACAGGAATGTCGCAGGCATCGCGCATGGCTTTGATCCCATCTGCCACCAGCTGTGGCCGCGCCATCAGGCAGGCGCCGAACCTGCCCGAATGCACACGGTCAGAGGGGCAGCCGCAGTTCAGGTTAACCTCGTCGTAACCCCACTGCTGGGCCCACTTTGCACAGCGCGCCAGATCCGCCGGGTCGCTACCTCCCAATTGTAAGGCCACCGGGTGTTCCTCAGCGTTGAAATGCAGGAACCGCTCCCGATCGCCATGAATGAGCGCGCCGGTGGTGACCATCTCGGTGTAGAGTAGGGCCTCTTTGGTCAGCAGCCGCCAGAAGTAACGGCAGTTGTGATCGGACCAATCCATCATCGGGGCTATCGAAAAAAGCCTATTTATATTATTGTCTTGTGGTCCCACTACTGCTGCCTGGAATATGGAGAGTTGTCTATGTTATCGCACAAAATACACAAGCGGGCACTGGGCTTTGTTGCAGCCGCTACCTTGGTCTACGGGGTGTCGCTGGTCAGCGCTCTGGACGAACCCTTCCAGCAACCACCGCTGGAGCTTATCGCATCGGATTTTTTGCCAAAATCGGTGCTGTCAGGTGAGGGCTATGCGGTTGATGAGCGAGTCGTCAACGACGGAACTCAGAACACCTACACGATAAAATCGGACTATGGTGTGCTGACTGTGACCGGCGGCTATGCGTTACTGGCACGGATTCAGGAAATCAAGGCGACCAGGGCGCTGGAACAGCTGAAAGACAGTGACGAATTCAAGGATGCGGCCAAGGGTGCGGTCACCGGCATGGTGGAGGGGGGCAAGGCCCTGTGGGATGAGCCGGTCGACACCACCAAGGCTGCGGCCAAGGGCGTTGGCCGCTGGTTGAGTAATATAGGTAGTTCTGTTACCAGTGAAGATCCACACCAGGACAACGCTTTTGAGACTACCGTCGGCTATGATGTGGCGAAACGGGGCTATGCCGTGGCGATGGGTGTCGATCCCTATACAGATTTCGAGCCGTTTCAGGAACGCCTGGGCGAAGTCGCAAGTGCTACCGCGGCTGGTGCTATGGTGACGTCCATGGCGATTAACGTGGGGGCTGCGGGCAGTCTGGTGGGGACGGCAGCGACTGTAACCCGCCTGGCATCGATGCAAAATCTCCTTAAGGACAACCCTCCCTCCGCTCTCACAAAGTTGAACAGGGAAACGTTGCTGGCGATGGGTATTGGGGGCTATCAGGCCGATGCACTGCTAAAAAATTACAACTACACACCGGCCGAGATGACCATGATCTGCGAAGCGTTGAAGTGGATGGGAGACATCACGGGGCGTGAGATCTTCGTCGCCTATGCAGCGTCGGCACCGGACCGGGATGTCGCCCAATTCTTACAGCATTACGCTGAAATGCTGTCCGACTACATTGCGACGGTTGAAACCGGGGACATCGTTGATATTTCCGGTAACGCATGGTTGGTATCGCGCTCCGGTAGCCTGGTGGGTGCCTTTCCCATCGACTACCTGGCCTGGGTCGAGGGTGTGGCCGAAACCACTGGTGCAGCTTCCGAGTATGTGTCCGGCCATGGTATCAAGCGCAAGGAACTGTTGCTGAAAGGGAAGGTTTCCCCCCAGGCGAGGGCTGCACTGGAGAACCGGGGCTGGAAAATCTCCGAGAACGTGCGCCTTGCCAGCCCGGCGGACGCAGCTAGCTCGTAACCTCTGTTTCAAGCTATGGCCTGCGCCCGGTAGGCTTTTCGCCAACTGATAAAACCCCACACAGAGAGAATACTGTAAAAGCCAATCAGTACGGCGTAAATATCCAGGCTGCGGTCCTGGTACAGCCAGACGGAAGCCAGGTTGATGACTATCCAGTAAATCCAGGCCTCCAGAACCTTGGTAATTTCCATATAGGTGGCAACAAAACTGAAGGCGGTGGTAAAGGCATCGAAGAACGGGCGCTCCGCGTCAGTAAAAAACTGCACACTGTAACCCAGGCCCAGTGCTACAGCGCAGGTGATCAAGATCACCCTGGTGTGCAAGTTCATGTGCCATTTGATAACGGGGTTGTTGTCTTCTTCGAGCTGCTTGTGCCAACGTATCCAACCCCAGCAGCCCATCAGCGCGTAAAACAGGTAGAGAAATGCCTCGGAATATAACCTGGCATCGACAAACAAATAAATGCTGAGCACACTGCCGGCGATACCAAACGCCCAGCAGAGAATTTTTTCCTTGATTAACAGCACGATAAATACCGCATTGGCGGCCGTTGCCAGAATCTCCACAATCAGTGCTGTCGATAGTTCAGCTGTCATTCGCTAATAGCCCTGTACGACCTGACTCAAAAGCTGTAATTGACGTTGACGCCATAGGTTCGCGGCTCGCCCAGTTGCAGGTAGGTTTCGTTTTGCCAGGCGCCGAAGTTATCCCGCGGATCATTACCAAAATACAGACCGTGCACGGCGTAGTCTTCATCACTCAGGTTGCGCCCCCACAAGGTAACGGCGATGTTACCGGCGCGCCAGTTCAGGCTGGCGTTGAGCAAGTCATAACTGTCCAGTTTGCCGTCGTGGTAGTAGCCGTAGAAGCTGTCGTCCTGGCCTTCCATCTCGATACGCGCGGACCACTGTGCATTGAATGCCACTCTGGTGCCGATATTGTACTGGTACTCAGGAGACTTGGCCTGGTCGCGATTTTTCTTGTTGACGAATTGCCACTCATCGAGGTCAAAGGCTTCGATGGAATCAACTTCCGCGTGCAGCCAGCCCAGGTTGGCAAACAGCTCAATGCTCTCGTTTACCGCAAAAGTGCTTTCAAGTTCCATGCCGTAGTTGGTGGCGTCACTGCTGCTGTCCAGGTAGCCAATCCACAGGCCCGCCTGGTCATCCCACATCCAGCTTTCCAACTGGGCGTTGTCCCTGTCGGCGTGGAACAGGGCCAGGCTCAGGGACAGGCGCTGGTCAAATTGCTCTGTCCTGAGGCCGATTTCCTTGTTCAGGAGGGTTTCATCGTCAAAGTTCAGCTTGCCCCGGGTGAAATCCTGGAAGGGTGGTGACATCCATGGCTGGTTGGCGCTGGCGGTGGTATTGACGCCCCCGGGTTTACTGCCGCGTGCCACGGTGACATAGGCCATGGTGTTATCACTCAAGGCATACCGGGCGCTGAGTACACCGTTCCACAGGTCATCACTGTTATCGGTATGAAAGCCATTGCTGTCGTGATAATCGTCCTCGAAGTGTTCCAGTCGCAGCCCCGCGACCAGGGTCAGCTTCGAGCTGAGCGCATATTCATATTCACCGTAAAGTGCATAGCGCTCTGTATCGTAGTCGCTGTTGGACGAGTAGTCGCCATACCAGACACTGGGGTAGTGGTAATCCAGTGTCTCTTTACCATCGTTGGCGTACAGGCCGATAACATAATGTGCATCGCCTGCGTTCAGGTCGTTGTTACCACCCAGAAAACGGATGTCGGCGATCCATTTATCGCGCTTCCGGTCAAAAATTTCCCTGGCGGTGTCATTGTCGAAAGAGCACAGGTAGGTCTCGCAGAACTCATCGGAGATCCAGTCGGCATCATAACTGTAGTGCAGGTCCGAGTCGGTATAGCTGAGTACCGCCTCCACAGAGTGGGAACTGTCCAGTAGCCAGTTTCCGCCAGCGGTAAAAGCCAGGGTTTCCTGGGTGTCCTTACCCGGCTGGTCAGAGTAAGTGGTGCGTTCGTTGTCCAGTGACCAGGCGTCCTGGCCGTTGTCACTGTCAAAGTAGAATGCGCTGAAGTCGTAGCGGGTGGTGTCAGACGGGTCCCACTGCAGCCTGGCCCGTGCGGTCAATTCATCAAAGTTATTGCTGTCGTCCTTGTCGAGGCGATCGTTGTCTATATAGCCGTCACTGTTGTTCTGTTGCACGGCCAAGCGGCCTTTCAGCTGGTCAGTCAATGGGCCGCTCAACACCAGGCCCAGGTTGTAACTGTCGTAGTTGCCGGCGCCACCACTGAGTTCGCCTTCAAAATTGTCGGTGGGTTCGTTGGTCCTGATATTGATCATGCCGGCATGGGCGCTGGCGCCAAACCTTGTGCCCTGCGGCCCGCGCAGAACTTCCACCTGTGCCACATCGAACAGCATCCCGGCATTGGCGCTGTCGCCCAGTTCCAGATCGTCCAGCATTATACCTACCGAGGGGTAGTATTTGGGGTCGTAAAACTGTTCCAGGTCACCCACCCCGCGAACCTGTACAAAGCGACTGCGTGAGGCGCCCGCGGCCCAGGTTACATTGGGGACGGCGTTGAGGATGTCCTGCAGGTGTTGTGCCGCGCGCTCACTGATGGTGCGCTCGCCCAGTACACTGATACTGCCGATCGAATCCATCAATTGAGTATGGCGAAAGTTAGCCGTAACAATGATTTCCTCGAGGATCCCCTCAGGTGCAGCAAGACCATAGCCTGGGGCGAGCATACCCGTAAACGCAAGGGCGACGGCCAGGGGGCGGGATGTGAATAACATGATGAGTCTCCCAATACATAAGAGACCCGGTGTGCGACGTGAGATCGGTGAAACAAAACCTATTCCTACGCCGGTATTAACCGGATCAGGTTCAAGGGTTCGTTTGTCGCATGACAAACATCTCAGGCCGGGGCCACCCCTTAGGATTGATGCGGGCAGTATAGGGGCTTTGGTCAGTTATTCATAGGGGGATCAGGTCAAACCACAGTTATGGTGGCTGACTGAGAATATTATTCAATTGGCCATCCACTCTGGATAAGGCAGCTTGTGCTTCCACAGGAATTCCGGGTTGAACAGTTTGCTTTGGTAGCGGCTGCCCGAATCAGACAGGATGGTGACGATGGTGTGGCCAGGCCCCAGTTCCCTGGCCAGGGCCACGGCGCCAGCGATATTGATGCCGGAAGAACCGCCTACCGAAATGCCCTCATGCTTCAACAGGTCGAAAATGTAGGGGAGGGCGTCGTCGTCATCCACCCGGCAGGAAAAATCCACATCTACTCCCGCCAGGTTCCCCGGCACAAAAGAGACACCGATGCCCTCGGTGATAGACTCACCCTCGGACTTTAATTCACCGCCATTGAAATAACTGTACAGGGCCGAGCCCATGGGATCGGCCAGGCCGATTTTTACATCCCGATTGCGCTCGCGCAGGGCGCCCGCTACACCGGCGAGTGTGCCACCGGTACCTACCGAGCAGATGAATCCGTCTACTTTGCCCTCTGTCTGCTTCCAAATTTCCGGGCCGGTCGTGTCGAAATGCACTTGCTGGTTGGCCGGGTTGTCGAACTGCCTGGCCCAGATGGCGCCGTGCTCCTCTTCCCTGGCGCGCCCGGTGGCCACTCGCTCGGCCGTGTGGATGTAGTGGTGGGGATCGGTGTAGGGCGCCGCGGGAACCAGTAGTAATTCTGCACCGAGCATTTCCAGTTGCTGGATCTTTTCCTGGCTGGCGTTTTGTGGGGCGACGATGACACACTCGTAGCCCAATACATTTGCCACCAGCGTCAGGCCGATACCGGTGTTGCCCGCTGTGCCCTCCACGATGACTCCGCCGGGCTGCAACTCGCCGGCCTGCTCGGCTGCCTGAATGATGCCCAGTGCCGTGCGGTCCTTGACCGAGCCACCGGGGTTCATGAATTCGGCTTTGCCGTAGATATCGCAACCGGTGAGCTCAGAAACCTCGCGCAGGTATAGAAGGGGAGTGTGACCTATGACATCGGGTAACAGGCGCTGTTTGGGCATGGGGAGTCTCCTTGGAAAATTCCTATAATTCAACTCCGGTATTATCATGCCAACGGGGAAATTTACCAAGCAGTGCTACGCGCATCGCGCACCTTTCCCGGCAAATATGGGATTTACACCCCCGACCCCGTATAATGCCCGATTCTCTTTTCCAGATACCGGACACCCATGACCGTTCGCACCCGCATCGCGCCATCGCCCACTGGCGACCCTCACGTAGGCACTGCCTATATCGCTCTTTTCAACATGTGCTTCGCCCGGGCCCATGGCGGCCAGTTTTTATTGCGCATAGAAGACACGGACCAGGTACGCAGTACAGCGGAATCGGAACAGGCCATACTGGATTCCCTACGCTGGCTGGGACTGGAGTGGGATGAGGGCCCGGATGTGGGAGGCGAGTATGGCCCCTATCGCCAGAGTGAGCGCATGGACCTGTACGGCAAGTATGCGCAGCAGTTAGTTGATAAAGGCAAGGCCTTTATTTGCTACCGCACGGCACAGGAACTGAATGAACTGCGCGAGACACGCCGCGCAGCGGGCCATAGTACCGCCCTCAAGCCTTCCGATCTAAAGCTACCAGAAGAGGAGGTGCGAAAACGCCGGGCAGCGGATGATGCCTTTGTGATTCGTATGATAGTGCCGGAAGAGGAGGGCGCTTGTGTGGTACAGGACATGTTGCGCGGCACTATCGAGTTGGACTGGAGCATGGTGGACGCCCAGATCCTGCTTAAATCTGATGGTATGCCCACTTATCACCTTGCCAACGTGGTGGATGACCACCTGATGGGCATTACCCATGTGCTGCGCGGGGAGGAGTGGATCAATTCGGCGCCCAAGCACAAGTTATTGTATGAATATTTTGGCTGGGACATGCCGCAGCTGTGCCATTTGCCATTGTTGCGCAACCCGGATAAATCCAAACTGAGTAAGCGCAAAAACCCCACCAGCATTCTCTACTACCAACGTATGGGCTTTCTGCCTGAGGCGCTGTTGAACTACCTGGGGCGTATGGGCTGGTCCATGCCCGATGGGAGTGAAAAGTTTTCTCTACAGGAAATGGTGGCGAAATTCGATATTCATCGCGTATCCCTGGGTGGGCCGATATTTGATATAGAGAAACTCAGCTGGCTCAACGGCCTGTGGATTCGCGAGGATCTGGATGAGACCCAGTTGGCACAGCGACTGGTAGAGTGGGCGTACAACGAGGCCAACCTGATAAAGGTGCTGCCCCATGCCCAGAAACGTATGGAGATACTGAGCGATTTCGCCCCATTGGCCGGCTTTCTGGTGTCGGGCACATTGCCGCTAAACGAAGCGAGCTTCGAATCCGTGAAAGGTGAGCAGGAGGATTTAGTCAAGGGCATGCAGTTTGCGCTGTGGCGTATGGAGGCCCAACGTCACTGGACTCGCGACAATATCTGGGACGATTTAAAAGACATCGCAGACGCTCTGGAAGTAAAGGTAAAGGATTTTCTGGCGCCGCTATTTGTCGCTATCGCCGGCTCCAGTGCTTCGTTTTCAGTGGTGGACTCCATGGAGATGCTGGGGCCTGACATGAGCCGTGCCCGCATTCGCCACGCTATCGATGTGCTCGGTGGTGTGTCCAAGAAGGCGGGTAAACGCCTGGAAAAAGAGTATCAAAACTTGAATGAGGGATAGGTAATGGCTGGAAATATCGCTACTTCAATGCTTGCCACGCTGGTGCGAGCCGCCAACGGCATTCAAAGTACACCGGCGGCGGTCAAACCGAAGAAAATGCTGCAGCTCTACGATATAGAGAACAGCCCCTATTGCCGCCTGGTGCGGGAGGCACTGACGGAGCTGGATCTGGATGTGGAAATTTATCCCTGTCCAAAAGCGGGCGAACGGTTTCGGCCGGAGCTGGTAGAACGTGGCGGTAAGGCACAGTTTCCTTACCTGGTGGATTCCAATACGCGTGTGGAAATGTACGAGTCTCTGGATATTGTCGCCTACCTGTTCGAGACCTATGGTCAGCGAGATTTGCCTCTGAAGTGGAAGGCGGGAAAGCTCCAGACCTTTGGTTCTATGCTGGCCAGTGCGCCGCGGCTGATTCGTGGCATGCGGGCCAGGCATGGTGTGGAGCCCGAGTGTCTGCTGGAACTGTACAGTTTTGAGTCCAGCCCCTATGCGCGCCCGGTACGTGAACTGCTGTGTGAAATGGAAATACCCTATATCCTGCGCAGTTGTGGACGCACCCGACTACAGGAATGGATTCTGCCACCCATGCGAGAGAGGTGGGGTATTATTCCCGATAGTGAGCTGGATAATCGTCGGGTATTGCAGGACAGCGAAGGCAAAGTGTCCATACCCTATCTCTATGACCCGAACACCGGGCAGGGCTTGTTCGAGTCTACAGATATCCTTGAGTACCTGCGCACTACTTACGGCAATCAGGGATAGTCGGCTGCATTACCAATTTTGCAATGACAGGGGAAGTTAATGCCACCTGCGGATACAGATGCTGAAAAGAACGCGTTGCTTGAGGTCGTGAGTGAGGACGCCGCTCAACTAATTCACCATTTGCGTTGTAGCCATGCGCCGGACGATGCACTGATCGAGGCGACGGCGCATATACGCCAGGCTCTGGAGGCGTTAAGGCCGTGGTTGAAGCAGGGGGAGGGGTGGTCGACGACATCTCTTGCCAGCGATACGCCCGGGTTCGCCTGGTGTGATGACGACCTGACAGCAGTTATGCCCTACAGTCCTGTCACCGGAAGAAGAAACCCTGTTGCGCCCCCTATCAGAATGTGGAAAGAAGGCAGGGAGGTTCGTGGTGAAGTCATCTTTTCACCCACTTATGCCGGTCCACCCGACAGTGTTCACGGCGGTATCATCGCCGCCGTTTTCGATGAGCTTCTGTCCATGGCCAATATTATCACCGGCAAGGCGGGGTTCACCGGCACCCTGAGCATTAAGTATCGCCGCAAGACCCCTCTCAACACCCCCATCCAACTGTGGGGAGCCAATGTGCGCCAGACTGGCCGCAGACAGTTCGGGCGTGCCGAGATGCGAGTGAACGGTGAGGTGACCGCCAGTGCTGAGGGTCTGTTTATTGGCGCGGCAATACCGACCGGCCTGGGGAGCAAAAGCTGAGCCCATCCCGCTGCCTGTTGACAGCTGTGGCGGCTATCACTAGAATGCGCAGCACTTCATTGATCTTACTTGGGCAAAAGTCCTGTTTCATCAATGAGTTAGCAAAGATTTGGGGCTATAGCTCAGCTGGGAGAGCGCAACACTGGCAGTGTTGAGGTCAGCGGTTCGATCCCGCTTAGCTCCACCAAATATCTTATTGTTTTATAACAATATTTAGGAAAAGGGCTGCACATGTTGCAGCTCTTTTTTTTCTGGGTTAGAAATGGGTTAGATTTCACCTTGAGCATCTAGCGCTGAGGTTTATTCTTCCACCACTTTTCAACGGTTAAGACTTGATCGGGGTGGAGCAGGTCGATCTGCTCAAGAAATGACCTTATGTCTAGGCCGCTCTCAAAAACAAAATCGTGGAAAACTGGACGAACCTCATTCAGAGCGCTAGCGATCTTATCTGCATGTCCGACGTAATCCGGTAGTTCATTAGTCAGATATCGAGCAATTTCATCTTCCGCCTCATCGGGAATTAATCGGGGGTCAGTGAGATAAAAATTGTGCACTAGTCTGTACCTTTCGACCAATGTTCCCCCCCAATAGAATTCCTTTTGGTGCTGGCACAGCATTAGGATATAACAGGTGATCCCTTGGCTAATCAAATCCAAGACCAGGGCTTTTTTTTGTCTCAAGGTGGTGATCGAGACCAGGGTCTACTAGATATATGAGTAAAGCGTCGAAGGCAGACAGAGTGTCGTATTTTTTTGAAATCTCGAAGGTTGATCTATCGGGCACCTGAAGTTTTTTGCCGTTAGAGAGTTGGTAACGAGTTTTTCCACTTTTGAACTTCTGTCGGGTTTTGAACTGATGAACGTGTACAAAAGTGTATGCAGTGTCTCTCTTTAGGTCAGACATCTTCTTAATCTTCCATGATATCGATTGGCGAAAATCATTATGTATCGCCGACGTAATTTCGTTTGCTTCCTTTGCGGAGTCCATTATGGAGGCTTTTGATTTGGCGCTTATAAGATCAAATGCACAAAGAATTGTCTGCTCGCAACGTAACTACTCACCCCATAAAAGTATAAAAAAAGCTTGACGGTATTTTGAGCCAAATAATACGGCCCTGCCAGGCCCATGTGAACGTGCGTGTTAAAAACTCCTCAGCGGCGCTGTGAGGGA
>QNFS01000003.1 GCA_003646415.1 Gammaproteobacteria bacterium
CCCCGGCAGGTTCAGGCCTTTGCCGCGGGGGGCGCCGGTGCCGACAAACACCGCATCGTATCCCTTGTTAAGTATTTCTTTAAGGCTATCGACTTCGATATCAAACGTACTGGTCACGCCCATGTCGAGAATATAGTTCACTTCCTCGTCCAACACCCCGACAGGCAGGCGAAAAGACGGAATCTGGCTGCGCATCATACCGCCACCGGCAAACTGGTTGTCGTAGATATCCAGGCGGTAACCCAATGGCGCCAGGCCTCGCGCCACTGTGAGCGAAGCGGGTCCCGCTCCGATCAAAGCAATGCGTTTGCCGTTTTTCTTTTTCGGGATGGCGGGCAAGCGGTCAGTGATGTCGCCCTTGTTGTCCGCCGCCACTCGCTTGAGCCGGCAAATTGCCACCGGTTCCTCTTCCACTCGCACACGACGGCACGCGGGCTCGCAAGGGCGGTCACAGGTGCGCCCCAGGATTCCCGGGAACACATTGGACTGCCAGTTGACCATGTAGGCGTCGCTGTAACGCTCCCCGGCGATCAGGCGAATGTACTCCGGCACCGGCGTATGCGCCGGACAAGCGTACTGGCAATCCACTACCTTGTGGAAATACTCAGGGTTCTTGATATCAGTCGGTTTCACTGGCGCTGCTCACTGTGTCATTTGTAATATTTAGGGCTGTGTGCAATATATGCATAAACGACAGAATTGTGTCACATGTCAGTAGGCTTTTCATTAGTGTGCGAGAGCAAATAATGTTATTTTTTCCAATACCTGACAGTAGAGGACAGGACTGGACACTAAAACCAGCCGAAAAACCAGCCGTCATTTTTAAGCTCTTCTTCACAACCAACCAGCTGCTTCTGATAGGTATTGGCTTTACGCTCGACCTTACGCGCGACACCCATCAACCACTGCTTTTTACGGTAAGTGCCACGATTGAAGCCGCCGTGTCCCTCGTGGTAGGCCAGGTAAAGGCTATAGGCATCCTTGCGCGAGATCCCGCTGCGTTTGTATGATTGGTAGTTGTACCAGCCGACAAAGTCGATAGCATCACCGAAGTCATCCCGGTCTGAGCCATACCTGCCCGCGCTGCGTTTGTAATCTTTCCAGGTTGATTTTTTGGCCTGGCTATAACCATAGGAACTGGAGGGCCGTGGGCCGGGAATGAAACCGAAGATTTTCTTGCGCGGCGGTCGGGCCTTTGCCTGGAAGCGAGACTCCTGGTGCATGATAGCCATCATCACCGGTATAGGTGTACCCCACTCGTCGCTGGCGTCTTCCGCATCGTCGTACCAGCCGTCCTTCTCATAAAAGATAGAGCAAATATCATCGGTGTTTTTCGGTGGTGATGTGGTGCAGGCACCCAGAGCGAGTACACAACACAGCAGCAGTAAAGCCCGCATCAAATCATTACTCCATTGTCTGCCAGCAACGCCAGGAATGCCCGCTCGTCGAGCACTTTCACACCCAACTCACCGGCCCTGGTCAGCTTGGAACCGGCACCGAAGCCGGCCACCACGCAGCTTGTCCTGGCAGAAACACTGCCGGCCACTTTGGCGCCCAGCGCCTGCAGGTGACCCTTGGCGTCATTGCGCCCCAGGGCTTCCAGCTTGCCAGTGACCACCCAGGTCTGTCCAGCCAGCGGTAGGTCTTCTACCGGCGCCAATTCCAGGTCGGGCCAGTTGACACCCGCTTCACGCAGCGTCCCCACCATGCCCATGCTGGACGGGGAATCAAAGAACTGCACCAGGTGGTCCGCCACTACCGGGCCCACGTCGTCAACTTCCAGCAACTGTTCCTCGCGCACCATTGACAACGCTTCCCAACTACCAAAATGCCGGGCCAGGCTGAGGGCAGTCACCTCCCCCACTTCGCGAATACCCAGTGCGAAAATAAAACGAGGCAGGGTGGTCTGCTTACTTTGCTCAAGGGCAAGCAGCAGATTGTCCGCGGATTTTTCCCCCATTCGCTCCAGGCCGAGAAGGCGTTCCCGCTCCAGGGTATACAGCCCGGCAACATTCTCCAGCAAGCCTTCATCTACCAACTGATCCACAAGTTTGTCGCCCAGACCCTCGATATCCATGGCCCGGCGTGAGGCGAAATGCTTGATAGCAGCTTTTTGCTGGGCGGCACATACCAGCCCCCCCATACAGCGCAGCGTGGCTTCCCCCGCCTCGCGCTCTACAGCCGAGCCGCAGACCGGACAGCTGTCAGGGAAACTCACCGGCCGCGCATCAGCCGGGCGGCGACCCATCACCACAGAAACTACCTGGGGAATGACATCTCCGGCACGACGCACGATGACCGTGTCACCAATCTGCACGCCCAACCGTTCGATCTCGTCGCTGTTGTGCAGGGTGGCATTGCTCACGGTAACTCCACCGACAAATACCGGCTCCAGTCTGGCCACAGGGGTAATAGCACCGGTGCGTCCCACCTGGAACTCCACATCCAGCAGGCGGGTCATTTCCTCCTGGGCGGGAAACTTGCGGGCAATAGCCCAACGCGGCGCCCGCGACACAAATCCCAGACGCTGCTGCAACGCCAGGTCATTGACCTTGAATACGATACCATCGATAGCATAGGGCAGGCTCTCGCGACGCGCGGCCAGAGCCTCGTAGTAGTCGTCGCAGGCATCAATACCATGTACTACCGCCAACTCCGCATTGATACGCAAGCCCCACGCCTGCAGGCTCTCCAACACCAGGGCATGGCGATCTGGCAAGACCCCACCCTCGACCAGGCCCACCCCGTAGCAACACATTTCCAGTGGTCGCTGTGCAGTCACCCGGGCGTCCAGCTGGCGCAAACTGCCGGCGGCGGCATTGCGCGGATTTACGAAAGTCTTGTCACCGCGCTCCCGCACCCGGGCATTGAGTTGCTCAAAACCGGCACTGGGCATATAGATTTCCCCACGTACCTCCAGCAAGCCGGGGAAATTATCGCCACGCAGGTGCAGGGGGATTGAGGGAATAGTGCGCACATTGAGGGTGATATCTTCTCCGGTGGTGCCATCGCCGCGAGTGGCACCGCGCTGCAACAGGCCATCGCGATACAACAAGCTGACAGCGATACCATCAAGCTTGGGCTCACAGGCAAACTCCAGCTGGTCCGGATTACCTCCCAACCGGTCCAGTAACCGGCGATTGAAGTCACGCATGGCCTGGGCATCAAACGCATTGTCCAGGGACAACATGGGAACTTCGTGGGAAATCTGGCTGAACTGTGCAAGGGGCGCCGCTCCCACGCGCTGGGTTGGTGAATCGGGGCGCACCAACTCCGGACGGGACGCCTCCAGTTGCAACAGACGGTACATGCAGCGGTCGTATTCAGCATCGGGTACTGTGGGCTGGTCCAGCACATAGTACTGATAGTTCCAGGCGTCAAGTTGCTCGCGCAAAGTATCGACTTCCTGCACTATGTCCACGGATGGCATCAGGTTTAAATAAAAGAGTTAGCGCGCCTTGGCCAGCAGGCGCCGCTCCAGGTCGCGGATTTGCTGCCGGCAATGTTCCAGAGTCTGTCTGGTCAATACGCTGCGCGATTCATCCAGCACATCACCACCGAGATTGCGTGAGACCGCCTGGGCGGTCTCACGCATATAATCAAAAGCCTTCATCATATCCTCAGGGCCCGGCAGCGTGAGAAAGAACACCAGACCCGGTGTATTCATATCTGCCATGTTGTCTATGTCAAACACACCCGGTTGCATCATATTGGCAACACTGAACTGGATCGCGCCACGGCCCGCTTCGAATTCATGCCGATGAAAAAAGTTCATATCGCCCAGACGCAGATCGCAGGCCAACAGGATATGCAGGATATCCGCACCACGAAACCCGTCCGATTTGCGCGCAACGACATTGAGCATAAATACTTCCGGGTCGATATCCCGGGGCAGCCTGGTGGCAGCTGTCTTCGTTTCTGGCTCCGGCGTGGCCGCGTCCCCTGCACCCATACCATCCAGCCAATCCATGTCCCCCAGGTCCTCGGCAGAATCCGTAGAGCTCATGCCAGTTACCAGTTCCACCTCATCCGATGGAGGTTGTTCAGTTTTTTTACCAACTGCAGGCGCTGTGGTGTCGTTCTGTTGTTCGCCCTGGTGCCTGCTTGCAGTGGGCGCAGGTGATTGATCGAAGCCTGCGGCTCGCAACAGGTCGCCGCGCTCAATTACCCGGGCGCCGCCATTGGGCAGCTCTTTAAGCCAGTCAATGTCGGTGTTACGCGCCGGCCCGGCGTCTTCGGTATCGACCAACTTCACCTTGACCCGTGAGCGGCGCTCATTGCGCACCCTTCGCCAGGCATCAAGTAACACGGCTGTTATCAGCAGAACCCCGATAACAACCATCCAATCACGTATTGTTAAATCCATCAATCCCAAGCCGCTCTATCCCTTTGTTCTCAGCTCGCCGCCAGTTCTGCAGCCTCTTCCACATCCACCGACACCAGGCGCGATACACCCGGTTCGTGCATTGTTACACCCATCAGTTGATCGGCCAGTTCCATAGAAATCTTGTTGTGCGTAATAAAGATGAACTGTACTTTCTCAGACATCTCTTTCACCAGTCGCACGTAGCGACCCGTATTGGCATCATCCAGCGGCGCATCGACCTCGTCCAGAATACAGAACGGCGCCGGGTTAAGCTGGAAGATGGAAAAGACCAGTGCGATCGCGGTCAACGCTTTCTCGCCACCAGACAGCAAATGGATTGTACTGTTCTTTTTACCGGGGGGGCGCGCCATGATCGAGATACCGGTATTGAGCAGGTCGTCTCCGGTCATTTCAAGGTAGGCGCTGCCGCCACCAAATACCCGGGGAAACAGGTCCTGCAAACCGACGTTCACCTTGTCGAAAGTATCCCGGAAGCGGTTGCGGGTTTCCTTGTCGATCTTGCGAATGGCGGACTCAAGCGTCTCCAGTGCAGTTGCCAAATCCTCGTTCTGGGTATCCAGGTAGTTTTTGCGCTCGGACTGCAGGTCGTACTCGTCGATAGCCGCCAGGTTGATCGGCCCCAGGCGCGCTATACGGTTGGCCATTTGCTCCAGTGAGCGCTGCCATTCAGGCTCGTTGGCGCCCTCGGGCATGGTCTGCAGTACATCTTCCACCTGGTGTTCACTTTCAGTCAACTGCTTCGTGATGGTCTCGCGCTGAACCTGCAGGGACTCGTTGCCGATACGTTGCTGCTCCAGTTCGCTGCGCACAGTGTCAGAGCGGTGCTCGATGGCCGCGCGCTGCTGCTCCGCCTCGCGCAACTGATAATCCACATCGGCTACCTGTTGCCGCGCATCGCCAAGTTCGCCCTCGGCCTGCAAGCGCAAGTCCAGTTGCTCTTCCAACTGCGTTTGTAATTCTTCCAGCGGGTTGTCACTTTCGCTCAGGCTGACGCTCAGGCTGTCCCTGCGCTCACGCAACTGGGCGACCTGCCGGTCCGTGCGCTCGATGGATTCTCGCATGGCATTGAGCTGGGCCTGCAGGGACTGGTGACGCATCGCGATCTGGTGCGCGCCATCTTTATCGTGGCGTGCCTTTTGTCTGGCTTTGTCCAAAGTGCCGCGCGTGCGGTCCCGGGCGGATAGCAAATCTTCACGGCGCCGGGAGTCTATTTCCATTGTCTCGATCGCAGCCGCCAGCAGTTGGCGCGACTCAGCCATCGCCTCCTGTTCCTGGCGGAATTGACCTCTTGACTCATCTATTTCAGCGTTGATGCGTTCACGCCGTGCATTGATCTGTTCAATCTTGGCCCGATGGGCAGATAACTGCGCGCTGGCCTCAGCGTGCTGTCGTGTACTCGCCTGCAGCTCGCGCTGACAGTCCTGCCGCTGGGCTTCCAGATGCTTGATCGCATCCTGGGACTGCAGCAGAGCCTCCTCCAGTCGTGCCTCGCTCTGTCCTTCTGACTGCAGCCTCAACTCCAGGGATTCCAGTTCCTGCTGACGCTGGATGACCCCGCCCTGCTCATCCGCCAGGCGCGTGACCCGCAACCAGTTCGGCCCCAGCCACACACCATCGCGGGTAATAATAGATTCGTGAGCGGCCAGCGAAGAGCGTTGCGCCATGGCCAGGCTCAAATCATCAGCGACACGCACACCTGACAACAGTGCGGCCGCCCCACCCGCGCTGTGAACCCTGGACGCCAGCAATTGTGATGACTGGTGCCCGTCGGCGCCGGATTCTATCAACAGCAGTTGGCCCTGCTCCAGATTGCCGAGCATGTGACCCAGCTGACCGATGTCATCGACACACACGGCCTGCAGGTAATCGCCCAGCACAGTTTCGACCGCCAACTGCCAACCATCGTCCACTTGCATCTGTTCCAGCAGGCGGGGCTTGTCGGCAATTTGCTGAGCCTGCAACCAATCACCCACCGCCTTGTTGCCATCTTCCATGGCCGCCTGTTGCAGGGCTTCCAGGGAAGCCTGGCGTCCACGCATTTGCTGCAACTGCGAGCGCACCTGGTTCAGCTCGGTAGATTGGCCGGTATTGCTGTCGCGGGTGGACGCCAGTGTCTGTAACAGGGTTTCACTACGACCTTCGAGCCCGGCCATGGTAAGTTCGACCTCAGCAACTTGCTCGCCCAATGCTTCGATCTCGGTATCCGCCGGGCCCGATGCCAGCTCCTGTTTCTCTTCTTCCAACTGCCGCGTGCGATTCGCAATACGCTGCAACACCTGCTCCAGGTGCTGGATGCGTGATTGCTGTACCTCGGACTGTTGCCGGGGCTGGGCCGCGTGCTGATTGAATTCATCCCACTGGTGCTGCCAGTTGTGCATGGCTTCTTCAGCCTGCAGCAAGGCCTCGGCGGACGCCTCCTCCACGGCCTGCAACATCTCCAGTTCCGGGGCGAGAGTTTCAATCTCCATTTCCCAGCTGACCAGCTTGTCACGATCATCGCCCAGATGGCTTTCGGACTCCGCAAGGTCGGCCCTGGTCTGCAGCAGATCCGCGTTCAGCTGGCGCCCGCGCTCCTGCTGGTGTTTGATGGTCTGCTCGATTCTGGTGACCTCGGACCCCAGGGAATAATAGGTGGCCTGCACCTTATTGAACACGTCGGTGCGTTCCGTGTGATCTACCCGGTGCTGCTCGATAGCGGTATCAACCCGCTGGTGCTCGGCGTGGACAGCTTCCAGCTTGACTTCCAGCTCACCTATCGCCTGGGTGGTGATCCTGATCTGCCTGTCCAGTTCCTGCCACTGCAAGGCCTGTAACTGGGCCGTGAGATCGCGCTCCTGCGCTTTGAATTCGGTATATTTCTCCGCAGCCTGCGCCTGACGCTGCAGGTGCTGCAACTGGCGCTCGAGCTCATCGCGCAAATCGGTCAGTCGTTCGAGGTTTTCCCGGGTGCGGCGCATCCGGCTTTCAGTTTCCTTGCGTCGCTCCTTGTACTTGGAAATACCAGCCGCCTCCTCGACGAAGACGCGCAGTTCCTCGGGCTTGGATTCGATCAGGCGGCTGATCATACCCTGTTCGATAATGGCGTAGCTGCGCGGACCCAGGCCTGTACCCAGGAAAATATCGGTGATATCGCGGCGTCGGCATCGGGTGCCGTTGAGAAAGTATTCGGACTGGCCCTCGCGGACCACCAGGCGCCTGATGGAAATCTCGGCGTAGCTGGCGTATTCGCCACCGACACCGCCGTCACTGTTATCAAACACCAGCTCGATAGAGGCTTGCCCCACCGGCTGTCGATTAACCGAGCCGTTGAAGATGACATCCGCCATGGACTCACCACGCAGATTCTTGGCGGAACTCTCCCCCATAACCCAACGCACAGCATCGATGATATTGGATTTTCCACAGCCATTGGGACCGACCACGGCGCACATATTGCCTGGAAAATTGACCGTCGTGGGATCGACGAAGGACTTGAAACCCGCCAGCTTGATAGACTTTAGTCGCATATAACTTTAAGCATATACTGTATCTTGCTGTTTATTATAGGTTTATGCCGGTTTTTGCCAATTTTGCCCCGACACCGAAACACAAGATGTAGTGTATAGGCTTTAATCGAGCAACACTATACCTGAACCTGAGAAAAGCGAAAAATTAGTTTTAAGGCAAAATACATACTTTTAGTACGCTGCATCGGCTCCGCTGCGCGGTAAGGGTGATGAAAGCTCCAGTGGCAGCTGCTTTCGGGAGTTCTTTGCCTTGCAAAGGCATGAAGTTTTAACTGAGCATAGCAAAGAACTCCCGGAGGCAGCGGGACGCAGCATCTCCCGTCTGAAGTAAGCGCCATTCGGTTTCTAGGTTTAAAGTATTTTGGTCCGTAATCAGCTGTCTTTGGCCCGCAGAACAATATCCAGTGGCTCAGTATCCATGGTGGGCGCCAGGGGTCCCACCTGTCCCAGCCAACTGGCACCGGCCTCCCCCGGGCGACCATCCCGGGACACCTGAACGATCACCACGATAGACTCGGTTTCAGACAACTTCTGGCCCACCATGGAATTACTGTCATCCAGACGCAGGGTAATGGGCAGTTGGCTGCCCTGCAGCCGCTGCACAGCAATTGGCATACGGCTGTCAGACGCGGCATTTCGCGCCAGTATGAACACCGTATCCGCAGGATTGACAGCGCCCCCTGCCGGGAGAACTACACGCACAGTAACGCCCGCACTCGCCACAGCGGCCCCTGTTGCGGGCGCATCAGCAACCGTCCCGGCCGCATCGGTAGTTGACACGACCTCCGGTTGTCCGGCTACATCCAGTTGCTCCTGTGCGGTTCTAATCACGCTGGCGATCATTCGAGCGCTTTCAGAATCAGGGGTCTCAGTCGCCAGCAGCCTCTGCCAATACTCTATTGCCGCGCGATACTGTTGCTGCTCAAAGGAAGCCATCCCCAACAACCCCAACGCCGTACGCTGGTGTGGGTCAATGGCCAGGGCCTGTTCGGCCTGTAAACGGCCAGCCTCGTTCAATGTACGGCCGGCGGCGAGATATTCCGCCTGGGCCGCATAGGCCAGGGCCTGGGCATCCTGTGGCGCGTCCTGGGCCAGGGCGCCATAAGTCTGCGCCGCCCTCACATAATCCTGTTGGCCCATATAGTAACGGCCCAGCATTGCCACATAATGCTGGTTATCCGGGCGCTGCGCGGAACGGACCTCAATATCGCGCATCAAGCGCTGCATGTCCTCGGGGGTAGTACTTTCATCAAGGCTCTCCAACTGACGCACAATCATCACATCGGGCGCGGCGCCAAGTACGTAGTACAGGCTCGAAGAGGCAAGCGCTACCAGCGGCAGCAGAATCCACAAGGGAAATGAATGACTGGCTGCTGTACGCGAAACAACAGGCGCATGTTGCTGCTCATCCTCGAGCAGACGCAACCTGGCATCATCGCGCAGTGCGTCGCCGCCCTCGCGGGCCAACTCTGCTTCGCGCAGTCGATACCACTGAAGATTGGCCCGCGCCAGGTCCTCATCAGCACCCCCCGGGCGCTTTTTGGGAAACAGGTAAAATAGTCCGCTGAGCAATACCAGGCCACCACAGGCAATGATAAACGTGGTCAAGAATCCTGCTCCGTTTTATCCAGAAGGGTCTGCAATTGCCGTTGTTCATCGGTGCTCAGTTGCTGCTCAGCCAGGGCGGAGCCGCCCCGGCGCGAGCGCAGGGTCAGAAAGGCAACGACCAGTCCGACCAGTAACAACAGTGCCGGAGCCAGCCACAGTATCGCGGTAGCGCCGCTGAAACGCGGGCGATAGCGCACAAACTCACCATAGCGCGCCACCATATAATCCAGTATTTCCTCATCAGATGCACCCTGCTCAAGCTGCTGGTACAGGAGCTTGCGCAAGTCCTGGGCAATCGGCGCATTGGAGTCGGCGATATTCTGGTTCTGGCACTTGGGACAGCGCAGCTCAGTGCTTAGCTGCCGATAGCGCAATTCCAGTTCTGGATTACTGAACTCATAGGTCTCGATAACAGCCACAGCCCGGCCCGCAACAAGTAGCAGAGCAAATACCAGGGTACAACGCAGAAAATTCATTGGCTGGCGGCTCCCGCGTTCAGCTCCATATAAAGCGGCTCCAGGATGGTCCGCCAGACACGGTCATCCACCACTCCCACATGGCGATAGCGAATCACACCGGCGGCGTCCACCAGATAGGTTTCCGGCGCCCCGTAAACACCCAGATCCAGCCCCAGGGTCCCTTCCCGGTCGGCGATGTTTGCCACATAGGGGTTGCCCAGTTCATCCAGCCAGCGCAGGGCGTCGGCATCGTCGTCCTTGTAGTTAACACCGTAAATGGGGGTGCCCCGATCCGCGAGCACTTGCAGGTAGGGATGTTCCACGCGGCAGGACACACACCAGGTAGCCCACACGTTGAGCAGCACAACCCGGCCCACCACGTCATTGCGCGATATCAGCCGATCCTGCCCCAGGCTGGGCAACGTAAATTCCGGCAGCGGGTTATCGATCAGCGCCGAGGGCATCTCCCGCGGATCCAATTCCAGACCACGGAACAGGAACAGGGCCAGTACCGCGAACAGTACCAGCGGGACAAACAGCTTGAGTCTAGGCCCCATGTAAAGCCTCCCGGCCGGAAACACGCGCCGCACTGCGCTGGCGCCGATAACGCTTGTCCAGTGCGGTGGTAAATGCACCCAGGCCCATAAGAATGGCCCCCAGCCACATCCAGCGCACCATCGGCTTATAGTGCAAGCGCATGGCCCATGCGCCATCCTGGCCGATGGGCTCACCCATAGCCACATACAAGTCCCGAAACAGGCCGGCATCGATAGCGGCTTCGGTCATTACCGAGCCGGTGGCGAGGTAGCGGCGTTTCTGCGGCGCCAGGCTGGCGACCAGTTGTCCGTCGCGCAGCACCTCGAAGCGCGCCTCATCGGCTACAAAGTTGGGGCCGCGCACTGGCGCCAGTTCAATAAAGTGAAACTCATAACCGGCCAGCACCTTACTGTCACCCGGACTCATTTTCAGGTCGTGCTCGATATTGTACTGACTGGTGGCCACAATGCCGGTCACACACGCAGCAAAGCCCAGGTGAGCCAAAAACATGCCCCAGTAGCTGGGCGTCACCCGGCGCAGCCCCCTGGTGAGACTGGCGGCGCTGCGCACCCGATACCACAGATCCTTGAGAAGGCCCAGCACCAGCCAGGCTGACAACACCACCGCCAGGGCGACCCATGTGTTGTAGTGCTCTCCCAACAGCGGGAAGGTGACGCCGCAAATCAGTGCGGCAACAGCCGGCACGCCCAGTTCCGCTCGCCAGCGCTGCGGTGAGTCGCTCTTCCAGCGAGAGACCGGCCCCAGGCCCATAAAGGGCACCAGCAAGGCCATCAACGGCACAAACACGGCGTTGAAATACGGCGGACCCACGGAATATTTGCCCTGCCCCAGCGCGTCCATGATCAGGGGAAAGAGTGTGCCGAATAATACGGTCAGGGTGGCCACCAGGAAAAACACGTTGTTCAACAGCAACAGGGTTTCACGGGACACCCAGGCGAAACCGACCCGACTGCTCACCGCCGGCGCCCTGAAGGCGTACAGGACAAGAGAACCGCCCACCACCACCGCCAGGAACAACAGGATGAAAAGCCCTCTGGCCGGATCTGTGGCGAAAGCATGCACGGAGGTGAGAACACCCGAGCGCACCATAAAGGTACCCAGCAGGCTCAGGGAAAAGGCGAAGATGGCCAGCAACAGCGTCCAGCTCTTGAACAGGCCGCGCTTCTCGGTAACAGCCAGGGAGTGTAGCAGTGCGGTGCCGGCCAGCCAGGGCATAAAGGAGGCGTTTTCAACCGGATCCCAGAACCACCAGCCGCCCCAACCCAGTTCATAATAGGCCCACCAGCTGCCGAGCATGATACCCAGGCTGAGAAAGCCCCAGGCCACATTGGTCCAGGGCCGCGACCAGCGCGCCCAGGATGCATCCAGGCGACCACCCAGCAAGGCCGCGATAGCGAAGGCGAAAGCTACGGAAAAGCCCACATAGCCCATATACAGAAGTGGCGGATGAATGATCAACCCGGGGTCCTGCAGCAGTGGATTGAGATCATTGCCATCGGCTGGCGCGCCGGGCAACAGACGTTCAAACGGGTTGGAGGTCAACAGGGAAAATGAGATAAAACCGACGCCCACCGCTCCCATTACCGACAGCACACGGGACAATACCAGTAATGGCAGCTGCGAACTGAACAGGGCCACCGCTGATGTCCACAGGCACAGTATCAGAGCCCACAGCAATAAAGAGCCCTCGTGGTTACCCCATAGTGCGGAAAACTTGTAAATGGGAGGCAACAGGCTATTGCTGTTGGCCGCCACCACCTTCACCGAAAAATCATCCTGCAGAAAGGCGATGCTCAGGCAGGTGAAGCTGATACCAACAAAAACCAGCAGACCGATGGCCAGGCCGGGCGCCACTGCCATGGCCGCTGTATTGCGCTGCCAGGCGCCCCAGGCGGGAACCACCGCCAGAATCACGGCCAGGCACAGAGCCAGAATCAGGGCGAAGTGCCCGATCTCCGGAATCATTTGGCATTGCCTTTCTCATCGTAGCCGGATTTCTCCAGCGCGTCGGCGACCTCCGGCGGCATATAGTTTTCATCGTGCTTGGCCAGCACTTCAGACGCCTGTAACACACCCTCTTCATTCAACACGCCGGATGCCACCGCACCCTGCCCCTCGCCGAACAGATCCGGCAGAATACCCTCATAAACCACCGGCACTGTGGCCTCGTAATCGGTGAGTTCAAAGCGCACCGCCAGACTGTTATCACTGCGTTGCACACTGCCATCCACCACCATTCCGCCCACTCGAATCGGCTGGCCGACTGGCGCATTGCCCGCGGCAATTTCCGCCGGGGGAAAGAACAAATTGATATTGCCACTGAGGGCGTACACCACCAGGCCGATAGCGGCGCTGGAGAACAGCACCACAAACAGCACCAGGTAGAGTCTCTGCTTCCTTATTGGGTGCATCAGGCTTCCTCTTTACTACTGTTGGGACCACCGCGTGACCGCTTCAGTTCCCCGGCCAACTGTCGCAGAAATTTTTTGCGGCGGCGCCCGGGGGCGACAAGAATCGCCGCAATCACCAGGGTGGTAATCAGGTAAGCGCTCCAGACAAAGGCGCCGTGGCCGTCCATAGTGAGCAGCGCGTTGAAACTGTCAAAGTACATCAGACGGATTTCCCGGCCAGCGCGAGTTTTTTGACCCAGCTGGTTCTGGCCCCACGCTGCAGCAGTTCAGCACGCATATTCATCAACAGGCAGCAGGTAAATAATGCATAAAATGACACAATCATCAGCAGCAAGGGGTACAGCATGCTGGTATCAATAGTGGAGTCGCCGGTAAACTTGATCGAGGCCGGCTGGTGCAAGCTGTACCACCAGTCCACCGATTTATAAATGATGGGGATATTCACCATGCCCACCAGGCATAATACGGCACAGGCTTTGCCCGCCGCCTCTTTGTTATCAAACGCCTCGTACAGGGCGATGACGCCCAGGTATAAAAATAGCAGGATCAACATGGAGGTGATGCGGGCATCCCACACCCACCAGGTACCCCAGGTCGGCTTGCCCCAGATAGCCCCGGTAATCAGTGCGATAAACGTCAGTGCGGCGCCGACAGATGCGGCGGATCTCATGGCCACGTCGGCCATTTTCATTTTCCAGATCAGGTTGATGGCTCCGGCGATAGCCATCACGTAATAACCGGCCAGGGCCACGACTGCCGCCGGCACATGGATATAGATGATGCGGTAGCTATTACCCTGGCGAAAATCCGGCGCGGTAAACAGCAGGCTCCAGGCCAGCCCCACCGCAAGGGCCACCAGCGTAATGGGCAGCAACCAGCGCAGGATGACGCCGGAAATGGAGTACAGCCAGGGGGGGGAACCGAGTTTATGGAAGAAGGACCACATAGCGGCGGCAATTATACAGTGAGGGGAGCGCTGGACAACTGAAACTCCAGTTTGTGCTTGATTTGGATCATGATGTAGTCAGGCATCGATACTAATCCTCAGCCCGGCGGCGATGGCCAGAGGCGCCAGGGCGATGGCCAGGCACAGCATCGCGCCCAGGATCGCCAGGTAGGGGCCCGCCGGCACACCGGTCACCGCGGCCTTGACCGCCGCGCTGCCAAAGATCAGCACCGGCATATACAGGGGCAGGATCAGCAGGGAAATCAACATGCCGCCGCGTTTCAGGCCCACCGTGAGCGCGGCGCCAATACAACCCACCAGGCTCAACACACCGGTACCCAGCAGCAGGGTGAGCACCAGGGTACCCACCGCACTACCCGGCAGATTGAGCATCAGGGCGAATACCGGCGACACCAGCGCCAGCAATAAACCGGTAATCAACCAATGGGCACCGATATAGGCCAGCACCGAGATAAACAGCGGCTGCGGCGCCAGCAGTAATTGCTCCAGACTGCCGTCTTCGAAATCGCTGCGAAATACCGCATCAGAGGTCAGCAGGTTGGACAGCAGGGCGATGATCCACAGGATACCGGGCGCGAAGCCCGCCAGCTGGTCCGGTGCGGGTCCCAGGCCAAGCGGAAACAGGGCAACCACCATGGCGAAAAACAACAGGGGGTTGCCGATTTCGATGGGGCGGCGCACGGCCAGCACCAGTTGGCGGCGCAACAGGCGCGCACAGAATTGCAGGCTGCCAGGCGGATTCACGACACCATGCCTTCAGCCAGATTCAGGAACCGAATCTCGTAATTCACCTGCAGGGCCTGGTGGGACGTCATCACCACGGCGCCACCAGCCTCCACATGCCGTACCAGCAAGGCCTCCAACTCGAGCACACCAGTCTTGTCGATGGCGGCAAAGGGTTCATCCAACAGCCACAAAGGGCACTGCGACAGGTAGAGTCGCGCCAGATTCACCCGCCGGTGCTGGCCTGCAGACAGGGCGTGACTCGGTACATCCTCATAGCCATACAGTCCCACTTTAGCCAACGCTATTTCGATCTGCTCATCGCTGTACTGGCCCTCCCCGGCCACATGCCAAGCCAGGTTCTCCCGCGGGGTCAACAGTGCTTTCACGGCGGGATGGTGCCCCAGGTACAGCAGTGCTGTATGGCGTGACACGCGCCCATCGAAGCCATAGCGCGACAGGCCGGTGAGAATCCGGATCAGGCTGGTCTTGCCGGCGCCATTGGGTCCTTCAATCTGTAGCAAGTGACCCGGAAGAACCTCAAAAGACAGATCCTGAAACAACTCCCGCCCGCCCCGCTCCAGGGAAATGGAATGAGCCGCCAGCAGTGGTGTGCCAGGCACTAGAGCTCAACCATCTGGATCGCAGGAATATGCAGATCCGTATCCCGCTCTACCCGGAGGCTGTCAAAATCAAACAACTTGCTATCGCCCAGCTGGGAGGGTGACACATTGCGGATACTGCGAAAAATGGTCTCGGTGCGCCCCGGGTACTCCCGCTCCCATTCGGCCAGCATTTTCTTGATCCGCACCCGCTGCAGGTGGTCCTGGGAGCCACACAGGTTGCAGGGAATAATCGGATAAGCCTTGTATCGGGCGAATGTGGCCAGGTCTTTCTCCTTGCAATAGGCCAGCGGGCGGATCACCACATTCTTTCTGTCATCGCTGAGCAGTTTGGGCGGCATGGCCTTGAGGCTGCCATTGAAGAACATATTGAGAAACAGTGTCTCGACGATATCATCCCGATGGTGGCCCAGGGCGATCTTGTTGGCGCCCAGCTCCTGGGCGAATCCATACAGGCTGCCCCGGCGCAGGCGGGAACACAGGCCACAGGTGGTTTTGCCCTCTGGCACCACCTCTTGCACAATGCTGTAGGTGTCCTTTTCCAATATGTAGAAGGGAATATCCAGGCTCGACAGGTACCTGGGCAGCACTTCCTCGGGAAAACCCGGCTGTTTCTGGTCCAGGTTAACAGCGACCAGCTCAAAATCCACCGGGGCGCTACTACGCAGGTTGATCAGGATATCCAGCATGCCGTAGGAATCCTTGCCGCCGGACAGGCAAACCATCACCTTGTCGCCGTGCTCGATCATGTTGTAATCGCTGAGGGCATTGCCCACATTGCGCCGCAAGCGCTTTTGCAGCTTATTAAACTCGGTTCTTTCTTTACGGGAAAGCTCTGGCACGACAAATCTACGCTTAGTCATTGATGCGGCGGGCATTTTACTCGTTTGTCTCTGACCTAGTCCAGCACCCTATGGAGGCACGAATCTCGACCATAGTCGAGGCTCCCTTGTTTTTTATGTTGAATCCCACCACAATGTGCGCCGAAAAAACCATTCCACACCACCCTCGAGGAACCTATCCCGATGAAACAAGCTGTTCGAGTGACCGTTACCGGTGCCGCGGGCCAGATTGGCTACGCGCTGCTATTTCGTATCGCCTCAGGCACCATGCTGGGCGATGACCAGCCCGTTATCCTGCAACTGCTGGATATCACCCCTGCCATGGAAGCGCTGGACGGCGTGAAAATGGAACTGGAAGACTGCGCCTTCCCCCTGCTGGCCGGTATTGTCTGTACTGATGACCCCAACACGGCCTTCAAGGACACCGACTACGCCCTGCTGGTAGGCGCACGTCCCCGCGGCCCAGGCATGGAGCGCAAGGACCTGTTGGAAGCCAATGCCACCATCTTTTCAGTCCAGGGCAAGGCCATCAATGACAACGCCAGCAAGAACATCAAGGTCCTGGTCGTGGGCAACCCCGCCAACACCAATGCCCTGATCACCCAGCGCAACGCACCGGACATCGACCCACGCAATTTCACCGCTATGACGCGCCTGGACCACAACCGCGCCAAGACGCAAATCGCACTGAAAACCGGCAAGACTGTCAACGACGTCACCAACATGACCATCTGGGGCAACCACTCGGCCACCCAGTACCCGGACCTGTTCAATACGAAAGTCAGCGGTAAACCAGCGATTGAGTTGGTGGAGCAGGACTGGTACAAAAACGACTTCATCCCCACTGTGCAACAGCGCGGCGCGGCTGTCATCAAGGCCCGCGGAGCATCGTCGGCCGCCTCCGCCGCCAACGCCGCCATCGGCCACATACGCAGCTGGGCCCTGGGCACTGACGGCGACGACTGGGTCTCCATGGGCGTCTACTGCGATGGCTCCTACGGCATAACCGAAGGGCTGATATACTCCTTCCCCTGCCGCTGCGCCAACGGCGACTGGAGCATCGTACAGGGTGCGGAAGTCGGCGAATTCAGCCAGGCGAAATTGACCACCACTGAGCAGGAACTGACCGAAGAGCGAGACGCGGTGCAGCACCTGCTGCCGTAAACAGCGCCCTGAAAGCAGGTAGTGGGGTCCGGGTAATTTTACGCGGGCCCCATTTTTTTAGTATAAGAAGCCATGAACGAAGAAAATATTCCAAAAAGTTACCATCACGGCAACCTGCGCCCCGAGTTACTTGATACAGCTATCACACAATTACGCCAGGGCGGGGCGGAAGATCTCAGCCTGCGCGCCCTGGCCCGGGCCATCGGCGTATCACAAACTGCTCCCTACCGACACTTCGCGGACAAGGGTGAACTGCTGGCGGCCATGGCTACCTATGGCTACCATGAACTGTTAACGGCCTTGCGCCAGGCAGGTGTTGCCGCCGGGGATTCCCCCACAGACCAATTGGTCGCCTTCGCCCACGCCTATGTTGACTATGCTGCCAACAATCCGCAATTGTTCAAGCTGATGTTCGGCCCGACGGTACAACCGGCGACAAAGTATCCGGAACTGCGTGAGGCCAGCCGTGAAACCTTTCAACTGGTCCAGGAAATCCTGCACCGGGGCATCCAAATGGGGCTGTTCCAGGGTATCGACGATCTCCCCTATCTGACCAACGCCGCCTGGTCCAGTATCTACGGCCTGGCCACCCTGCGCGTCGACACCCCCGACCTGTTCGAGCGCCATATCGACCTGCGGCGCCAGGTGGATTTGGGTGTGCATACTTTTATTGCCGGTATCAGTACTACGCCTTAACCGCTGTTAGATCGAGTTGGCGACCCTCCTATCGATCTTAGAATCGTTTGTAGGCTAAAATGGGAGGATCGGCGGGTGGCCAGAGTCTGGGCTGTAGGCCATGTTTAGGCTTCTGGTCATTTTCGGGAGCTTTCGGCGAGGACTGTCTGAGTCCCGATTTTTGCGCAGCAAAAATGGTCGAGTTCCGCAGCCGCCCGAAAATGACCAGAAGCCTATGGCCGTGCCCAGACTCTGGCCAGCCGCTGATCCGGCGAACCTGGCACGACCCAATTAATCAAAGCTCGCGCAACAAAGCCAGCGGTGGGCTGGAAACCACCTTGCGGCAACTGTAAACACCCAGGCCGCCAATCAACACCATGCCCGAACCAATCCCCACAGGCCAGACCCAGGGCGATGGTGAATAACTCATATCCATCACCCAGGACTGCAACATATAAACTGATAATTCCGCGGCAACCGTGGCCAACAGCCCAGCAAACAGGCCCAGCGTGGCAAACTCGATCAATAGCCCACCCAGAATCAGGCTACGCCGCGCCCCCAGGGCCCGCAGTATCGCACTTTCGTGCATACGGGCATCCACACTGGCCTGCACCCCGGCAACGAGGACCAGACCACCGGCAGCGAGTATTACCCCCAGCACCAGCTCAATAGCCGCGGACACCTGATTGACGATGACGCGAATCTGCTCGACCACAATATCCATCTCGATCACCGTCACCGTGGGAAAACGGCGAATAAAACGATTGAGGAATACCTTGTCTGTCTGCTCCAGGTAGAAACTGGTCATAAACGTAGCCGGGTAGGGAGCCAATAATCGCGGCGGGAAAATCAGGAAGAAATTGGGACGCATGGACTGCCAGTCCAGATCGCGGATACTGCTCACGGTCGCCTCAAGTGGCTCAGCCCCCACCAGGAAGCCCACCCTGTCACCCAGTTCGATACCAAGGCGCTGCGCGAACCCCTGCTCCAGTGAAACCAGCGCTTCGTCAGAATCGACAGGCCACCATTGCCCGGACAACAACCGGTTATCAGCGGGAAGAGAATCAGACCAGGTGAAATTGGATTCCCGTTGTCGCCTGCCCGGCTGCACATCGTCGGTGCGAGGTAATTCCACGCCGTTGACAGACATAATGCGCCCTCGAATCATCGGATAAAGCGCCTCACTGGAAATATTTTCCTCGCGCAACATCTGGTCTAGCGACTGCAACTCCTGTGGTCCGATATTGATCATGAAGTGGTTGGGCGCATCCGCTGGCAGCTGCGTCTGCCACTCATCGATCAGCGAAGTGCGCAGCAGCAACAAGACCAGCAGCAACATGATGGCCATGGCGAAAATTACCACCTGTAATGCATTGGCCGTACCACGGCGCTGCAGGCCCGCCAGGGCCAGCCGCCAGATACTGCCTGCACTCATTCCAACCAGGCGACCACCCTTGAGCAGGGTCAGCGCCAGGCCGAGGCCAAGTACCACGGTGATAGCCAGGCCCGCCAGTACCGCCAGGGTGAGTTTCCAGTCCTGGCTGTACCACCACATAAGCAGCGTTACCGCCAACAGCCCGACACTGTAATCCGCCAGCGTGCGGATATTTTGGTTGGGCACATCCCGGCGCAGTACACGCAGAGGGCTGGCCCGCCCCAGCCGGCGCAATGGCGGCCAGGCGAAACACAACAGGCAGGTCAGGGAGGTGACGCTGCCAATGGCGTAGGGCCTGAAGCTACCGGGGCCCGGCTGGACAGGTAATTGATCTGCAAACAATTGAAAAAACAGGGCTTGCATGGCCCACCCCAACAGACACCCGGCGGCAGTTGCCACCACACCCAGCAGCAGCAAACTGCTGCCATACAGGCGATTTACCGTCCCGGAAGTTGCCCCCAGACTTTTCATGATCGCCACGTAGTCGTTGTGGCGTTCGCTGAAGCGCCGCGCCGCCAGGGCCACGGCGACACCGGCCAGTACGACCGCCAGGCTTCCGGCAAGCAACAGGAAACTCTCAGCGCGCTCCAGGGCGCTACCGATGCCCGGTTGCCCCTCGTTTACATCCAGCAGACTCTGGCCGTCCTGTAATTGCGGTCCAAGCCATTCACTGAATTGGGTGAGTGCGGCGGGCTGGCCCGCATACAACTGTCGATATTCCACCCGACTGCCGGGCTGCACAATACCGGTGGCGGGGATATCGTCGTAGTGCATGAGTGCGCGTGGACCAAAGCCGTAGAAAGATGCGCCCTGATCCGGCTCCGAGCGCGCCGCGGCGACCACGGTAAAATCCGCCTCACCTATGGTCACCTGCTGCCCTATCGCCACGTCCAGCAAGGGGAACAAACGGGAATCCAGCCAGACTTCCCCTCTGGCAGGCCCCGACTCTACCGGCCGCACCGCACCAAAAGGCTCGGCACTGTAAGTCAGTTCGCCGCGCAGGGGGTAGGCATCGCTCACCGCTTTGACCGACGCCAGGTACATATTGTCCTGCCCGGCGTACACCATGGAGGGAAACACCAGGGTAAGCGCCTGCTGCAGGCCGACTTCCTGCGCCTGTTGTAACCACCGGACGGGCATATCGCGCCCGCTGCGAACCACTGCGTCCGCGGCGAGAAAACGATGACTCTCCTGTTCCAGGGCACTTTGCAGACGCGTGGTAAACGCACTGATACCCGACACCACACCCACCGCAAGCACCAGTGCCATCACCAACACACCCAGTTCACCACCGCGCCAGTCCCGGGCCAGCATTCTTGTGGCTGTCATCGACATTCAGTATTCCCCACCCGCTGGCTCAGGCACCAGCGCGCCGGCGTCCAGGCACAAACAGCGTTCACAGCGATCAGCCAGGCTCTGGTCGTGGGTCACCAGGATCAGCGTGGTGTTCTCCTCCCGGTTCAATTCAAACAGCAGGTCGACAATGTGGGTGCCGGTGCGCGTGTCGAGGTTGCCGGTGGGCTCATCGGCAAACAGTATCGAAGGTTTGCTCGCAAAGGCCCGGGCGATGGCCACCCGCTGCTGTTCGCCACCCGACATCTGCATGGGATAGTGGCTCATGCGCTGCCCCAATTCAACCCGTTGCAGAAAGTGCTCAGCCTGTTCCCTGGCATTCCCCTGCCCCTGTAATTACAGGGGCAACATCACATTCTCCAACGCAGTCAGCGCCGGTAGCAACTGGAAGGACTGGAATACAAACCCGATGTGCCGCCCACGAAACAGTGCCCGACCATCCTCGTCCAGCTTACCCAGGTCAGTGCCATCAATCACCACCCGACCTGCAGTGGCTTCATCCAACCCGGCGAGCAGCCCCAGCAGGGTTGATTTGCCAGAGCCGGAGGCGCCGACAATGGCCACGGATTCACCGGACTTGATTTCCAGAGTGATCCCTTTCAGTATTTCCAGTTCGGTTCCCGCCATGGGGACCCGCTTCAGGAGATTTTCAGCCTTGATCATGCAGCGTTTCCTTTACCGCGTTTTACGTAGCAGCTGTGCACTTGGATTACTGTGGCTCAGCCTCTCGGCGACAGCCCAGGCCAGAGAGCACAACATCCTGGTACTGGGGGATAGTATCAGTGCCGCCTATGGTATGTCTCTGGAACAGGGCTGGGTGGCGCTGCTGGCGCGACAACTCAAGAATGAATACCCGCGCCAACACACCGTTGTCAACGCCAGCATCAGCGGCGAGACCACCGCCGGCGGCCTGCGGCGATTGCCGCCACTACTACTGGAACACCAGCCCACAATCGTCATTATCGAACTTGGGGCCAACGACGGCCTGCGCGGCTACCCTCTGGGAACACTGCGTGGCAATCTGGTCAAACTGGTGCACCTGTCGCAAGACGCCGGCGCCGAGGTTATCCTGCTGCCGATGGAGATACCACCCAATTACGGCACACGCTACACCTCCGGCTTCCGGCAGAGTTATGTCCACGTCGCACAAGAAACCAGCAGCACCATCAGCCCCTTCATTTTGGACGGGGTTGCCACCAACCCGGGGCTGATGCAGGATGATGGCATCCACCCAACGGTCGAGGCGCAACCCAAACTGCTGCACAACGTCCTGCCCACCGTGATTGAGGCCCTCGCGCAATGATCAACCCGAGCTCCTGGGAAGACCTTCAGAACGGTGATCGCGCAGCGATCTGGCATCCCTACGCCTCCACAACAGATGCCCCGGAAATATTTCCGGTCATTGCCGCCAGTGGTGTGCGCCTGGAACTGGCCGATGGCCGGCAACTCATTGACGGTATGGCCTCCTGGTGGTGTGCCATTCACGGTTACAACAATCCGGTCCTGAACCAGGCTGTTCGCGCCCAACTGGAGGATATGTCCCACATTATGTTTGGTGGCTTGACCCATCCACCGGCTGTGAAGCTCGCGCAGTTGCTGACGAAACTCACGCCAACCGGGCTGGATCGGGTCTTTTTCAGCGACTCCGGATCCGTTGCGGTGGAAGTGGCCCTGAAAATGGCCATCCAATACTGGTATTCCGTGGGACAGCCGAAAAAGCAGCAACTCATCGCCCTGCGCAACGGTTATCACGGTGACACATTTGGCGCCATGTCACTGTGCGACCCGGTAACCGGTATGCATCATTTGTTCGGCGATGTGTTAGCAAAAAACCTGTTCGCGCCGGCACCCTCCTGCGGTTTCGACGACCCCTGCCCCGACCGGGAAATGACCGCTATCACCGAACTGCTGGCACAACATCATCAGGAAGTCGCGGCGGTTATTGTCGAGCCCGTGGTGCAGGGCGCCGGCGGCATGCGTTTCTATTCTCCCGAATACCTGGTCAAACTGCGCGCCCTGTGTGATGCCTTCGATATCTTGCTGATCTTCGATGAAATCGCCACCGGCTTTGGCCGCACCGGCAAGCTGTTCGCGCTGGAACACGCACAGGTCGAACCGGACATCCTGTGCCTGGGCAAGGCGCTGACCGGTGGTTACATGACACTCGCCGCCACACTGTGTAATAAGCGTATCAGTACCGGTATCAGTGAAAGCGAAGCGGGCGCATTCATGCACGGCCCCACGTTCATGGCCAACCCCCTGGCCTGCGCCACGGCGATCGCCAGCATCAAATTGCTGCTGTCACAGCCCTGGCAACACACGGTGGAGCGTATCCACGCTGAACTGGCAGCGGGCCTGGCACCCGCGCAAGATCTCCCCAATGTCGCGAATGTCCGCACACTGGGGGCCATCGGTGTTATTGAGCTCAAACAGCCGGTAGACATGAAAACGATACAACCCATGTTTGTCGAACGCGGTGTCTGGGTGCGGCCCTTTGGCAAGCTGGTCTATGCCATGCCGCCGTTTGTTATGGGGACTGATGATGTTGCTACTTTGACTGCGGCTATGGTGGATGTTGTAGCAAGCATTTAGTTTTGTTATGTGGGCACCGGCCCAACAGGTGGGAGAGGGTCTGGGCTACGGCCATAGGCTTGCCCACCTGTTGGGCCTACTATCGAACAATGATAGCGCGTTGTACAAAGCCGCTGCCGTTTAATATAGTGACATTATCGCCCACCAGCCACCAAGACACAAAAAGACATGGCGCTAAGACAGCAATCTCCGCTACAGCTAAGATTCTACGAAGTTATTTTCGGCACAGAAACACTCATGGGCAAGTGGTTTGATATCAGCCTGATTCTGATAATCGTCGCCAGTGTCACGGTGATAATGCTGGACTCCATTGCCGAAACCCATGTGCACCACGGCACCCTGTATCGCCAACTCGAGTGGGTATTCACCCTCATGTTCACCCTCGAGTACATGGTTCGGGTGTGGTGCTCGCCCAACCGCAAGGGCTATATGTTCAGCGTCTATGGCATCGTCGACCTGCTGGCCCTGCTGCCCACCTACCTGTCCCTGCTATTGCCCCAGACCGCGCCACTGCTTATTATTCGCCTGCTGCGGATCCTGCGTATCTTTCGTGTACTGCGCCTGCTGTCCCTGCTCAATGAGGCCAATGCCATGGCTGCTGCGCTGCGCAGCAGCGCCCGCAAGATCTTCGTGTTTTACGCCCTGATGCTCATCCTCACCACAATCTTCGGCAGCCTCATGTACGTCGTCGAAGGGGCTGAAAACGGCTTCGACAACATCCCCAAAAGCATCTACTGGGCGATCGTTACCATCACCACCGTGGGTTACGGCGACGTGGTTCCACTGACCCCCATCGGTCGCGCCATTTCCTCAGTGGGTATGCTGATTGGCTACTCGCTCATCACCGTACCCGCCGTCATCATGATGGCACCACTGGCGGCATCAGAGCAGGCGCGCAGGGATCGCCAGGCGCAGGAATCCCGTAACTGCACCAACTGCACCACTGTGGAGCACGATACCAGTTCACATTACTGCCGTAACTGTGGCGCGGCACTGCCCAAACCCGGGCACGAGCCGGAAACCTAATCAGGCGCGTAAACCTGTCAATGGGCACGTCGCAGCAACAGGCGACAGGTTTTACACGGCACCGTCATCCACATCCATATCCAATAGGACCCTACCCACCAGTTCATAGGTGGGCGGCCCTACCATGATGTGCTGGGTTGCCACATGGGCATCGCGGTAGATTCGTGACAGGGGACTCTCATTGTACACCGGGGTTCCACCGGCGGCGTTGTACATCAGGTTCACGGCGTGGGTGGACTGCCTGCTGGCGTTGGTAATGGCCAGGCGCAGTTCTGCGCGATCTGCCATCGGCAATTTCTCCCCCTTTATGGCCTTGTCATAGGCCCTTTCCACCGAATCCTTCACAAACAATTTGGCAGAGCGATAGGCAACTTCTGCCTCGGCCACCGCCGACTGTACATAGGCCCGGTGGGCCAGGGTCCTGCGGCTCGAAGCGGGTATTTTGCCACCGGCAATTTCGATCAGTTCATCAATGGCATGGCGGGCCAGGCCCAGTGACACGGAACCCACCCCCAAACCCAGTATCCCCAGCAGCGGAAACTGGTACAGGCCACTCATCCTGGGTTGATCCACTCCAAAATGCATCCAGCGACCTTCCGGTACAAAGGCATCTTCCACCACAAAATCATTGGAGCCCGAGCCGGCAAGACCAATCACGTCCCAGTTATCCAGCAGCGTTACCTGGTCCTTGGAAAAGAAGGGCAACAAATGGCAGGGCTGGCCATTTTCATCAAGCATGGGTTTGTCCTGCTCATCCACCAGTAGGCTACCCCCCAAAATCCAGTCCGCATGGGTAGTACCACTGCCCCACTGCCAACGGCCGGAAACTTCAATCCCTCCCTCTACCCGGCATGCCTTGCCGGTGGGAGCGGAGACGCCACAGGTAATCACGCCCTTCTGGCCATATATTTCCTCAGCTATTCCCGGTTCCAGGTAACCGGCCATGATCGCCGTGGCCCCACACACCATGGCCACCCAGGCTGCCGAGGCATCACCGTAGGCGAGGTTTTGAATCACTTCCAGGGTGGTAGCCGGGTGGGCTTCAATGCCACCAAAGCGTTGCGGGATACACAGACTGAAAATTCCCGCGTCTTTCATCTGGCTCACTATTTCCGGGGACAGGTTGCGGTTTTTCTCCGTTTCATCCGCCGCCGCCATTACCGTCTTGCCAATCTCCCGACTGGCCGCCAGAACATCTTGTTCAGCACTCATTCACTATCTCCAAAAAGCGGTTGTTTCCATTTATCTGAATAACTTAGTTTTTTCACTGGGGAGCGTTTGATGGAACCGTGCCCCCCCAGTAATGGGTAACCCATGGGAATGGCCGCCGCCGTGCCCCAATTGCCAGGAATACCAAGCAGTTGTTTTACCTCCTCTTCACATTCGCACAACAGCGTGGTTAAACAACAGCCCAAACCCTCCTTGCGACAGGCCAATAAAAGATTCTGCACCGCGGGATACACCGACCCGCCGCCAACCACCGAAACCCGCTCCAGTTTGGCATCGGTAATAGCCATTTGCCTTGAGTCAAAACAAAAAATGGCAATAGCCGGTGTGGCGGCAAAATTTTCTGCCAGGTAATTGCCGGAATCAATAATACGCTCCTGGGCCGCCTTTTCTTCTTCCTGAAGGTGGGCTATACCCTGTCGGTACATGGCAGCGAACTGATCCCAGCGCTCTTTGTACAGTGAACCCAACTCGGATTTAAGCTCGGCATTGCGCACCAGGACAATGCGCCAGGGTTCGCGATTTCCTCCGCTGGGAGCCCAGGTAGCGGCAGTGAGAACACGCTCCAGAACATCATCCGGGATGGGGTCTGGGCGCAGCCGGCGCACGGATCGCAGCGTGGACATGGCCGCATAAAGGTCAATATCAGGCATTTTCAGGCTCCTTTGAAATCGGGTTGGTATTTTTCCTTGATGGCGCTTAAGGCCTCCGCATGATCATCGCTTTGCATGGTCACAATTTACAAAGCGGTGGCGTGGTCAAAGGAGATATTCAGCACATCCGTAATTAGTTTGTTTACAGATTGTTTGGTATAGCGAATCGTCAGGGGACCAAGTATAAGACAAACAAACGGGGTATGGTGGGCAATTTTCTACCAAAATTCTAATCGCTGAACCTGAAAATATGATGAGGTGGCCGTCTCGCCAACTAAAACCCTACGCGCTTCAATCCGGCCTTGTGCGTCAGGTGTTATAATGACCACCCTTTTTTGACGATTACGGTCACCATGGCCACACCTATCTATTCCTATCGCAAGTTCTGGGCGGAATGCTTCGGCCCCGCACCGGAACTACCCATGTCCCGCGCCGAGATGGATACCCTGGGCTGGGACAGCTGCGATATTATTATTGTTACCGGCGATGCCTACGTAGATCACCCCAGCTTTGGCATGGCGGTTATCGGGCGCCTGCTGGAGGCACAGGGCTTCAGGGTCGGCATTATCGCCCAGCCCGACTGGACCAGCGCCAGTTCTTTCAAGGCCCTGGGCAAGCCCAACCTGTTCTTCGCTGTCGCGGCGGGGAATATGGATTCCATGATCAACCGCTACACCGCCGATCGCAAACGACGCAACGATGACGCCTACACCCCCGGCAACGAGGGCGGCAAGCGCCCGGACCGGGCGGTCATCGTCTACAGTCAGCGCGTGCGCGAAGCCTATCGGGATGTGCCACTCATCATCGGCAGCATCGAGGCCAGCCTGCGCCGTATCGCCCACTACGATTACTGGAGTGACAAGGTGCGCCGCTCCATCCTGCTGGACAGTCGCGCGGACCTGCTGCTCTATGGCAACGCAGAACGGGCCATCGTGGACGTTGCCCACCGCCTGGCGAGTGGCGAGCCCATACTGAGCATTCGTGATCTGCGCGGCACCGCCTTCGTGCGCAGGCATATTCCCGATAACTGGCGGGTCATCGATTCAAGCACTATTGATGGGGTCGGCCCGACGGCCCCAGCCGTTAACCCTTACGAGGACATCCGAGCACAAAGTTGCGCGACCACGTCCGGTACAGCGGCAGCTGAAGTGGAGACACTAACGCTGGCGGGCAGCCTGGCAGATATAAAGGCCGAGCAACAAAACGCCGTCATTCGCATCCCCTCCTTCGAGCAGGTAAAGGATGACGGCGCACTGTACGCCCATGCCTCGCGCATCCTGCACAAGGAAACCAACCCCTACAACGCCAGGCCCCTGGTGCAATCCCATGGCGACCGTGAATTGTGGCTCAACCCGCCACCAATACCGCTACAAACTCAGGAATTGGACTGGGTGTTCGAAATGCCCTACACCCGCCTCCCGCACAGCAGCTATGGCAATGCCCGCATCGCGGCTTACGAGATGATCCGTCACTCGATCAATATCATGCGCGGCTGTTTCGGTGGCTGTACCTTCTGCTCTATCACCGAGCACGAGGGACGCATTATCCAGAACCGCTCGGAGGACTCTATCATTCGCGAGGTGGAACACATTCGCGATACCTCTCCCGCCTTCACCGGCATCATCTCCGATCTGGGAGGGCCCACCGCCAATATGTGGCGCCTGGCCTGCAAGAGCAAGGTGGTGGAGGCCCAGTGCCGCAGGTTGAGCTGCGTATACCCGGGCATCTGTAAAAACCTCAATACCGACCAGACACCGTTGATACAGCTCTATCGCAGGGCGCGCAACGTGGAGGGTGTGAAGAAGGTCCTGATCGCCTCCGGTCTGCGCTACGATCTTGCGGTGGAGACTCCGCAGTACGTGGAAGAACTGGTCAGCCACCACGTGGGTGGCTACCTGAAAATCGCACCGGAACACACCGAAGACAGCCCCCTGGGCAAAATGATGAAGCCCGCTATCGGCACCTACGACCGCTTCAAGGCCCTATTTGAAAAGTACTCCAAAGCCGCTGGCAAAGAGCAGTACCTGATCCCCTACTTCATCGCCGCCCATCCGGGCACCTCAGACAGGGATATGATGAACCTGGCCCTGTGGCTCAAGCGCAATAAGCTTCGCGCGGACCAGGTGCAGACTTTTTATCCCTCGCCCATGGCCACCGCCACCGCCATGTACCACAGCGGGAAAAACCCTTTAAAGCGTATCACCCGCCACAGTGATACCATGCCCACGGTGAAAAGCCTGTCGCAGCGCCGACTGCACAAGGCTTTTTTGCGCTACCACGATCCGGACAACTGGCCAACCCTGCGCAAGGCACTGAAGAAACTGGGCAGGTCCGACCTGATTGGCAACGGTAAAATGCACCTGGTGCCTGCGCGGCAACCAGCCAAGCGCCACGGTGTGGTGCCCCCTGATACCCGGCCCTTTGCCACACAGCACAACGGCCTGCCGCGCACACCGGCCAGACCCAGGCGTAAATCCAGTCGCTAGCGACCGCCAGTGTAACCCCTGGCAAAACTATCGTAATAAACAGGAGTTGGAAGATGTCTATCGCACGCTTTATGTTCGGCATGTCACTAATGATCACCTCGGGCGCCGGCCTGGTGACCCTCGACAGTCAAGGCATTGTCAGATACTTCACAACGCAGGCCATGGGCGCGGAGGACTTGCGTGCATCCGTGGATCTGGTGCACTCCAGTATGGAAAGTTAAGTTTTGTTAATGCCTGAAAAATCAATAGATTATCCAGCATCATAGCGCCCTGCTATGGAATCGCCGTGAACAGGAAAATCCTCTACCCCATCCTGGTGCTTGCACTGGGCCTGGGCGTTGCTGTTGTGATAGCCGTCAACAAGCCGGCGCTGGTCCCCCAGCCCTATGTGCCCATGGCGACCACCGTGCGCGTGACAAAAGTGCAGGCCGCGGTGGAATATCTCAGCGTCAGTTCCCAGGGAACCGTACAACCGCGCAGCCAGAGCGAGCTGATTCCTGAAGTGTCAGGCCGCGTGGTCTGGACATCTCACTCCCTGGTGGGCGGCGGTGTATTCCGCCAGGGGGATACTCTACTGCGCATTGATGACGCCGATTATCGCACCCTGGTACAGCGCGGCGAAGCCACAGTAAAACGTTCACAAGTTCAGTACGACCACGCCTCCGATGAACTCAAGCGATTGAAAAGCCTGCACCAGCGACAACTGGCCAGCCAGCAGCAACTTGATAATGCGCGCCGCACTGCGCAGGTGGCTGAAGCCAATCTCAGCGAAAGCCGCGCAAGCCTGGAGCAGGCTCAGCGCGACCTCACCCGCACCGAACTGTACGCACCCTTTGACGGCCTGGTGCGCAATGAGCAGGTAGACCTGGGGCAGTTTATTACCCGTGGGCAGAGTATTGGCACCATCTACGCCACAGACTATGTTGAAGTGCGCCTGCCCATCTCCGCCACCCAGCTGGCCTACCTGGGACTGCCTGTCTCGACCCGCGGGCAAATCTCCGAGAACCTGCGCCCCCCCGTCACTATCATCTCGGACTTTGGTGACAGACGTTCACTGCGGGAAGGGCAACTGATGCGCCTGGAAGCGGAAATCGACGAGCGCTCCCGCATGATTTACGGTGTTACCCGCCTGCGCATGGAAGAAAATGAAGACAGCCCCATTCTGTCGGTAGGCATGTTTGTACAGGCAAAAATCCGTGGTCGCAAGGTGGAAGATGTCATCCGCCTGCCCCGCTCCGCCATGCGCGACGATAACCGGGTGCTGGTGGTGGATGCTGAGAATCGCCTGCATTTCAGGCAGGTATCCCTGTTGCGACTGGAACACGACGACGTGCTCATCGATGGAGGCCTGGCCGATGGTGAGTTAGTGTGCGTGTCTCCCATGCAGGCCGTGGTCGACGGCATGCTCGTCAGCCCAGTCACGCAATAGAGCCACCACTGTGCACAAACTCATTAACTGGTTCGTCCACAATACAGTTTCCTCCAATCTGCTGATGATTATCCTGATCGCCGGCGGCCTGCTTGCCCTGCCCCGTACGCACCAGGAAGAATTTCCAACCCTGAACGTGGACGCCGTGCGGGTCGGTGTGCCATACCTGGGCGCCGCCCCCGCAGAGGTAGAGTCGGCGGTCTGCGTGCGCGTGGAAGAAGCTATCGAAGGCACTGAAGGCATAGATAAGATCAGCTCCAACGCCTCGGAGGGTTTCTGCTCGGTAATTATCGAACTGGTGGCGGGTGTGGACAAGACCAAGGTGGCCAACGACATCAAGAGCAAGGTTGATGCCATCGACTCTTTTCCCGAGGAAACCGAACGGCCGGTCACCGCTGAAATAAGCATTATCGCCACAGTGCTGCAAATCGCCATCTCCGGCCCCGCCGATGAGCGCACGCTCAAGCTCATAGGCCAGAGAGTGCGCGATGATATCGCCGCACTACCGGGTGTTTCACAGGTGGCGCTACAGTTTGCCCGCCCCTACGAGATCTCGGTGGATGTATCGGAACAAACCCTGAGGCGCCACGGCCTGACCCTGGCCGAAGTCGGCCGGGCCATTGAAAAAAGTTCACTGGATATACCGGGAGGCTCCCTGAAAACCGAGGGCGGGGAAATTTTACTGCGCACCAGGGGCCAGGCCTATCACGGCCGGGAATTCGAGGACATCGTGGTACTCACCCGTATGGATGGCACCAACGTCCGTCTCAGCGATATTGCCACGGTAGTCGACGGCTTCGAGGACACGGACCTGCGGGCTCGCTTTGATGGCAGCCCGGCAGTGTCACTGAAAGTTTCGCGAGTGGGCGAGGAAGACATCATGCACATCGCCAGCCGGGTCAAGGAGTATCTGGAGCAGGCCCGCCGGGAAATCCCCGAGGGCATTGCGATAACCATCTGGCAGGACGAATCCCAGGATCTGGTCGATCGCCTGGATGCGCTGGCCAAAAATGCACGCAGCGGCCTGTTGCTGGTGTTACTGGTGCTGACCCTGTTCCTGCACTTTCGCCTGGCACTGTGGGTGGCGGCGGGCGTACCCGTGGCCCTGCTGGGCACGGTGGCGCTATTCCCCATAGTGGGCATCTCCATCAGCACCATGTCGGTAATGGCCTTTATCCTGGTGCTGGGCATCCTGGTGGACGACGCCATCGTGGTGGCAGAGCGGGTGTATGCACATGAACAACAGGGCAAGGGGCGCCTGCAGGCTGCAGTGGAAGGCACCCAGGAAGTTTCCCTGCCGGTATGTTTTGGCGTGCTAACCACCATGGCCACCTTTATACCCATCGTCAACATCCCCGGCCCCATAGGTAGCTTTTTCGCGCCGTTGGGATATACCGTCATTTTCGCCCTGGCCTTCAGTATTATCGAATCACAGCTGATCCTGCCTACTCATCTGGCGCACCGCAAGGTGGGAAGACAAGCCGGCACCAATGCCGCGTTGAATCGCTGGTTTGAAATTCAGGACCGGATTGCCGGTTCACTGGAAATAACCGCCACACGCTACTACCTGCCAGCGGTAACCCACGCCATGCAATGGCGCTATGTGACCCTGGCCGTTGGCCTGACGATTCTGGCTATTACCGTGTCACTGTTCGTTAGCGGGCGTATGCAGTTCCAGTTTTTCCCATCGGTAGAAGGCACACATTTGTACGCCAAACTGACCATGCCGGAGGGTACTCCGGTAGAACAAACCGCCCGCGCCGTAGAGCGTATGGAAATCGCAGCCGAGCAGTTGCGCCTGGAACTGGACAAGGGTCTGGCCGCCGGTGAACCGAGTAAGATTTCCCATGTGTTCAGTAGTATAGGTTCCTTCATCGCCAAGGGCAGTATCAGTAGCTCCACCACCTCCCAGAGCAACCTGGCTGAGATCGGCATAGAACTGAACCTGCCGCGCAATTATTCCGGCACCTCCCCCCGGGAATTTGCCAACCGCTGGCGGGAGTTGACCGGCGGCATTCCCGACGCTATCGAACAAAGTTTCACCGCCGAGGCTTTTGGTATTGGCAAGGCCCTTGAGTTTGAACTATACGGCAAGGATTTTGATGAATTGCGCAGTGCGGCAGCCCAACTGCATACCGCCCTGCAAGGCTACAACGGTGTACAGGACGCCAGTGACACTTTCCGGGCGGGCAAACAGGAGGTGCAACTGACCTTGTTAGCTGAGGCGCGCAATCTCGGCCTGACTCTCAAGGACCTGGGCCAGCAGGTGCGACAGGCCTTTTACGGCTACGAGGCGCAGCGCATACAACGAGGTAAGGACGACGTCCGCGTGATGGTGCGCTACCCTGAGGATGAAAGACGCTCCCTGGGAGACCTGGAGGCTATGCGAATCCGCACTGCGGATGGTACCGAGGTGCCCTTCAGCAGTGTCGCCCGGGCTACCCTGGCAAGGGGTTACACCACTATTCGCAGGGTTGATGGGCAACGTGTGGTCAGCGTTACCGCGGATGTAAATCGCACTATCGCCACACCGGAGTCCATTATCAATTCCATCGTGCACAACGAGTTGGCCGACATCATTAGCCGCCATCCCGGGGTCAGTTTCGGGCTGGCCGGTGAGGCGGAGGAGCGCAGCGAATCCATGAGCTCGCTGATCAGCACTACTCTTCTCGCATTACTGCTGATCTATGCCCTGCTGGCTATCCCGCTACAATCTTACCTGCAACCACTGGTTATTATGAGTGTGATTCCCTTTGGCGCCGTAGGTGCTATCCTGGGTCACTTGCTGCTCGGTAGGGATCTGGTGTTCTTCTCACTGCTGGGCATCGTCGCCCTGGCCGGGGTGGTGGTGAACTCCAGCCTGGTACTGGTGGATTTCATCAACAAACAACGCAAGTCCGGCCAAAGCCTGGACCGGATAGTGAGTCACGCCGGCAGTGTGCGCTTCCGCCCCATCGTGCTGACCAGCATCACCACCTTTGCGGGGCTGGCACCCATCATGATGGACAACACAGTCTCCACCGTCATATTCGTGCCCATGGCTATATCCCTTGCCTTCGGCGTACTGCTTGGTACGCTTGTTACATTGTTCCTGGTACCCTGCCTGTACCTGATACTGGAGGACATCCTCCTCCTGTGGGGGCAACGCAGCCATAACACAGATTCTGACGCCAACTGCACCGACAACAAGACCGCCTGAGGGGGCCGCAACAGTGTAATTAATAATTACAATCAACTCATTAGGATTAATTGATTAGTCAGATCGCCAGGTCTGTACTATTTTTAATAGTTCCACACGCTAGGTGTGGTGATGATAACCAGTACTAAGGAGACGTAGTATGTCCTTGAAAGACAGCAAAACCGAACAAAACCTGAAAGACGCCTTCGCCGGCGAATCCCAGGCCAACCGCCGCTACCTGTATTTCGCCGCCAAGGCGGACGTTGAAGGCTATAACGACGTAGCTGTCGTATTCCGCTCCACTGCGGAAGGTGAAACCGGCCACGCCCACGGCCACCTGGAATACCTGGAAGAAACGGGTGACCCCGCCACCGGCCTGCCCATTGGCGCCACCGCCGATAACCTGAAGGCGGCTATCGCCGGTGAAACTCACGAGTACACCGACATGTACCCGGGCATGGCCAAGACCGCCCGCGATGAAGGTTTCGATGAGATCGCCGACTGGATGGAAACGCTGGCCAAAGCCGAGCGCAGCCACGCCAACCGCTTCCAGAAAGCCCTGGACAACCTGGACGCTTGATCCAGCCCGGCGGGTAGGTCTGCGGGCCAACCCGCCCTCTTTTTTTTACACCTTGTCACGCAACGAGGGATTATGTCGTGAGAGAAGGAAGCCTGGAGGCGCCTACCCGCCATCCTATCGACTGGAAATCCGAACAATACTGGGACAGGGCCGACCTGGAGCAGGAACTGGAACGGGTATACGACATCTGCCATGGCTGTCGCCGCTGTGTCAGCCTGTGTGACGCCTTTCCCACCCTGTTCGACCTGGTGGATGAGTCCGACACCCTGGAGGTGGACGGCATAGCCAAGGCCGATTACATCAAGGTGGTGGATCAGTGTTACCTGTGTGACCTGTGCTATATGACCAAGTGCCCCTACGTACCACCCCACGAGTGGAATGTGATTTCCCTCACCTGATGCTTCGCGCCAAAGCCGTCAAGTTCAAGGAGGATGGAGCGAAACTCAGAGACAGGGTGCTTACCAGCACTGACACCGTATTCAGGATGACCTCTATTCCCCTGGTGGACATCACCGTCAATGCTTTCAACAGAAACGCCGGCTTTCGCAAGGTACTGGAAGTGACAACCGGGATACACCGCAAGGCACCGGTACCCGCCTTCCACAGCAACACACTCAGGAAGCAGGTCAAACCCCTGATAAGGGACATCCAGCCAACCCCGGTGAGAAATACCAGCGGTAAAATTGCGCTGTACGCTACCTGCTACGGCAACTATAACAGCCCCCACATCGGTACTGATTTCATCAAGATATTCCAGCATAACGGCATCCATATCGACGTGGTGCCAAAAGAAAAATGCTGCGGTATGCCCAAAATGGAACTGGGCGACCTCGAAGCGGTAAACAAACTCAAAGAAGCCAACATCCCGGTGCTGGCCGAAATGGTGGATGAAGGTTATGACCTGACCGCACCCATTCCATCCTGTGTACTGATGTACAAACAGGAATTGCCGCTGCTGTATCCCGACGATGCAGACGTGAAGAAGGTACAGGCTGCGTTTTTCGACCCGTTTGAGTACCTGTGGCTGCGGCACAAGGGGGGTGCCCTGAACATCGATTTTCCCAATGCCCTGGGGGATATCGCCTACCAGGTGGCCTGTCACCAGCGTGTACAGAATATCGGCCTTAAGACCCGGGATGTGCTCAACCTGATACCCGGCACGGACGTTACGGCCCATGAGCGCTGCTCCGGCCACGATGGCACCTACGCGGTAAAAAAAGAAACTCATGACAAGTCGGTGAAGATCGCACGCCCGGTAATACGTAAAATAGACCAGCAGGAACCGGACCATTTCATGAGTGACTGCCCCATGGCCGCCACCCATATTGCCAACCTGTCGAAAAAAGTGGATAAAGCCGAACACCCCATGACGCTGCTGCGCATGGCCTACGGCCTCTAGCAGGAGATAACAATGACCGCCCTATCACGCGCCGACCTCTGGTCACTGGAAGAGTATGCCGAAAGGCGCCCCACATTCCGCACCGAGATAATGGCGCACAAAAAGGACCGCCAGGTGGCCCTGGGAGAGCACGCCCGGTTGTATTTCGAGGACAAACTCACCATCAGGTACCAGATCCAGGAGATGCTACGTATCGAAAAAGTATTCGAGGCTGATGGCATCAACGAGGAACTGGAGGCCTACAATCCACTGATTCCCGATGGCCACAACTGGAAAGCCACTTTTATGATCGAGTACGATGAGCCACAGGAACGGGCGCAACAGCTGTCCCAAATGATTGGGATTGAAGACAAGGTGTGGTTGCAAGTGGAGAGCTGTGAGCGGGTTTACCCCATCACCGACGAGGACCTGGAGCGCGACAACGAACACAAGACCTCATCGGTGCACTTCCTGCGCTTCGAGCTGACCCCCAGCATGATTGCCGCCGTGCACAGAGGCGGCACTGTCTGCACAGGTGTGGATCACCCCGCTTACACAGTCGAGAGTATGCTGCTAGCCCCCGCCGTACGCGATTCCCTGGCAAACGACCTGCAGGCCAGCGCCATCAACTAGAACGCCGCTTGGTGTATCGGGTAGCCACCGCCTGCAGCGGATCATCCGGCCAGGGATGCTTGGGGTAGCGCCCCTTCATCTCGCGTTTTACCTCCTGGTAGCTGCTGCGCCAGAAGCTGGCCAGATCCTGGGTTACCTGCAGCGGACGCTGCGCCGGCGACAGCAGATGAATGAGCAGTGCAACGCGCCCACCGGCGATGGTCGGGGTCTCTTCACAGCCAAACATCTCCTGCAACTTCACCGCCAGCACCGGCGGGTCCTGACTGTAATCGATCACCACGCTGGAACCGGAAGGCACGGCCAGGCGCTCCGGTGCCAGACGTTCCAACTCCAACGGCAACGGCCAGTGCAGCTGCGCATGTAAAATGGTCTTGAGCTCCAGCGCCTGGAAGTCCTGTAAACGCCGGACCTCTCCCAGATAGGGCAGCAGCCAGTCCTCGAGTGTGCTCATCAGGGCTTCATCCTACAAATCCGGCCAACGGTTTTTCTCGCCACCTGACTGCACCCGGTGCAATAGCATCACGCGGGAGCGCCATTGCTGCAGGTTCTTGTTCCACGGTAAGATTTCCAGGCCTTTCTTGCGTACAACACCCAACAGGGCCTCCCCGCGCGCCGCCTCTGAGACATGTGTCAGTGGCTCCGCGGACAGCAGGATATTACCGATCAGACTACGCCGCTGGGCGACAAACTGCTCCTTGCGATAATCCCATTCCACCTGCTCCTCTTCGCGCACCAGGGTCGACAGAATCTCTCGAAAATTGGCCGGATTGAGTGAACAGGCGCTGTAAATTCGGTCGGCGGACTCTCCCACATGCCCGCCCAACTCGGCCACCGCCAGCCAATCCCGGCCCGCCAGTTCATCCTCCAGCGGCACAACTGCACTGCGGCCATTGCTCAACTGGTACTGGGTGCCATCCCCATCCGGGCGCAGATGTGCGATGCGATCCGGGTAGGCACTTGCCAACAACACACCCAGCACATCCTGTTGCGCCACGCCAATGGCAAATTTACGCGGTTTGTGAATTTCACTGGCCAGACGGGCAAAGCGCCGGGCCTGTTGCCAGGTTCGCTTGAACCAGGCCTGCAACTCCGGCTGGCAGCGGCTCTCTCCCATCAACACGGCCAGGGTCAGGGCGATATCCACACCGCGCTCAGCCAGTGGATTGCGTTCAGAGAGCACCGCCGCCAGCAGACAGGCAGTCTCTGTAGCGTGAATGTCGCAGCCCACCAACAGCATATGCGCCAGACGCGGATGCAGTGGCATCTGCGCCAGTCGCACACCGTGGGGCGTGAGTTGATACACGCCTGAGGCATTCCGGAATACCGCGCCGCACACTTCCAGAATCGACACGGCTTGTTGGTAGGGGGCCGTTGGTGGTGGATCCATCCAGGCAAGTTCAGAGAAGTCCTCTACACCCCAGGACAACAGTTGCAGCGCCATCGGCGCCAGATCCGCCTGCATGATCTCCGGGGTGGCGTGTGCCACCAGGCGCTTGTGCTGCTCTTCACTCCACACCCGATAGCAATGCCCCGGACCCAGGCGCCCCGCCCGACCCTGGCGCTGCTGTGCCGAGGCGCGAGAAATACGTCGTGTCGCCAGGCGCGTCATCCCGGTGGCCGGATCGAACACCGCTTCTCGCACCAGCCCCGAATCAACTACCGCCTGTATCCCCTCAATGGTGAGGCTCGTTTCAGCGATATTGGTAGACAACACCACCTTGCGCATGCCATCGGGGGCGGGATTAATCGCCTGCTGTTGCCGCTCCAGGGATAAACCCCCGTATAGGGGAGCCAGTAGCACGTGCTGCTCCCCGGCCTGCTGCAGGGCCGCAGACAATTCTCGCACCACGCGGTTGATCTCACGCTGTCCGGGCAGGAATACCAGCACGCTGCCATCCTGTTCGCGCAGGGCGCGCAGCACTGCCTTGACCGTGGGTGGGACAATAGAATCGCGCAGCTGGTATGTCTCACCGTAGCTACTTTCCACAGGGAACTGGCGCCCCTGGGACGTGACAAGTGGGGCGTCATTCAGCAACCTGGCCACCGCGGCACCATCCAGGGTGGCGGACATCACCAGTACCTTCAGTGGCGGGCCTTCGCGAAACAATTCACGCCCTTGCAGGGCCAGTGCCAGGCACAGGTCCGAATCCAGGTTACGCTCGTGGAATTCGTCGAAGATCACCAGACCCACATCTTCCAGGCCCGGGTCCCCCTGCAACTGACGGGTGAGGATGCCTTCTGTAATCACCTCTATACGCGTGTTCTCGCCGACACAGGTGTCCAACCGGATGCGATAGCCGACCGTTTGCCCCAGCGCTTCTCCCAATAATTGTGCCATGCGCGCCGCCGCCGCACGCGTGGCCATGCGGCGCGGCTCCAATACCAGAATCTTGCGGCCGCCCAGCCAGTTTTGGTCCAGCAGTGCCAGGGGTACCACCGTGGTCTTACCCGCTCCCGGGGGCGCCTGCAGTACCACCTCATCGCCTTCGCCCAGACGCAACTTGAGTTGGTCTAGAACCTCGCTGATGGGCAGATCTCTGATTTCGTCCGGATACATGTGACAATCTTAACGGAGCCGACTCCCCTAGGCTACGAAATCCGCTGACCATGGAGGGTCAATCCATATTCGCCTGGGGCTTGCAGGGGATCACTGCTTTGCACCATGACGTTCCCCTGTCAGCCTGCTATCCTTGAACCTAGAAACCACAGTTGGATCACGAAAGTCTGCACAAGCTCTTGATGCACCTGGAGAATTTGAAAAAGTGCTCATCACCAATAAGGTGACCACGCGTTTTTCAAATTCCCCATGCACATCAATATCTTACACATCTTTTCACGCCCAACTGCGGTTTCTAGGTTGAATGTGAACAGCAACAGGATAAGGGGAAAATCGAATGGCGTTACTAGTATTGGGCATTTTGCTATTTGCAGGAATACATTTCATACCGTCACTGGCGCCAGGTCTCAAGGCAA
>QNFS01000004.1 GCA_003646415.1 Gammaproteobacteria bacterium
TTACCAACCGATGGGAACAGCCGGCCATCACACCCAGCCCTCCTCCCATTACAATACCGTGGCCCCAACAGATAATCGGCTTATTGTAAGTATGCAGTGTGTAATTCATGCGGTACTCCCGCACAAAAAATCCCTCCGCGTATTCACAGGGGCCGCCGGGTGTCGCCGTCACAGATTGATACAGCGCTTGCACATCGCCTCCGGCACAGAAGGCCTTCTCGCCCGCGCCCTCTATGAATACGGCGGCGATATTGTCATCGGTGCGCCAGGCATCCAGCTTTTCCTGCAGCAGGTCGACCATCTCCAGGGTCAGCGAATTCAGCGTGGCGGGCACGTTGAAGGTCACCCGACCCAGCTTGTGACTGCCGGCCGGCAGCTCCTGAAATAGAATTTGTGCTTCAGACATCAGGGCTTCCTCAGCTGTTCTTCCACTCGGGCTTACGCTTTTCCAGGAACGCATTCACCCCTTCACGCTGATCTTCAGTCGAGAACAGGTCAACAAACAGGTCACGCTCCCCTTCCAGGCCGGCAGCGATGACCGTGTTGCGCCCGGTATGCACCAAACCCTTGCAGAACGTGACGGATGTCGGGCTCTGCTGCCCCACCTGCTCGGCCAGAGCCAGCGCCTTGTCCAGAGCCTCGCCCTTACCGACCACTTCTTCCACCAGGCCGATACGCTCAGCGGTGGTGGCATCGATACGCTCGCCGCAGAGAATCATACGCTTGGCCCAACCCTCGCCCACCAGCCAGGACAGGCGCTGGGTGCCGCCGGCACAGGGCAACAGGCCGACCCGGGCTTCCGGCAGGGCCATCTGGGCCTGCTCCTCGGCGATGCGGATATCGCAGGCCATGGCCGCTTCCAGCCCACCGCCCATGGCGAAGCCATTGATTGCGGCGATGGACACACCCCGGAAGTCCGCCAGGGTTTCAAAAGCCTCGCCAAAATAGACCGCCATGGCACGGGCGTTGTCCGGGTCACCATCGGCGAACAGCTTCAGATCGGCGCCCGCGGAAAAGAATTTTTCACCGGCACCGGTCAGCACCAGGGCGTAGATATTCCTGTCGTCATTCAGTTTCTCCACCAGATCCTTCAGGGCCGGCAGACTCTCCCTGTCCCAGGTATTGGCACCCGCATTATCTATAGTCACCAGAGCCGTATGACCCCGCAATTCCACGTTCAGTTTTTCCGATGTACTCAAACTCATTTGATAACCTCCAGTGCGCCGTCCATTAACATTTTACGGGACACAATCACCCGCATGATTTCATTTGTGCCTTCCAGGATCTGGTGTACACGGGTATCGCGTACGTGCCGCTCCATCGGATATTCCTTGATATAGCCGTAGCCGCCGAATAACTGCAAGGCGTCGTTACAAACATTAAAACCCACATCCGTGGCGAAGCGCTTGGCCATGGCACAGTAGGTGGCCGCCTGGGGGTCCTTGTGATCCAGCTTGCCGGCCGCCAGGCGCACCATCTGCCGCGCCGCCACCAACTGCGTCAGCATATCCGCCAGCTTGAACTGGGTAGCCTGGAAGTCGGCAATCGCCGTATCGAACTGCCTGCGCTCCTGTACATAGGCGGTGGCTTCTTCCAGTGCCTGCTGGGCAGTGCCGACACTACAGGTTGCGATATTGATACGGCCACCATCCAGACCCTCCATAGCGATGGCAAACCCCTGCCCTTCCTCGCCCAGGCGATAGGCCATCGGCACCCGCACGTTGTCGAAAGTGACCATGCGGGTGGGTTGTGCATTCCAGCCCATCTTGTCTTCTTTCTTGCCGTAGGACACGCCCACGGCATCGGCGGGCACCAGCAAGGCGGAGATGCCTTTCGGTCCGGAGCCACCGGTGCGCAACATAACCACCAGCACGTCGGTCTCACCCGCACCGGAAATGAAGACCTTGCTGCCGTTGACTATATAGTCGTCCCCATCACGCGTGGCAGTTGTGCGCAGGGAGGCCGCATCGGAGCCAGCACCGGGCTCAGTAAGACAATAAGAGGCCAGGGTAGACCCTATCACCAAATCGGGACACCACTGCTCGATGACAGCCTCACTGCAGTACTTACCGACCATGCTGGTCGCCATATTGTGAATGGTAAGAAATGCCGCTGTCGAAGTGCAGCCCTTGGACAACTCCTCCACTATCAGGCTGGCGTCCAACCTGCCCAGCCCCAGGCCACCCGCCCGCTCTGGCGTGTACATGCCCATAAAGCCCAGTTCCCCGGCCTGTCGCAGTGCGTCTTTGGGAAAAATCGATTCCTCATCCCATTTGGCCGCGTTGGGTGCCAGTGCACCCTCGGCGAAGGCGCGGGCACTTTCTGCAAAAGCCTTCTGGTCTTCGTTGAGGGAAAAATCCATCCCTTGCTCCTTTGCTACAGTCAGTCCCAGGCTACAGTCAGTCCTGGAGTTTGCCCATTACCGACCCGAACAATTCTTCATCAGAGGGAATCACCTTGGTTTTGGCCAGGGGCTTGGAAACCCAGGTTTCGTTGATCAGGTCGCGCCAGGTAATATTGTGGTTGATACTGTTGCCCCCCCAGGAGCCGCAGCCCAGGGAGAAGGTCTGGCGCATGCCATTCCACACATTGCCGCTGTTGGACGCTGCCTGGGGCTGGTTCACCATAACCCGGGAGGTGCGTGTGGCCCCTGCCAGCTTCATGATGTTGTCATCGTTGTAAGAGTAAATACCGCAGCTGTGGCCCTGGCCCTGGTAGGCCTGGATCTTGTTGGTCAGCTCAATGGCCTCATCGATGTCCGCAATCTTGTACAGGGCCATGGTGACCGTCAGTTTCTCACCCGAGAAGGGGTAGTCGGGGCCGGTACCGGTCTCTGGCACGATCAGGAACTGCTTGCCCTCAGGCAGGTCGATACCCGCCTGACCGGTGATGTTCAGTGCATGTTGTGCCACGATCTTGGCATTCAAAACGCCGTCTTTCCACAAAACATCCTGCAGTTTCTGTTTGTCCTCGCCGTCAATGACAAAACCACCCTCGTGCTTGAGTTTCTCCAGAAACTCGTCGTAAACAGACTCGAACACCAACACGGAATTATCCGAGGAACAGGATGCGGCCAGATCCAGCGTCTTGGAAATACGGATCTTGTCTGCGGCTTCATCCAGGTCCGCGCTGTCATCCACGGTAATCACCGCATTGCCCACACCCACGCCGAGGGCCGGAGTCCCGGATGAGTAGGCGGCACCCACCATGGCTTCACCCCCGGTAGCCAGGATGCGGTCGCATTGGCGCATCAATTCATTGGTCTTTTCCATGGAAGGCACATCAATGCTCTGCACCAGATCCGCCGGACCACCCACCGCTACAATAGCCTCGCGCATATAGTCACAGATCATCTTGTTGGTCAGCTTGGCGCGAGGATGCGGTGCGACAATGATGGCATTGCGGCCCTTGACCGCCGAGATACCCTTGATCACCGGCGTCGCCTCCGGGTTGGTAGAGGGCGACAGGGCGCCGATAACGCCAACCGGCTTGGCGATCTTGATGAGATTGCGCTCGGGATCTTCCTCGATAACACCAACGGATTTATCATCAATGATGTCCATCAGGGTGGCCCGGGTCTTGCGGTGAATCTTGAGGTACTTGCCCTCATAGTTGCCCAGTTGGGTTTCATCGACGGTAAAACGGGCAATTGCTTCCGAGCGGTCTTCCCGTGCCACTGCCCATACCATGGCGGTGATCAGTTCATCCACCTGTTCCTGGGTGTAGTGGTCAATCTGCTGCTGGGCCGCGCGGGCGCGCTCTATCATGGCTGCCACCTCTTCCCGGGCTGCAATCAATTCCTGGCTCTCTTCCATCGTCGTGTACTCCTGTGTCATTTTCTGGTGCGAGCCAACGAGCGGCAGCGCCAATATAACTTAGCTGATCATAAACCGGCGCTATTTTAACCCGTTGAAGGCTGTACTCAAAGAGCGGAATGTCAAGATGGAGCAAACCTGCAGGAAACCGGCAATCTCAGCGTAAAAGGCGTCGCAGCGGTACTGGCCGCTTTACCTCTCCAGACTGTTCAACAGGACCATGGCATGTCACTTTGAACCTGCCACAGCTCCGTCCGAAAATAGCGGCGTCGGCCCAGGCGCGGGCTGTACGACTTCTGCAGAAGCGGTGAGGTGCTTCATCAACAGAGCCCGCATCCACTGGTGTGGAGCGCTGCGGGATGTGCGCGTGTGGCGCATCAACGACATCTTGCCTCGATTACTACTGTGCGTATTGTGAATCATGCGTTGCAGTTCGCCAGGCAACTCCTGGCCTATGATACGATCCGTGTATAACCCCCCCTCCTGAAAACCGGCGTTGGCCACCAGCAGCGAATCGGTGCGGGTCAATACACCTACCGCTGAAGAAAACTGCGTGGTTTCCAGGACAATACTGCGGTGTACCCCGTACTGGCCGAGCACATCGTCTACCATGCTGGTGTTTTCACGGGTCAAGCCCGGAAGATACAGGCGCAGGTGAGGATAGGCCAGAAAATCCTGCAGGTTTATTTCCTTCTTCACCAGGGGGTGGTCGGTACGCATGTAACAACGCGGCGCGATCGCCGCGATGGGTTCGGCGAGAATATCTCGCTCCGTCTCCAGTGCCACAAAGGCGGCAAAGTCCGCCTCCCCCTTTTTCAGCTGGTCCTGATAATGGGGTGCGACCTCGGCTGTAATAATCTGGACATTGGGGGCGTTTTCGTGCAAATCGGCCATCAGGCCTGGCAACAGGGACTCGCAAAGTATCGGCGGCAACAGTAGTTTGAAACTGCCGGCAAACGTATCGGGACTAAAATCAGTGCTCCCCAGCACGCGGTCTACCATATCCAATAAAGCCGGCAGCTCCCTGCCCAGTTCTTCCGCTCGCGGCGTGGGCACCAGGCCGTGGGCTGTGCGGGTAAAGAGTTCATCTTCAAAGGAGTCGCGCAATTTCTGCAGGGTCTTGCTCAGCGCGGGCTGTGATACCGACAGGCGCTCCGCCGCCCGGGTCACATTGCGCTCTTCCAACAGGACCTGCAGGGCAACCAGCAGGTTCAGATCGGTGCGAATCAGTTTGCGGGAAATCATTAGAACCCCCAGAAATAACTTTTAGTTATGCCATCATGCTAGCAAAATGCAGCTGGTAAATCACGCGATAAATTATTGATGGTCATATGAGACATTCGACACATCGACACATCGACAAAACTAGGCGACTTGCTAAATACTTAGTGCGCATCCGGAAACTCCCTTTTTTGTCATTCCCGCGCAGGCGGGGATCCAGTAAACCCTTGATTTTTCTGGATTCCCGCCTGCGCGGGAATGACGACATCGTTGGCAAGCCGGCGTTTCCGGATGCGCACTACTTAGGCTATTATTACGTATTACTGGCAACTGAGGTTAAAGCTGTGACCCACCGACTCTTTCTACCACTGATACTGGCCATGTTGTTGGCGGCCTGTAGCGGTGTTGAAGTTCAACCGGGAAAAATAGACCAATTCGCGGCGGGCAACTACCAGTATTACAAGTGGCGCACTGAGCCTATGAGCAATACCGCCAACTCCTCCGATCCGATCTATAACGTAGACCCCGTCCTGCGCCGACAGGTCAACGCCGACCTGCAAAGCAAGGGTTACATCCTCAATGAAGAGCGAGCCCAGTTCAGCGTGGACTATATCTTTGCGGCCGGTATGCGCCAGGGAGAGAAGAGTGAACAGGCGAGCAACCTCACCCCCTACCCCAGGGTGATGCCCAACAGGCAGGTAGACGGGGCCAGCGTGGACAACGCCATCGCCCTGGGTGGAGTAAAAGAAACCCGTAATATCGCCCTGCAATTCAATGACGTGGCAAGCAACGAGGAGGTCTGGCAGGTCATCATGACCAGAATCGTTGAGGACGTTAACAATGTCGGTTCCCGGGTAGACGCCAACCTGAGCAAAGCCATCAGTCAGGCACTGAAGCCACTACCGCACGCGCACTAGACAGATCACAACGTATCAGTATTACAGGCTCGCCGGTGCAAGGCCGGCCATTTTCGCCAGTTCGCCCTGCCATTCCCGCAATCGCCCGGTCGCGTAAGTCTCACCCTCGGGAAGATTGCCCCAGACCGGTTGGGGCCAACAGGGGTCCCCTTTGTGCCGCCCGATGATATGCAGGTGCATCTGCGGCACCACGTTACCCAGACCGGCAAAATTCACCTTGTCGAATCCAAGTACCTGTTTAATGAATGCGGAAACCGCAACACACTCAGCCAATACCGCCTGGCGGTGTTCGTCGGGCAGGTCCAGTACGTCTTCCAGCCGTGTGTCGGGTACCAGGATAAACCAGGGAATAGCGGCATTGCGGTGCAACAGTACATCCGATGCCAAAAACCTGCCCAGGTGATGGCAATCCGCCAACAATTGGGGGTGTATGTGGGCCTGTTCCATAACGACGCTCCGGGACACTTACAGTGTTACTCTAGGCACATGGTAGTGTGTTTGGCAAATTCAAATGTACTCGCTGTATTCTCAGCTTGTCGATTTTCAAAAAAAAGCTATCCTTAAACTGTAATGAATATAGTGTGCATGCACACTTTATTCATTACAGTACACTAGCCTGGTGCGCATCCGGAAACACCGTACTGCCAACTTTGACGTCATTCCCGCGCAGGCGGGGATGACATAAACGAGAGTTTCCGGATGCGCACTAGTCTACATTTAACCCGTTACAGGATATTTGAAATGTATCAATTCAATACCTATCGCCCCAATTTGCGCACACTGGTCATACAATGCCTGCTTGTCAGCTGCACTGCACTGGGGGCCTCGATCACATTTGCCAGTAGCCCCTCCCCGGCCGAAATCGAAAAAGTACTGGCCGACGCGCACAGTAAGTTCAAGGGAGTGAAGGATGGCGCCAGCGCCGATTATATCCCCGCCCTGGCTGAAGTTGACCCGGAGCTGTTCGGCATCTCCCTGGTGACGCCCGACGGGCGCGTTTACGATGTGGGCGACTCCAATTACACGTTCTCCATTCAATCCATCAGCAAAGCCTTCATCGCCGCCACCGTGATCGAGAATCAGGGCACCCAGAACATGATGGACAAAATCGGTGTGGACGCCACTGGCCAGCCATTTAATTCCATCAAGGCCATCGAAATGATCGATGAGCGTTCGGTTAATCCACTGGTCAATGCCGGGGCCATTGCCACTGTCAGCATGGTCCAGGGAAATACCCCGGAGGCCAAGTGGGCAACCATCGCCGGCAGCCTGGACGCGTTCGCCGGGCGTAAGCTGCAGGTGATGCAAGACGTTTACGCTTCGGAGACCGCCACCAATGGCCGCAACCAGGCCATCGCTAAACTTCTGGCCGCCTATGGCCGCCTGTACGACGATGTGGGGGTGTCAGTAGACCTGTACACCCGGCAGTGTTCAGTGGGCGTGACATCCCACGATCTGGCCGTGATGGCGGGCACACTGGCCGCAGGAGGTAAAAACCCGGTGACCGGCAAACAGGTGATTTCGGCAGAAAATGTCCCCGAAGTGCTGGCAATAATGGCTACCGCGGGCTTATATGATGATTCCGGTATCTGGCTGTACAACGTCGGCCTGCCCGCCAAGAGCGGTGTCGGTGGTGGCATCGTCGCCGTGTCTCCCGGGGATTACGGGATTGCAGCTTTCTCACCCCGGGTGGACGCCGCCGGAAACAGCGTGCGGGCCCAGCTGGCGATTGACTATATTGTCGAGCGCCTGGGCGGGAATATCTTCGAATAGCAGCGAGGCAAGGGAGCCTATTCTCAGACAGGCTCCTTAATAAATATCCGCGCCCTCTCGTCCATTCTGCAGGGCATACTCCCTGAACGCCCAGGCCAGGTACAGCAGTGCAATACATGCGCAACCCAGCCAGGCGCCGCGGTAGCCAAACACCGCCAGATTAGCGCCCGTCATCAGGGGGCCCAGTACCCGCCCCCAGGAAGATACGGCACTGGTCATACCCAGCATACGCCCGCGGTATTCCCCCGGGGTCCGGTGGGTGACAATGGTATTCAACAGCGGCATGCACATAGTGGCTCCGGTCATGGCGAGAAACATAGTGCCGAGCATAACGGGCATGGTGGTGGCGAATGCCGCACTCAACAGGCCCAGAAAAAAAGCGCTTAGTGCGATGCGCAGCAACTGCCATTGACCCAAAGTGCGCACCAGCGGGCCAAGCAAACCACCCTGGAAGATAACCATCAAAGCGCCCTGTATTCCAAAAACAATGCCCACTTCCCTGGGGCCCCACCCCAACACATCCCCCACCCACAGAGGTAATAGATAAGTGAGAGAACTCATACCGGCGTTGTGAAGCACATATTGCAGTAACAGCAGGCGATTGCCGGTCTGGCGCAACAGGCCGTAAAAGGAAAGCTGCTGACCGGTACCACGCTGTTCACCATGGGCAAGGCGTTTTTCATGTGGCAGGGATTCCTTGAGAAATACCGCAGCGGCGGAGATAGCCAATAAAGACATGACGCCGGCAAAAAGACAGGGCAGTGTAAAGCTGGCGCTGTCGCCGGACAGCAATCCACCGATCATAGGCCCCAGAATAATACCGAGGCCGAAAGCGGTGCCAATCATACCCATACCGCGAGCGCGATTTTGCGGTGTGGTGATATCCGCCATCATGGCAGACGCCACACCAAAATTACCGGCCATCAAGCCAGCGAAGCCGCGGGCGACAAAAACCATCCACAACTGCGAAGCCAGACCGAGCATCACATAGGACAGCGCCGCCCCCGCCAGGCAAATCATGATCACCGGCTTGCGCCCTATACGGTCAGACAGGCGCCCCCAGAAGGGGCCGCACAGGCCGGCACAGACTGCATAGGTGACGATAATAAAGGCAATATCCATCTTGTCCGCACCCAGCTTGGGGGACAGAAAAGGCAGTATTGGTATTACAATGCCGAAGCCAATGAGATCCAGCAGGACAACACCGAACAGAACGGGCACTAATCTACCTCGTCACTCATATTGCCGGACCCGCGTACAACAGCTCACTTGGCCGGCCGACGCCGGACACCGGCCCTGGCAGAGGGCCGTTCCCCCGATTTTTTGCCGCCTCCGGCATTAGCTGTGGAGGGCCTTCTCCGAACAGAACTTTCGCTCGGCTTATCTCTGGATATCTGCAAACGGTGGCCACTGACCCACACGGCTTTGAGGTGCTTGAAAACTTCCCTGGGCATGCCTTCCGGCAGATCCACGGTGCTGTAATCATCGAAAATTTCGATACGCCCGATATACTCACTTTCGATTTCCGCTTCATTTGCGATAGCACCGACGATATTGCCGGGTTTTACACCGTGCTTGTGACCCACTTCAATGCGGAATCGCTCCAGGCCGGCATCAGGCCTGTCATTTTCACGCTTCGGCTTCTGCTCACCTTTGTGTCCCGTCTCGCGATGGGACTTACACTTCGTAGTTTTTTGCTCCGCATCGAGCTTCGGTTTACGCGCCTTGGTTTTGCGCTGGGGGCCCTGTTCGTTCCTGGATTCGCGGTCCGCTCTCCCGCGCTCACCAGAACTGTCTCTGGCCTTCCGCTTCGCAGTGGGTGCGGGTACGGCCAGCAGCGGTTTTTTGCCCTGGGCCAATACGCCCAGGGCAGCGGCTATTTCCACCACCGGCACACCGTACTCATGCTGGTACTCATCGACCAGCTTTCTGAACATATCCAGATCCGCTGTATCCAGGGTCTCAGTGATGCGCTGCTTAAACTTGCCAACGCGTTTGTCAGTGACTTCCTCGGCAGTAGGCAGCTCCATTTTTTTGATGGCATTACCGGTGGCTTTCTCTATAGCGCGCAGTAGTCGCCGTTCCCGATTGGCTGCGAACAGGATAGCTTCACCCTTGCGGCCAGCCCTGCCGGTGCGACCGATGCGGTGCACATAAGCTTCTACATCAGAGGGAATATCGTAGTTGATCACGTGACTGATCCGGGTAACATCCAGGCCGCGCGCCGCCACATCAGTGGCGACCAGGATGTCCAGTTTACCGCTCTTCAGGTTTTCGATGGTTTTCTCCCGCTGCTGCTGCGCAATATCCCCGTTGATGGCGGCGACAGAATAACCACGCGCCGCCAACTTTTCCGCCAACTCCGCGGTGAGGATGCGGGTGCGCACGAAGATGATCATGCCGTCGAAGTCCTCGACCTCCAGGATGCGCGTCAAAGCATCCAGCTTGTGTACACCGGCCATCATCCACACCCGCTGGCGAGTCAATGCATTGGTCACCGTTTTGACTTCGATGGAGACTTCGCGCGGGTCGGTCAGGTGGCGCTTGGCAATGCGTCGAATGGCGTCTGGCATGGTGGCGGAAAACAGGGCAATCTGGCGCTGCGGGGGTGTCTGATCCAGAATCCACTGCACGTCGTCGATAAAACCCATGCGCAGCATCTCGTCTGCTTCATCCAGTACCAGCGTCTGCAGATTGGACAAATCCAGTGACTTGCGGCGCATATGATCCATTACCCGGCCCGGCGTACCCACAACAACGTGCACTCCCCGCTGTAACTGGCGGAACTGGCCGCGATAGTCAGTGCCACCATAAATGGGCAGCACGTGAAAGCCGGGCAAGTGCCGCGCGTATTTCTGGAACGCCTCCGCCACCTGTATCGCCAATTCACGGGTCGGCACCAGCACCAACACCTGCGGCAGCTTCTGTTTGAGGTCCAGGCGCGCCAGAATGGGCAGGGCGAATGCCGCGGTTTTGCCGGTGCCGGTCTGGGCCTGGCCCAGCACGTCCACACCCTCCAGCATATGGGGAATCATCCTGGCCTGAATCGCCGAGGGAGTTTCGTAACCCACATCGGCCAGGGCTTTTTGCAGGGTCGCGGGCAAGTCCAGTTCCGCAAAACTGGTTACCGCATCTGAAGTGGACATGATTAGAACCTTGAACGCTGGGATAGGGCCTCTTGTCAGAGGCGTTCGGCGATTATACAGCGAATATCATCCAGTGTCGTGAAGCAGATAGTGCCGGGACGGGTTTACCCAAACCAGTACAGCAACAAATTGATAATCATGGCGTTAGCCAGATCGATGAAAAAAGCACCTACCAGAGGCACCACCACAAATGCGCGGGGAGCCGGGCCGAGGGACTTAGTAACGGCCGTCATATTGGCGATAGCAGTGGGCGTCGCTCCCAGTGCGAGCCCGGAGTAACCCGAGCAAATCACCGCCGCCTCATAATTGGCGCCAAGCACCCGGAACACCACGAATACTGAAAACAGGACAATTAATACAACCTGCACCAGCAACAATAGCAGCATGGGACCGGCAAGGCCGGCCAACATCCACAACTGGAGACTCATCAGTGACATGGAGAGAAATAAACCCAGGCTCACGTCTGAAATCAGTGCCAGGGAGTGGGACCCGGTGGGCCACTTGATTTTAGGGAGTAGCCGGGGAACGGTATTGGTGAGGATAATACCCGCGAACAGGCAGGCAACAAAATCAGGCAGCATCAGGCCCCAGGATTCAAACAGGTCATTCAGTTCGGTGCCCAGGCCAATAGCGACGGCGATCGCCAGCAGGGACCCGAGAATGCGATCCACGTCAATAACCTCGTGCTCCCTGTAGCGAAAGCCAACGGTGAGTTCGCCCTCGCTTTCGGTAGTCAGCTTGTTTCTCCATATCAGGAAGCGCGCGATGGGGCCGCCCACGATACCGCCGAAGATCAGGCCAAAGGTGGCGCAGGCGAGACCTATCTCCATGGCGTAAGCCACGCCGTATTCCCGGGTGAACGTATGCGCCCAGGCGATCGCGGTACCGTGACCGCCGCTCAGGCTCACGGATCCGGTCAATAACCCCAGGGCTGGTGGACTGCCGGCGAACGATGCGATGCCGATTCCCACCAGGTTCTGGATAAACAGATAGCCGACTGCAAGCACTAACAGGGTAGCCAGGGAACGACCTCCCTGGCGCAGAACATCGATGCGCGAGGACAGGCCGATCGTGGTGAAAAATACAATCAACAACATGTCCCGATTGGCCATGTCAAAGCTGATTTCCAGGCCCACCAGCCAATACAGCAGGCCCACGATCAGCGATGCCAGTAAACCACCCGTAACCGGCTCCGGGATATTGTACTCGCGAAAAAAACTGATTTTTCCGTTGAGATAGCGGCCCAGGAACAGCACCAGTATCGCGGCGATCAGTGTTGCACGTGGTTCCAGTTCCATGACTTATCTACCGGTCTCTCAATAGCAGTTCAGCTATAACTATAAACCAAAATTGCTATAGCCATCAGGCCGACAACTGGCTCAGGAATACGTCTATAGCCGCAATGGACTCGGGTTCGGTCAGGGTGGGTGAGTGGCCGGGGTGTAATTCCCCATCACCCCTGCCCCCGGTTATAAATCAACTTCATGCTTGAACTCCCGTTCAATTTTCTGCTGTAGTTCGTATTGTGCGATACCCTTTCTGGCGGTGGAATCATGCAAGCGCTGTTGGTAGCGCTGCTTGCGATAGTGTGCCACCAGGCGAGGAAAGTGTTCCGCTTCAACCTCCCCCGCAATCAGCTCTTCGATAAAGGCGATATCGATGCCAACGCGGTAGGCGATACGGCTGGGCCTGATCTTGTGGGCGTGAAATTCCGCCACAATATGCACCTGTTCCTCCCGCGAGTGGATGCAATCCCGTGAATAGCCATAGGGAGGCGATGGGGTGCGAGTATCGCTGTTTGTGGTTTCTGTGCTCATACCCAATTATTAGCAGTTCCTTCCAAGATTGCCAGGCACAACCCCCATTCAGTTGCTCATGGCCATATATGACCGGCTTTTCTGGTTACTATTGTTCAATGCAGGACTATAATTGTCTGCTATCATTACCGATTCAGAACAATACCCATCGTAAGGATCTGACCAATGAACGTACCCGAGCAACTTCCCGTCCAGGGCGATATAGAAACACAGATGAACGCCACTCTTGAAATGCAGCGCGAGGATTACCTGAAAGAGGGTGTTGTTAGTGCTGAAACTCGCATTGACCGACTCGAACGCGGCATCGACGTACTGATCAAATACCACGACAAGGCGGTGGCAGCGATTAGTGCTGATTTCACCTGTCGCCCTCGTGAAGTAAGCCTGCTGACAGATGTCGCGGCCAGCATCACCGCCATAAAGCACGCCAAAAAACACCTGCGCAAGTGGATGAAGGCTGAAAAGCGCCCCACCATGTTCCCTCTCAACCTGTTAGGCGGACGCTCGCGCATCGAGTACCAGCCGCTGGGCGTGGTCGGCATCATCGCACCGTGGAACTTCCCTATAAGCTTGATATTCAGCCCCCTGTCAGGTGTACTGGCCGCCGGCAACCGCGCCATGATCAAACCGTCAGAGTACACTCCCGCCACCTCAGAGCTCATCTGCGAAATGATTGCCGAAGCTTACGACCCCAAAGAAGTAGCCATATTTGACGGTGGGCCCGAGGTCGGCCAGGCGTTTTCCGGCCTGGCCTTCGATCACATGCTTTTCACCGGAGCCACCTCAATCGCCCCCCATATCATGGCAGCGGCATCGCGCAACCTGGTTCCGCTCACCCTGGAACTGGGGGGTAAGTCTCCCGTGGTTATTTCACGCAGTGCCGATATCGAGAAAAGCCTGGGGCGGATCATGCTGGGCAAAACACTCAACGCAGGCCAGATCTGCCTGTCCCCGGACTACCTGCTGGTGCCGGAGGAAAAGCTACACGAAGTCATCACCGCCGCTCAGAAAGCAGTCACCCAGATGTACCCGAAACTGTTGGACAACCCCCAGTACACCTCGGTCATTAACGAGCGCCACTACCAGCGCCTGAACGGTTACCTTGCCCAGGCCGAAGAGCGCGGACAGAAAGTTATCCCCATCAACCCCGCCGGTGAAGATTTCAGCCAACAGCAGGGCACCCTGAAGATTCCACCCACGCTGATCCCGGAGCCCGCGGACGACCTGAAAATGATGAAGGAAGAACTTTTTGGCCCGCTGCTGCCAATTCGCACCTATCGGGAATTCGAGGAAACCATCACTTACATCAATGCCCAACCCCGCCCCCTGGCCGCCTATTATTTCGGTAAAGACAAGCAGGAAGAGGACGCCTTTGTCAGCCGCACCACCTCCGGCGGAGTGTGCATCAACGATGTGGTCATGCACGCCATGCAGGAAGAATTACCCTTCGGTGGCGTGGGCCCCGGCGGCATGGGCGCCTACCACGGTTTCAAGGGATTCCAGACCTTCAGCCACGCCAAGTCCATCTATCGCCAGTCCGGTATCAACATCGCCAAGCTTGGCGGTCTGCTGCCCCCCTATGGCAAGGCGACAGAGCGCACCATAAAGATGCAGCTGAAAAAATAACCCTGACCCTTGACCACCAAAACAGGAAGCCCGTGAAACATATTTTAGTGACAAGCTTTATCCTGCTGCTGTGCGCCTGCAGCGCCGAACCAGGCAGTGAAAAGTGGTGTGCAGCCAAGAAGGAGCAGCCCAAAACTGAGTGGAGCAGCTCTGATGCCGCCACCTACGCCAGGCGCTGCCTGATCGATGGCACTGCCGTGGGCTCAGAGAACTGGTGTGAAGATTTGTCCGGCAAGGACAAGGGCGAGTGGACTGCCGACGAGACCAAGAGCTACGCCAAGCACTGCGTTATCTAGTGTAGTGTCCTCCAAACTCCCGGCAAGCCTCTGTTCGTAGTGTATTACCGCCGCGGCAAGATCCGGTACATTTACAATTACTCGATCAAATACACTGATCATTTTTTATCCAGCTCTCAAGTCATGCCACAAGAATTATAAAAGGTTTTAGCTTATTTTACCGATCGGACTTACACTTGTACTGCTAAAGTATTTTTGTGTCACGGCATATCTTGCCTGACTGTATCGCGAAATACCGCAGCCGTGACCAAAAATGAAAAACCAAGGAGATTTACCCAATGTCTAATGCAATAAAACGCCTGGTGCTCGGCGGCCTGATGGCCCTGGCTGCAGCATTTCCCATCAACTCCATGGCCGGAGACACCCTGCAGCGGGTAGTGGATTTCAAGGTACTGAAAGTCGGCATGTCAGCCAACCAACCACCCCTGACCATGGTAAATCGCGAAGGCGGCATGATGGGGTTTGACGTGGACCTGGCCAGGGCCCTGGCAACGGCTATGAAGGTCAAGCTGGAAATCAAGGCAATGCCCTTCGGCGAACTGATGACCGCACTGGAGGATGACAAAATCGACATGGTGCTGTCCGGCATGTCAATCACCCCACAACGGACTGAACTGGTATCCTTTGTCGGCCCCTATATGATGTCGGGCAAGTCCATCCTGACCAAGAGCTCGGTACTGGGCAATGTATCCTCCGCTGACGAGTTCAATCGCAAGAACCTCAAACTGTTAGCGCTGAACAACTCCACCAGCGCCAGTTTTGTAGAAGATGTGGCGCCCGATGCTACGCTGGTCAAAATCAACAGCTACGACGAGGGTGTAGCCATGCTCATCGAGGGCAAGGCAGACGCTATGGTGGCGGATATGCCGATGTGCGTACTGTCGGTTATGCGCTATCCCGAAGCCGGCCTGATTACCCTCGATCGGGCGCTGACAGTTGAGCCCATCGGTATCGCCATAGGCAAGGACGATCCGCAATTTTTCAATCTGGTAGATAATTACCTGAGAGCTTACGAAAAAACCGGTGTACTGGGCAAGCTGCGTAAAAAGTGGTTTGAAGATAGCTCCTGGGTAGCCGCCCTGCCCTGATCACAGGCCCCGTTTTATCGGGTGCCGGTCACGCTGATGCCCACCAGGCCCATTGTCATCGCTCACCGTGGAGCCAGCGGCTACCTGCCAGAACACACCCTGGCGGCAAAGGCCCTGGCACACGCCATGGGTGCCGGTTTTCTGGAACAGGATGTTGTCCTGAGCAGGGACGGGATACCCGTTGTTCTGCACGACATTCACCTGGACAGCACCACCAACGTGGCGCAGCGCTTTGCCACCAGGGCCCGGGCGGATGGCCACTTCTATGCCATCGATTTCAGCCTAGAGGAAATTCGCCAACTGCAGGTACACGAGCGCAGCTGCCTGGATGCGTCAGGTGGGGAAGTGGCCGTTTTCCCCGGCAGGTTTCCACTGCCCGATAGGTTTACATCAGATGCCGGCTTGTTTCGCATACCCACCCTGGCCGAGGAAATCGACCTGATTGCGGGGCTGGATCGAAGTCGCAACTGCAGCACCGGCCTGTACGTCGAACTGAAGTCACCCAACTGGCATAAAGCACAAGGGCAGAATCTGGCGGGGGCAGTACTTGAGGTACTGGAAGATAAAGGCTATGCGGATAGGCCCGGGCAGGTGTTTCTGCAGTGCTTCGATGACAAGACCCTGCGCCACCTGCGCCACGACCTGAAGACTGCGCTGCCCTTGATTCAGCTTATCAGCGAGAACGACCGGGGAGAAGACAGCGAGGTTGACTACGACTACCTGCAAACCCCGCGGGGCCTGGCCTACATCACCAGTTACGCGGATGGCATAGGGCCCTGGTTAGCACATATCTTCAAGGGCAGGAATGAAGACGGCACCGCCTGCCTGAGCCAGCTGGTAGCACAGGCACAAGCACAGGGCCTGCTGGTGCACCCCTACACCTTCCGCCGGGACGAATTACCCGAGGGGATTACCAGTTTTAGCGAACTGCTCGATATTTTCATCCTGCAAGCTGGAATCGACGGTTTGTTTACCGATTTCCCGGATATTGTGAGCGACTACTTGCAGCAACACCAAGACCGGCTTCTAGTGTAGTGTCCTGTATGTATGGCAATGACCTATGTGGGAAATGGATACGTGCTGCTGCTTGCGGGACTCACGCCAAATATCTAGTACAGCTTCACAGGGAACACTACACTGGTACCCTGTAAACCCGAATGGGAATAGACATGACGCCAAAAGTAAACAGACGCACCAAAATAGTCGCCACCATCGGCCCGGCCAGCGAGTCGCACGATATGATAGCCAGACTGATCACCGCCGGCGTCAACGTATTTCGCCTGAACTTCAGCCACGGCACCGCCGAGCAGCACGCCCGGGTCGCCAGGCGAATCCGTAAGCAGGCCACTATCGCCGGTAACTATGTGGGTATCCTGGCCGACCTGCAGGGCCCCAAGATTCGAATCAGCACGTTTCGCAACGATTCAATCGAGCTGGCGAATGGCGACCGCTTTCGACTGGACCTGAACCTGGGCGAAGGTGAGGGCGATAGTCGCGGTGTGGGCCTGGATTACCAGGAGCTATGCAATAGTGTGGTGCGCGGCGATACCCTGTTGCTGGATGATGGCCGCATCCGGCTGCGGGTGGACGACGTAGAGCCATCAGGGGTGGACTGTACCGTGTTGGTCGGCGGCAGGCTCGGCTCCCGCAAGGGCATAAATCGCCTGGGCGGTGGCCTGGCAGCGCCGGCGCTGACCACCAAAGACCTTACGGATATAGACAGTCTGGCCGAAATCAAACCGGACTTTGTGGCGGTGTCTTTCGTATCCAGCGCCGGGGACATCTTCCAGACCAGGGATCTGCTCATGCAACACCAGCTCGAGCCGGCCATCATCGCCAAGATCGAGCGAGCTGAGGTGGTAGCCAACGACGATACGCTAAATGGTATACTCTCAGCTTCCGACGGCGTCATGGTGGCCCGCGGGGACCTGGGTGTGGAGGTGGGTGACGCACAGCTGATAGGCATACAAAAAGAGCTTATCTCCCGGGCTCGCAAGATGGACCGGGTAGTGATAACCGCCACCCAGATGATGGAATCCATGATCAACAGTTCCATGCCCACACGAGCCGAGGTATTCGACGTTGCCAATGCCGTACTGGACGGCACCGATGCGGTCATGTTGTCTGCCGAAACCGCGGTGGGCAATTATCCGGTAAATGTGGTCGAGGCCATGGCGGATGCAGCGCTTGGCGCTGAACGCCAGCCGGTGGCCAGGACCTCCAGGTATCGCCTCAACACACAGTTCGCCAACGCGGAGGAAGCCATCGCCATGTCGGCCATTTATGCCGCCAACCACTATACCAACGTGCGCGGCATTGCCTGCCTGACCGAATCCGGCAGCACGCCACTGCTGATGTCGCGCCTGAGCTCCGGGCTGCCCATTTTCGCTTTGAGTCACCACAGCCAGACCCTGCAAAAGCTCTGCATGTGCCGAGGCGTGATACCACTATTTTTCGACGCCTCGGCCTTTGATCACGACAGTGTTGACGCCAGGGCCATAGAGTTTCTGCTCGATAGCGGTTACCTGCAAAAAAACGACTCCATGCTGCTAACCAAGGGCGCGACCATGGGCACCACAGGCGGCACCAATATCATGAAAATTCTGCCCGTGCTGTAATGACCACTTTGACACGCCTGGTCGCCGATGTGGGCGGCACCAATACCCGCCTGGCCCTGTTTGACCCGGCAGCGGATGAATTGCGCGCCCTTGTCACTTACGACAATTGCGACCATCAACGGCTCGAAGACATCATTACCCACTGGCTGCAAGCGCTGGACGAGCCGGCACCCATCACCTGCTGTATCGCCGCGGCCGCGCCGCCGGCCGACGACCGTGTAGTCATGGTCAATATCAACTGGTCCTTTTCCTGCCGGGACCTGGCTCGACGCTTCGGGTTTGCAACGCTTGGCTGGATCAATGATTTCCAGGGCATCGCCTACGCACTACCTCACCTGGGCGGCGCCGACCGACAACTGCTGCATGCGGGCCACCCGAAAGCACAGGGCAAATTGGCGGCGATGGGGCCGGGCACCGGCCTGGGGGGTGCCACCCTGGAAATAGTGGCGGGGACACCTCTGGCCTGCGCCTGCGAACCGGGACACATGGGCGTGGCGGCGGCCACCGCCCTGGAACTGGAAATAGCCCGCCTGCTTCTTCCGCGCCACGGCGAAATCCATGCCGAGTTATTGGTGTCGGGGCCCGGACTACAGCGTCTTTACCATGCACTGGCACAAATTCGTGGTAAAACACCGGATCAGTTGATCCCGGCAGAGATTTCCAGGCGAGCGCTGCAGAACCAGGACGAACTCTGTGTGCTAACGCTCAATACTTTCTGTGCCTTGCTGGGCTCGGTCTGCGGCGATTTCGTGCTCGCCGGTGGCGCCTACGGTGGCCTGTACCTGGCCGGGGGCATCATCCCTCGCATGATTCCATTTCTGCGCGCCAGCAACTTTGCACAACGGTTTCGGGCAAAAGGCAGAATGGGTGATCACCTGGCCAGTGTGCCACTGTACGCAATCACCGCCACTCAGCCAGGACTGATTGGCGCCGCCCATGCACCATTGTAGAGCCTGGCCCAGAGCGCGCTTATCCTGCCTATTTGTAGTGTGAGGGGTTCCATTGCTGACAAAATGGCGCAATATTGCCAAAAAAGTTGCCAGTCTACTCGTTAAACCACCAAATATGGTGCTACACTCGGTAGGGCTGAGTGGTCTCAGCGGTATTTATGCTCGCGGTCGAAGTTCCATCAAGTTCATCGGTACGATTATAAATAATTATTAAATGAAAAGACGCCGCAACATGGCGGCATAAGCAATACAGGTAAGAATTATGTCTACAACAACTGGCACTGTTAAATGGTTTAACGAGACCAAGGGATTTGGCTTTATCGAGCGTGAAGACGGCCCCGATGTTTTTGTCCATTTCAGCTCCATCAAAGGTGATGGTTTCAAGACCCTTGCAGACGGCCAAAAGGTCGAGTTCACTGTCACGGACGGCCAAAAAGGCCCCCAGGCGGAGAATGTTATCCCGCTCTGAAGCTTTCCAGCTAAAGAGGATAAAAAAAAGGAGCTCATTTGAGTTCCTTTTTTTTATGTCCATGGATGGACGGTACGTCGCGGGAGGCAGGACGCCGGGAGCGACGGGTCTAACGTATTCACCAATACAGTATTGATCGAATTATACTCGGCCAATGCCGTGACGGGCTACAGGCCGAATAAATTCGGCCCCACATTAACCCTCCTGCAACGACTCCTGCCGCGCCAGTTCAGAATCCATGTACTTGATCCACTGCGCGGCATATTTGGCCGAGCGCTCATCGCGACCAGCCGCCACAAAGGCCTCGCGCGCCCTGGCGTATTGTTTGGTGTTGAAATAGGCCATACCCAGCACCAGCCGTGCGGTATCCGGCCGCTTTACCCCGCCGCGGGACAACCCCTTATTGAGGGCGGTAATCGCTTTCTTGAACTGATCTCCATCCAGGTAAACATTGCCAAGACGGGTATAAAGTTCGCCCTGGTCAGATCCGGCGGCCGCCTCTTCCATTGCGGGAATAGCCTTGTCGATTTCCCGGGCCTGACGCCAGGCACTGCCGGCAATCTCCCAGTTCTTGGATTTACCTTCTATGGATTTATTGGTGAGGCCCTTATCCATCACCCTGGCCGCCTTATATGGCACCTCGGCGTTCAGGTACAGGTAGGCCATAGTTACCTGCTCAGTACTTCTATCCAGCATACCCTGCACATAGGCAGTTTCCATAGCTGACAGTTGCTCGCTCTCTTTTTGTTGCTCGCCGTACATGTGGGAAAGCTGTACCCAGTACTGCTTTTTGGGATAGTACACAAGCAATTCTTCCAGTATATCGACAGTCTTGTTGATGTCGTTTTTCTCGAAGTACAGGAAGCGGGCCAGGTTGAACCACTGCTCCTTGGGCAGCTTATCCTTTTCCTTGTATATGCTGATGGCCTTCTCCACATTGAAGAGGGCCTTATCGTAATCCTTGATCTGGTAATAACCCTGGGCCAGCAATACATAAGCATTCGCATTGGGACTCTCGGTAGCTCTGAACCAATCCAGCAGGGCGTTGATGCCTTTCTGCCACTGCTCCTGCACGAAATACAGCTGGGCGATAGTGAATTTTGTGTTCACCTCCATCGCTATAGGGATATCCGGCTGGGCAACCACGTTTTCGTAGGCCTTCAGCGCATTGGCATAGTCCTCACGCAAATAGTAGATAAACGCATAGAGATTGTAGACATTGGCCAGCTCGTAGCTGTTCAATGCCCTCTTGCCACCGGAAGCGATCATGCCATTCAGGATTTTTTCGGCTTTAGCCAGGTCCTTCTCTTCAGCGGCCGCCTGGGCCTCCGCCAATTTCTCGTAGACCTTGTTACGCAATGCGGGTGTGCGACGGGTTTTTCGCGCGTCTTTTTTCTTCTCCTGGGCAGCAATAGCACTGGACAGCGGCGTTACGCCGACGTCAGTTTGCAGCTGGGAGACAGCGATCTGGCCGACGAGCAGAGGCACTGACAGCAGGGCGGCTCGTATCCAGATGCAGGGTTTAAACAATTCCATAACGCTTTAACCGTTTACTGTTCCAACTCGTAGGTGAATTTGTTCTGTACACCCACAACTTCGATGGCCTCGCCGTCGACCACGCGAGGCTTGTACTTGAACTTTAACGACGCTTTAACCGAAACCTTTTCAAACACACCCGCAGGCTGGCAGTCCACAGCGACGGGGTCGCGTATAGCACCGGAGGTGGTCACCGTGTACTCAACGATACAGTAACCGCTGATACCGCGGGACTGGGCCCTTCTTGGATAGATTGGCGCCACCTTCACGATGGGCAGGTACTCACCATCAGCGGAGGACATGCCGGTGGCGTTTATCGATACATCAATCGCGGCCTGTGGTGCAATATTGATCACTTCCACGTCCATGTCCATAGAGACCTCAGGCGTGGCCAGGTCCGGCGGTGGCTCCTCGGGATCATCCACCTTGTCAGGCTTGCGCTCAGAGATGTTGGTCTCGATCTCGCGCTCCGGCATATGGATGTCCGCCAGTTTGTGCTGCTTGCTGTCATCGATCTCGGGGTCAGCTGACAGGATCAGGTGTTGCATGATGAAAAACAGACCACCCGCGACAGGTGCCGCCAGCAAACCGCCGATAATCAGTCTGATTAAATTGCGACTCATAGTGGACTATTTGTCTTCCGTGGCCAGCGACACGTCATAGACACCCGCTTCTCTAGCGGCATCCAGGACTGCGACTACTGTCTCGGTGTTGGATTCATTGTCGGCCTGGATAACAACCGCTCCTTTCGGATTCTCCGCATGCAGGCGCTCAACATTGGCGCGTACCGCGCGCACATCGATGCGCCGCTGGTCCATCCAGATTTCATTGGTGGCACTGATCGCTATCAATATATTGACGTTCTTCTTGGGCTGCGATGTGGACGCCTCGGGGCGGTTGACTTCGACACCAGCCTCCTTGATGAAGGACGCTGTCACAATGAAGAAGATCAGCATGATAAACACGACGTCCAGCATCGGCGTCAAGTCGATCTGGGCTTCGTCCTGGGCAGCGACTACTTGATTATTCCTGCGCATTACTATTGCTCTCTTAGTGATCGGTGGTCAGGTTTTCTTCCAGAAACTTGCCCTCACGCTGGGCAACCCGGGTGACGTAGGTGTTGGCAAATACCCCCGACAAGGCGGCAACCATGCCCGCCATCGTCGGCACCGTCGCCCTGGAGACACCACCGGCCATGGATTTGGCATCACCACCACCGGTAACCGCCATGATATTAAACACTTCGATCATGCCCGTCACAGTGCCCAGCAACCCCAACCGGGGACACAGCGCCACCAGGGTTTTGATAACGGGCATGTACTGGTTGATCTGCATTCTGGCCTCGGAGATCAGCTTTTCGCGGATTTGGGCTGCCGCCCAGGACTTGCGCTCGGAGCGACTCTCCCAGGTTGCAATCACCACGCCTGCGTCTTTCTTCCAGCCCACTTTGAAGTACCAGACCCGTTCGAAGATCAACGTCCACATGACAAACAGCAACCCGGCGATCAGCCAGAGGACGTCACCCCCCATTTCCATAAAGCGGGAGATAGCCTCATACGCACTATCCAACCAGTACATATTACTTCCTCAGGTTAGCCTCTGTGTGCTCCGCGATAATACCCGTGGTCTGCTCGTTCAGAACGTGAATGATGCGCTGGGCGCGGCCGTTCACGATGGTATGCAGCAGAACCGTGGGAATCGCTACCAGCAGACCCAGAACCGTGGTCACCAGGGCGCCGGAAATACCACCGGCCATCGCCTTGGGGTCTCCCGCGCCAAAGATGGTGATGGCCTGGAAGGTGATAATCATACCGGTTACGGTACCCAGCAGGCCCATCAGCGGAGCGACCGCAGAGATGATCTTGAGTAATACCAGGCCGCTCTCCAGTTTTGGCGTTTCCCTGAGGATACTCTCGGACAGCTTCAGCTCCAGAGTCTCTATATCCATACTCGGGTTGTCTTCATGAACCTTGAGCACTCGACCCAACGGATTGTTGGTATTAGCCTTTTGGTTCTTGAGCTGTGAGCTCACCCTGGCACTCACCGTGGTAAGCACAAGCAGGCGCCAGATGGCCAGGATGAAAGCAAATGCGCCCACGGCGGTGATGGCATAGCCAATGTAGCCGCCCTGATGCCAGCGCTCTTCCATGTTCGGGCTGTTGATCAACGCCGCCAGGAAAGAACCACCAGTTGGGCCGGTGGGGTCTATGCCAAACTTATGCATACCGTCGGTGGCCGCGGCCAGGCTCTTGGCCCAGCCGATATAGGGGCCGGATGGCTGCCGTGCCAGTTCTTCCAGAGAACCCTTGGAGGGGACATACTGCAGGTACATGCCGTCCTCGGAAATCATGTTGAAGGTGCCGATCCGCACAACTTTTTGTTCGATCTTGTCGCCGTTGGGCCTGGCCACTTGGGCAGTGAAAGATACGACCTTGCCGGACTCAACCATTTCGCGGTTCATCTCATACCAGACCCGCTCAATTTCCTCGATACTGGGCAACTTGTCGTTACCGCTCATCTTGGCGATGAGTTCTTCCAGAAAAGCCTCGCGGCCCGGGAATTGGGAACTCACAATGGAAAACTCCATGTTGGTCGCCAGGTCGCCCGCAGTGGAGGTCAGGTGACCGAACAACTCAGCCAGGGTACCCAACTTCTCCTTGAGCTGCTGCTGCTTGGCGGCAACCAGCAGTTCATTTGCCTCGAAAGCATCTTCCAGCCCGGCGCTGATTTGCTCCTGATGAGTGCGCTCGGCTTCCACCTTTTTCAGCTCTGAGGCCTGGTTGGCCTTGTCTTTGGCGAAGCGCTGCTCACGGGCGCGATTTTCCCTGGCCTCGGTCACCTGGCCCTGCTTGACGAAACCAAGCAGTTCATCCAGGGACCTGGCATCCTGCGCCAACACCGAGCCAGCGGATAAAGTCAGTGCACCACAAAGGGCAATGGCGGCGGCTTTTACACACTTAACGCTCATTACTTCGCCTCCGGCGCTGCTACTGGCAGGTTCAACAAGTCAATAGAAGCCTCTTTGCGCGCGATGCGCAGCCCTTTCATAATCGCATTGCGGTATTCACCGCGATCCAGGAGTACCCAGCTGCGATTGCGCTGATCCCAGGCGCCCGAGATTTCAGTGTCTGTTGTCTGGTACAGCAGGGCGATACGGCCCACACGGAAAAAGTCGACGTCCCGTTCAGCACCGTCGATTTCCACACTGCCTTTATACGTGTCGATCTTGCGACCGTACTCATTTTCTATCTTGTATGCTTCCAGAACCTGGCGGAATTTCTCGGCAACTGATACATCAGAGCGATCTAGGTTGGCGCGCAAGAAAGCAATACGCCGCTGGCGTTCATCCATATGGAAAGGCACATCCAACTCTACAAATTTTTCCAGACCGTCGATCATGCGAATGACCAGCGGCGTCATCTGGCGCGAGATGACCGTTACCTGGTCGATGGATGCATCAATCTCACCAATGCGCACGAGCTGATTGTCGATCTGGCGCTGCAGGCGGGCATTGTAGACCTTGAGCCCGTCAATCTGCTTGGTGACCGTCTTATACTCGCCCAGCAGGTCACGGGTTTCATCAGCCAGTCGGTCAATTTTTACCTGCGATTTATGTGCAGCCTTGTTCTTGGCCTCCCCAACATCCAGGATGGAGTCCAGGGTACTGGCTTGCAGCGCAGCCACAGTGCCCAGCAGGGCGCCCGTAGATACCAGCACAGCGATCAATACGTTCTTAAATCGATACATAGTCATGGGAATCGTGTTTCCTGTATTCCAACAAGGTTATTCAAGACTTATTAATTCAGACTCGGTCTCTCTTCATATAGTGGAAAAACCGGAGCCGGCAAACCGAGACCGCAAATTTAAACCAATTAAGTGATGCATTACAATCAAACGGACTTGTCATATTGGGTATAAAATATGTCTGTTTATTTAGGTTACCTATGTGCATAAAGGCCCTCCTTAATGTAACAATTTTCATTGAACACATCACACCCTCAATTACCTGCACGGTTGTAGACCACAAAGCTGTATTCATAGGGGTTCGCATCCGAAGCCCCGTGGTGTTCCCGGCCAACTTCGCGCCAACACGCCCATTCAATTTCCGGCAGGAAAGCGTCCCCCTGGATACTGGCATGCACCTCAGTAATGTACAAACGGTCGGCCCGGGGAATAGATGCCTTATAGATCTCGGCGCCACCGATCACCACCAGTTCCTGCGCACCGTCGATCAGGGCGATCTCCTCCCCCAGGCGTAGAGCTTCATCCAGCGACGCCACCACCCTGACACCCTCCGCCGTAAAGTCCGGGTTGCGGGTGATCACAATATTGGTGCGACCGGGCAACGGCCTGCCGATTGACTCAAAGGTCTTACGGCCCATCACAATAGGCTTACCCATGGTGACCCGCTTGAAATAGCGCAGGTCCTGGGGCAAGTGCCAGGGCAGCGCGTTATTCCTACCGATAACACCGTTGTCGGTCGCGGCGACAATGACTGCGAGTCGCATCATTAAATCGCCACCGGGGCCGCAATATGGGCGTGGGGGCTGTAGTCCAGTAGTTCGAAATCTTCGAATTTGTAGTCGTAGATACTGTCCGGTTTACGCAGGATATTCAGGCGCGGCAGAGGCCGCGGCTCTCGACTCAACTGCTCCCGCACCTGCTTCAGGTGATTGCTGTATATGTGGGAATCGCCGGTGCAAATAATGATCTCCCCGGGCTCCAGGTCACACTGCTGCGCTAACATCTTCGTCAGCACAGCGAGGCTGGCCGTATTATAGGGTAGCCCCAGAAATGAATCGCTGGAGCGAATCATCAGTTGCGCGGACAGGGTGCGGCCCGCCACGTAAAACTGATACAGCAGGTGACAGGGGGGTAGCGCCATCCGCCCGGCTTTAACATTGTCCTGGGGACTCACTCCCTCGTCGGGCAGGTACTCAACATTCCAGGCATGGAATAGAATACGGCGGCTGTCCGGATTGTTGCGCAGGCAATCCACCACATAATCAACCTGGTTGATGCTGCCACCGTCACGGGTTGGCCAGGCAGTCCACTGGGCGCCGTAAATCGGGCCCAGGTCGCCCTCTTCGGTAGCCCACTCATTCCAGATAGACACACCATTTTTCCTGAGCCAACCCGTATTGGTGTCGCCGCTAAGAAACCAGATAAGCTCGTTGATGATGCTTTTCAGGTGCAGTTTCTTGGTGGTCAGCAGTGGAAAGCCGTCCGCCAGGTTGTGGCGATACTGGCGCCCGAATACGGACAGGGTGCCGGTACCCGTGCGGTCGCCCTTGCGCGCGCCATTATCGAGGATGTCCTGTAACAGATCCAGGTATTGCTTCATTTACGGTTTTTCCCCTTGGTTTGTGGGGCTGCGGGGGCGGCACCACTATAGGAGCTTACAATCAAATAGACCCCCAGCACGATCATGGGCAGACACAACAGTTGCCCGCGCGTCATCCAGCCCAGGGCCTGGAAGCCGAGATGCTGATCCGGCTCCCGGAAAAACTCAGCGACAAATCGCAGGCAACCGTAACCGAGGGAAAACACCCCGGCAACCGCCCAGGTGGGTCGCTCCCGGGATGAAAACCACATCAGGATAAAAAACAACAACACACCTTCCAGGGCAAACTGGTACAGCTGTGATGGGTGCCGGGCAAGTTGCAGGGGGTCCCGGGGAAACACCATGGCCCACGCCACCTCACTGGGCCGGCCCCACAACTCCTGGCCAATAAAATTTCCCAGCCGACCAAAGGCCAGGCCCAGGGGCACCAGTGGCGCGACAAAGTCCATCAGCGAGCCAAACACAATGTGTCGGCGGCGGGCAAACAGGTACATCGCGATCAGCACCCCCAGAAACCCACCGTGGAAAGACATGCCGCCCTGCCACACACGCAACAACCAGGTCGGGTCCTGTACCAGTTTGTCGCCGCCGTAAAACAGCGCGTAGCCAAACCTGCCGCCCAGAATCACCCCCAGAGCGGCGTAAAAAATGAGGTCGTCCACCTGCTCTCGTCGCACCGCAGACCAGGGGCGACGGGTGCGGCGCACCGCGAACCACCAGGCGAAGGCCAGGCCGGCCAGATAAGCCAGCCCATACCAGTGGACTTTCACCGGGCCCAGGGAGATCGCGACCGGGTCTAATTGAGGGTAAGTCAGCATAGTTGCGTGTCAGTAAGTGCCTGATAGAAACACCGGCAAATGTTGGCCGGCACAAGTAATCGGGATGCAAAAACGGTATTATCATCCACCCCGTGGCGTTTCACAATTGATTCCCTAACCCGCCGGATTAGATGTTATGTGTTTGCTGATCTTTGCCCATCAAACCTCCACCCGCAATCCGCTGGTGGTAGCCGCCAATCGGGATGAATTTCACGCCAGACCCACCGCCGTGTCACAGTTCTGGCCGGAGCATCCGGCACTGCTGGCGGGCAAAGACCTGGACCAGGGCGGCACATGGATGGGCATGACTCGCGATGGCCGCTTCGCGGCTATAACCAACTACCGCGACCCGTCACGCACAGCCGCGGCCCCGCGCTCTCGTGGCGAGCTGCCATTGGACTACCTGACGGGACAACAGGACCCACAGGCCTACCTGCGTGGCATAGAGGCACAGGCGGCGGAATATGCGGGCTTCAACCTGTTGCTGGGTGACCGCAGCAGCCTCTGGTATTTCACCAACAGCCAGCCCGCAGAGGAGCGCGCTGCGCTGCGCCTGCAGCCCGGCATCTACGGGCTGAGCAATGCCCGACTAGACACATTGTGGCCCAAGGTTGATCTGGGCAAGGCGCGGCTGAAAACCCTGTTGGATACAGAGCCGCCCTCGCATGACGCACTGGCGACTGTGGTGGGCGATCGCTGCCTGGCGGACCTGGACGCACTGCACCCGCATGGCATGGCCAGTGAGATGGATCAGCTGCTGTCAGGCCAGTTCATCGTCGCCGGGCGTTACGGCACGCGCTCCAGTACCACCCTGTGGACAGACAGCGCTGGCCTGGCCAGTTGGCGAGAACTGAGTTTTAACGAGCTGGGGGAAATACGGGAGGTACAGGAGTACGAATTCGCGTTGGTCAGTCCACCGGGTTGTGTATAAATTTCTCCATGCCGTGTTCGGTGAGAAATTGTTCCATGCGCTGGTGAATTGCTCCGGCCTGCTCCATCTCCATGACTTCGCGCAACAACTCACGGGCTTCACTGAGGTTGATATTGCGCAGGGCCTTTTTTACCTTGGGCAGGCTGGTGGCGTTCATTGACAGCACATCGTAGCCCATTGCCAGCAGCAGCACAGCCCCCTCAGGGTCTCCAGCCAGTTCCCCGCAGATACTGATAGGTATGCCCTCGGCCGCGCCGGCCTCTACGACATCGCACAGAGCCTGCAAAACAGCCGGATGCAAAGAGTGATACAGATCCGCCACGCGGGCATTGTTACGATCCACCGCCAGCAGGTATTGGGTCAGGTCATTACTGCCCACCGACATGAAATCCACCCGCCTGGCCAGGGCTCGGGCCTGGTAGACCGCCGCCGGCACCTCCACCATCACACCAATGGGCGGCAACTCACCTTTGACTCCCTCCTGTTGAATCTCGCGGTGGCTGCGGTGGATAAGATCCAGCGCCTCATCCAGTTCGGACACATTGCAGATCATGGGCAACATGATGCGCAAATTACCCAGCCCCTCGTTGGCCTTCAACATGGCGCGAACCTGGGCCAGGAAAATCTCCGGGTGATCCAGGGTCACCCGGATGCCGCGCCAACCCAGAAAGGGGTTGTCTTCCTCGATGGGAAAATAAGGCAGGGACTTGTCCCCACCAATATCCAGGGTACGCATGGTAACCGGCTTCGGCGCGAAGGCCTCCAGCTGATTGCGATAGATTTGTCGCTGCTCTTCTTCGCTGGGGAAGCGATCCCGCAACAGGAAGGGCACTTCTGTACGGTACAGCCCCACACCCTCGGCGCCCTGCTCCAGGGACCGGGTGACATCCGCCATCAATCCCGTATTCGCCCACAGTGGCATACGGTGGCCATCCAGGGTTTCGCAGGGCTCATCCCGCAGGGACTCCAGGTCACGGGTCAGGGCCCGGTCCTGATCCACCACTTCCTGAAAACGTCGCTTCACTTGCGGCAGCGGGTTGAGATGCACGGCGCCGTTGTAACCGTCGATGACCAGCTCGCGGTCCTGTAGCATGGTGTAGGGCAGATCTACAGCGCCCATCACGGTGGGCACACCCATGGCCCGGGCCAGAATGGCGACATGGGAGTTGCCCGAGCCGCGCACTGAAATCAGACCGACCAGTTTCTCTCTGGGAATCTCCCCCAGAGACGAAGCGGTCAGCTCTTCTCCTATCAGAATCGTCTGGTCAGGGTACATCAGCTCTTGCTTGTCGGCTTCTTGCAGGTAAGCAAGTACTCGCGTACCCAGGTCTTTCACATCCACGGCACGCTCTTTCAGGTAACTGTGTTCCATACGCTCGAAGTGGCGAATGTGCTTTATCATCACCTGACTCAGGGCCCCCTGGGCCCACTGTCCCGCCTTGATCAGACCGACCACTTCTGCACCTATGGTGGAGTCATCCAGAATACCGAGGTAGACATCGAACAGGGCGTGATCTTCCGGGCTCAACTCGGCCCCCAGGTTGTCGGCAACAGTCTGGATATCCACAGCCACACATTGCAGGGCCTCCCTGAAAGCGCGCACCTCCTGCCGCCGATTCTCCGCTTTGCGCTGTGGCACCGCGTACATATCCGCTATTGGCGATACCACCACGGCGGTACCGATGGCGATACCCGGCGCCCCGGCCACACCGCTGATTTTTGCCGGCGCACCCGCCCCAGCCAATGCCTCCTCCTGTACCGCGCCGGCAACCTGGGCGTGGGCAATAACACCAGCCAGTTGGGCTGACATGGTGATCAGAAAGGCTTCATCGTTCTCGTCAAAACGGCGTTGCTGGCTCTGCTGAACCACCAGCACGCCCAGTACATCACGCTGATGAATAATCGGCACACCGAGAAACGCATGGTACTGCTCTTCCCCAATACCGGGAAGTAAGCAAAAATCCGGGTGCCTCTCGGCATTTTCCAGATTGACCGGCTCTCCACGCACCGCAACCAGACCCACCAGGCCCTCTCCGTCAGCAAGGCCGGCCTGATCGACCAGATCCTGATTTAGACCTTCGGTGGCGCGAAACACGTAACGGCCAGTGGCCGGCTCGCGCAGATAAACACTGCACACCTCTGTCCCCATGGCGTCGCGTACGCGCCGGACGATGATTCGCAGGGCGTCACCCAACCCCTCGGCTGCGTTGACCTCCTGAACGATATGGCGCAATGTTTCAAGCATAGGGGTTTATCGCTCCCCCCACTTTTCGGTATGACGACCAAAGGGCAAGGCCAACTCTTTCATGGCCGTGCGGTAAACTTCACGCTTAAAGGAAATTACCTGGTTCAGGGGGTACCAGTAGCTGACCCACTGCCATTGATCGAACTCGGGCTTGTCGTTCTGGTCCAGTTGCACAGCGACATCATCCTTTAGCATGCGCAGTAGAAACCACTTCTGTTTCTGCCCGATACACGATGGTTCCTGGCCCTTGCGGATAAATCGCTGGGGCAGACGGTAGCGCAGCCAACCTCGAGCAGAGCCAAGAACCTCCACCGCATCACGCGACAGGCCAACCTCTTCGCGCAGTTCGCGGTACAGCGCCTGCTCCGGCGATTCCCCGCGATCGATACCGCCCTGGGGAAACTGCCAGGCATCGCGTCCGCCTACCCGCCGGGCCCACAATACCTGACCCCGATCATTGGCCAGCACTATTCCTACATTCGCTCGAAAGCCGTCTGAATCAATCATTCCAAGGCGCCACTCATTATTAGATGGCCATTGTTCCACACTTTCGCAGCTCTGAGAAATTTACTATCGGGGGCACACGGGCTATGCTGGCCGACCATTCTTTGAGGCCCATACGGTGACACTGGCGATTTTCGACCTGGACAACACACTGATCGGTGGTGACAGCGACTATTTATGGGGTCATTTTGTCTGTGAACAGGGTCTGGTGGACAGTGAGGATTTCGCTGCCCGCAACGATCAATTCTATGCGGATTACCAGTCGGGCCGCCTGGATATCATCGCCTACCTGCGCTTCGCCCTCGGCCCCCTGAAGGGGCATTCAAAGGACGAGTTGGACACCTGGCACCGGGACTTCATGGCCAGCAAGATCGAACCCATCATGCTCCCCAAGGCCACCGCACTGATTGCCGATCACCGGGAGCGGGGGCATGAGCTCTTAATCATTACCGCCACTAACCACTTTATTACCAAACCCATTGCGGATGCGCTGGGTGTGGCAGACATTCTGGCTTGTGAAGTGGAAATCGTGGACGGCTTGTATACGGGTGAACCCAGCGGGATACCTTCCTACCACGCAGGCAAGGTCACCCGCCTGCACGATTGGCTGGATGGCCGGAGCACCACCCTGGACGGCGCTTATTTTTACAGCGACTCGCATAATGACCTGCCATTGCTGGAGCTGGTGGACAACCCGGTGGCGGTGGATCCGGATGAGACACTGCTGGCCCGGGCCCGTGCAGAAGGCTGGCCGGTGATTACTTTGCGGGGCTGATTTTGTCTTCGTCTCCCCGATCTGCGCTGGTGGTAGAGCTAAAGCTTACGAGCAAAAATCGCTTTCAAGTATTCCGTCTCAGGAATGGCAGGATGAATCGGGTGATCCGGCCCCTGGGCGCCCTGTTCTACCACCCGCAACTGACAGCCCGCGCGCACCGCAGCCTGCTGCATGGTGGATATCAGGTCGGCCCGGGACAAATGCATGGAACAGGAGCCCGAGACCAGCAGGCCGCCAGACTTCAGTAGTTGCAGGCCCAGTTCATTGATACGGCGGTAGGCGGCAATACCTTTCTTGAGGTCTTTTTTGCGCTGGATAAAAGCCGGTGGATCAAGGATTACCACGTCGAACTGGCGACCATCTGTGCACATGGCCGGCATGGTTTCCTTGGCTGAGCCGCGACGCACGGTTACCCGGCTCTCCAGATCATTGAGGCGTGCATTGGCGAGTACGCCTTCCAGGGCCCGGGCGGAGCTATCCACACAGCATACATCGGTGGCGCCAAAGGCGGCGGCCTGAATACCCCAGCCGCCGATGTAGCTGTATACATCCAGTACGGATTTGCCCCGCACCCAGGGGGCCAGGCGAGCACGCGACATGCGGTGGTCGTAGAACCAACCGGTTTTTTGCCCATCGTAGACCGGGGCCAGAAATTGCACGCCGTTTTCTTCCAGCGGTACCTGCCTCGGCACATCGCCGTACACCACTTCGCTGTCGTCGGATAAGCCCTGCTCACGCCGGCTGCGACTGTCGCCTCGCAGCAGGATGCCGCGGGGCTTTAAAGTGGTGATCAAAGCCTGTAGCAGGGGCTCGCGGTGACGCTCTATACCTTCATTGTTGAGTTGCACCACCAGGTAATCACCGAAGCGGTCGACAACGAGACCGGGCAGGGTGTCGCTGTCGCCATAGACCAGGCGATAGAACGGTTTTTCGAAGGCGGACTGCCGGCCGGCCAGTGCTGTTTCCAGGCGCGACCTGAAAAACGCCTCGTCCAGGGGGTGCTGCTCACCAGGCGCATATAGCCTGGCGCAGATCAGTGCCTGGGGCTCCATATAGGCAGAACCCAGAAGCTTGGCATCGGCGCTTCTCACGCAAACCGTATCACCGGCGTGAAAATTTCCCAGCGCTGAACGCGAGGTCTCCACCTCGTTGGAATACACCCACAGGTGCCCACCACGCAAGCGGCGGTCGGCGCCTTTGCGCAGGAAGAGATCAACCACCGGCTGTTCCGGGAGAGATTAAAGGGATGAACGTTTATTCCTCTTCACACTGCTGCTGATAGTCCTGCGCAGACAGCAGGGCATCCAGCTCACTGGTATCGGAAGGTTGTAGCTTGTAGAACCAGCCATCGTTGTAGGGGTCGGAATTGACCGTCTCCGGCTCGTCTTCCAACTGCTCATTAATGGCGATGACCTCGCCTCCAATCGGCGCGTAGATATCGGATGCGGCCTTGACCGACTCGACAACCCCCGCCTCATCCGCCGCCGCCAAGCTCGTGCCGACATCAGGTAGTTCCACAAACACCACATCTCCCAGGGCTTCCTGGGCGTGGTCTGTGATACCAACGGTAACCGTGCCATCTTCCTCCAACCGGGCCCACTCGTGGCTGCTGGCGTATTTCAGTTCGCTGGGAGTCTGGCTCATGGTATGTCCTCTGGCTTGTATTATTGGGGCTACCCGCGGGCCACTATTCTAACGGGCACGCGGTGAAAAACAATAACTGCGGGCAGTCCGCGCCGGCGGTAATGCTGCTACTCTCTGGCGCGAGTGTCCATATATACATTGAGCGTGGCAAAACGCAGGTACTCGACAAGTTCCATATAGCTGTCCTCCGCGTCATCCTCGGTTTCATCTTCATCCGTGTCGGCCTGGGCAATATTGGCAAAATCCTTGAGAATCTCGCCACTATCCTCAGGCAGTGCCACCGGGGCTGTACCCGTCCCCGCCGTTATATGGGCAAAACCCGCTAAAAACCCCCGGCTCCAGGCGGCCAGGGCGGCGGTGCGCACGACAATATCGTCGTCGTCATCGGGCAACAGGGGGTGAAAGTCGAATTCTTCGTCCTCCAGCGCCGCTGCTGTCACCGTATAAAGCTGCATGGTGTGGTCCGCCAGCTCGCCGTGCAAAACCAGGCCCAGGGACTGATCCAGGGCATTCAGCCCCATCTCCGGCTCGGCCGCAGCACCACCAGACAGTAAGCCACACAGAAAACCATGCAGCTCAGAGGGCGAAGCCTCAAGACCCTGCTCCAACAGATGATTTGCGAACTCGTCAAAGTCGAAAATCCTCACTTTCCCCTGTAAATCATCGTACATACTATGCTCTCCCCGGGATACCCATACTGGGCGCAGTTATTCCGCACCTCTACCAATAGCTGTAAAAAGCTTGGCAGGCTATTGATATTTATGAATTTTGTGCCGTTGACCTCAGCGCCATGCGCCACTATAGTAGGAATCCAATAACGTCTAACACAGTATAACTCCATGGCGGAAAACCAACTCAAGGTGCTTGAACAGAAGATCGATGAACTGATCAAGCTGTGCAATGACCTGAATCGCGAAAATCAGGCGCTCAAGGCCGACAGCGCCGGCTGGCATCAGGAGCGGCAAAACCTCATCGACAAAAATGAACTGGCCCGGACCAAGGTCGAGGCTATGATTGACCGTCTGCACACAATATGAATGACGAGGTACACCAGTGAGCCACCCCCACACCGTAACTGTAAAAATCCTGGATAAAGAGTACCAGGTGGCTTGCCCGGAAGACCAGGAGGCCGAGCTGACCGTGTCCGCCAAGTACCTGGACAAACAAATGCGCGGTATCCGGGATACTGGCAAGGTCATCGGGCTGGAGCGTATCGCCGTAATGGCCGCGCTCAATATCAGTTACGAATTATTGCAGGCATCTGAACACACCGACGCTGGCGCAGCCGCGCCCGGTGGCGAATCGGTTGTGCGCCTCAATCGCAAGCTGGACGACGCCCTGTACCAACTGCGTCAATTGGAAATCAGCTGACCTTAGTAGTGGGACTTGGTTAACACTATGGGAATTAAGTAAACTGTCCCTGCATTATCTGGGCTATACTTGCGTTGGATCCCTGGCCTATACGCCAGACATACAGTCCTCGAGCCGATAAATTGTTAATCGGAGGTTTCTCGTTACTGTTGGTGTGCAGGTCCGGCCTTGGCCGGAAAGCCTGATACAGTGCAGGAACCGCCACCTTGAACCGTCGGGTTCAAGGGCAGTGCTGTCAGCGGTATGCCGGGAATCCCACTTCTTATGCCAGACGCCAATCTCAGCAAAGCCCAACTGCGCAGTACATTGCGTTATCGACGGCAAGCCCTGAGTGCCGATCAGCAACACCTGGCCGCACAGGAAGTATCAGGCCACATCACAGAGCTGCCGGGCTGGGCCACTGCGCAGCGCATCGCACTCTACCTGCCTGCCGATGGAGAAATAGATACCGTCCCACTGAGCGAACTGGGTCGCGCACAGCACAAGCAACTTTTCCTACCTGTAATAGAAGCCGGCGACAGCCTGGGCTTCGCTGAATGGCTACCCGACTGTCCGCTGTGTACTAACCGTTTTGGCATACCTGAACCACCGGCGCAGGCCAACCGTTGCCCGGCGGAGGATCTGGATATTGTTTTTTTGCCCCTGGTGGGCTGGGATCTACAGGGGGGACGACTGGGGATGGGCGGCGGCTTCTACGACCGGGCCCTGGCTGGCATTGCCGGGCCACTACTGGTGGGGCTGGCACACGCCAACCAGCAAGTGGATTGCATTCCACGGGAAGCGTGGGATATTTCCATGGATTTTATTGCGTCCGATGCCGCCCTGCACTGTTGCAAGGAGTGAACTGACACTGCCGGGGATCAATCCCGGATGATAACGCCAGCCTGTAACTCGGATGCCGGGGCGGCAACCGAGTTATTTGCCATGGGAAGAATCAACGTGACAAGCACACCCATCCCAAAGACCGCCATCAGAATCAGCAAAAAGTCCGGTTTACGCTTCACTTTAAATTTCTCTCGCCAAAAACAAGGCTGGTTTTCTAAGGAACCTGACCTCATTACACACGTCATAACACACGCCATAAACATAACTACTAATTTTTGTAATTATTTCACAACTTCAAGAAAATTCTATATCAGGGCGAAGTAAAAGAAAACCCCATAGACCCCATGATTCCTGACTTTTTTCCAGATCAGGCACCTCTTCTGCCGAGATAGAGTTGATAGGCGCTATTATCGGTTTCTTCCTGGTACCAGAAGTTGATCTGATCCAGCACCTGCTCGAATTCCCAATGTTCGTTTTTTGCTACTTGCACTCCCAACAGAATCCGCCCATAGGCGACATCGTAGACCCGCGCATCCAGGCTTAATCCCAAAAAGTGGATGGCCCGGCCTGCCTTAATGGAGCCGCGCCGGTTTTTCAGCCCGCTATCGTGGTATTTCCCGTGATCACTGCCCTATAATGGCAGGCGTCCACCCACCAAAACCCCACAGGACAGCACATGACCCAGGACGAGATGAAGCAGGCCGTCGCGGATGCGGCGCTGGCATGTATCCGACCCAAACTCGAAAGCAATACGGTACTGGGCATAGGCACCGGCTCCACCGCCAATCTTTTCATCGACGCTCTGGCGGGCATCAAGGGCCTGATCAATGCCACGGTGGCCAGCTCGGAGGCCTCCGCCGCGCGCCTGAAAAGCCACGGTATTGTGGTGTACGAGCTTAACACGGTGGACCAGGTGGACTTTTATATCGACGGCGCCGACGAGTGCAACGCGGCTTTACAGTTGATCAAGGGCGGCGGGGCGGCGCTGACCCGGGAGAAAATCATGACGGCGGTGGCGGAGGAATTTATCTGTATAGCGGATGAGAGCAAACTGGTACATACCCTGGGGCAGTTCCCGTTACCGGTGGAGGTTATCCCCATGGCGCGTAGCCACGTGGCCCGCGAACTGGTCAAGCTGGGCGGCGACCCGATCTACCGGGAGGGCGTGGTAACCGACAACGGCAATGTCATCCTGGATGTGTACAACTTCTCCATTCCCCAGCCGTTGGCGACTGAGGAGAAGATCAACAATATTACCGGGGTGGTGACCAACGGGCTGTTTGCGCTGAAGCCGGCGGATGTTCTTTTGCTTGGCACTACGGATGGGGTGCAGACAATTTACGCTGAATAGGCGTGGTTTGGTTTGGTGCCGTCGAATCCGCAGCGGGTGTGGACATTAGCGAGCCGCGGTTGTGTAAGAGGGCTTTTCAGGACCGTGTGAGGCCATGGATGGCCGAGCCCGAGCGCACATGGATGTGCTTGTAGCGTGTCCTGGAAAGCCCTCTTACACAATCGCGGCGTATCACTCAACACTCAACTATCAACTATCAACTATCAA
>QNFS01000005.1 GCA_003646415.1 Gammaproteobacteria bacterium
CAACACGGAGCCGTCGTCCAGGTTCTGCACCGGGTGATTGGCGCCATGGTGGCCGAACTTCATTTTCATGGTCACGGCGCCACTGGCCAGGCCCAGCAACTGGTGGCCCAGGCAGATACCAAAAACCGGGATATCCGTATCCAGGATTTTCTTGATCGCCTCGATCGCGTAGGTACAGGGCTCGGGGTCGCCCGGGCCGTTGGACAGGAATACCCCGTCGGGCCGCAGTGCCAGGACTTCCTCCGCTGGCGTCTGAGCGGGCACCACCGTCAAACGACAGCCCCGGTCAACCAGCATGCGCAGTATGTTGCGCTTGACGCCAAAGTCGTAGGCCACCACATGCCAGGGCAGATCCGCCACAGGCCGCTCTGCATGCCCCACACCGTACTCCCAACTGCCTTCGGTCCAGGCGTAGCTGCGCTCTACTGTGACCTCTTTGGCCAGGTCCATGCCCTTGAGACCAGCAAAGGCCCGGGCCTGCGCCAGCGCCACGGCTTCATCGACGCCTTCACCCGCCATCAGACAACCATTCTGGGCGCCTTTTTCCCTGAGGATGCGGGTCAGGCGCCGGGTATCGATATCGGCAATCGCCACGATACCGTGGCTCACCAGATACTCCTGCAAGCCCTGCTCGTTGCGGTAGTTACTGGCCAGCAGCGGCAGGTCCCGGATAACCAGGCCGGCGGCCCAGATAGCGGTGGACTCCTCGTCCTCGGTATTGGTGCCCGTGTTACCGATATGTGGATAGGTCAGGGTGACAATCTGCCGCGCGTAGGAGGGATCTGTGAGTATTTCCTGATAACCGCTCATGGCGGTGTTGAAAACAACCTCACCAACCGAGCTGCCCTCAGCACCTATCGCCAGGCCTTTGAAAATACTGCCATCTTCAAGTGCTAGTATGGCCGGACTGAACAAGCAAACCTCCAACTAATCAGTGGAATAACACGGGCCACGCGCGCTCAGAAAAAGGCGAGATGGGAAACCTCATCTCGCCTTTTTACATAAATTCAGCTCTGGTTATTCACAGGGATACACGCTACCCGGTGCGCTGGCCGAGTGTGTAAAATCTGGCGAGAGATTGTAAGGGATAGGCCGCGGGCTGTCCAGACTGACTCCGCTACAAGCTTGTTAGTAACAATGGGGATGAGCGGGGATTGATCATACTGGTACTGAACGACCACAGTAACTAATCCACTGCCCCTACATCGTCATGATCACCTTACCACGGGCGCGACGCTCGAGAAGGCAGTTGAACGCCTCCTCGTATTGCTCAAAAGGAAAACTGTCGGTCACTACCGGGCTGATTTTGCCGCTGGCGAACAAATCCCATAACTCTTCAATATTCCTGAGATTTTGCTCTGGCTCCTCAACCGCAAACCTGCCCCAGAATACGCCCACCAGGGAGCACCCCTTGAGCAGGGTCAGATTGAGGGCAATTTTAGGGATGGGGCCACTGGCAAAACCAATCACCAGGTAGCGCCCCTTCCAGGCCATGCTGCGAATGGCAGGTTCGGCATAATCACCGCCCACCGGGTCATAGACCACGTCCACACCCTTGCCGCTGGTCAATTCCTTGACCGCGTCCTTGAGGGAGGTCTCGTTGTAGTTGATGAGTTCATCCGCGCCCAGTTTCCTGCACAGTTCCAGTTTTTCAGCGCTGCTGGCGGCGGCGATCACCTTCGCCCCCATCAGTTTGCCCAACTCAATGGCCGTGGTGCCAACGCCCCCGGCCGCGCCGAGCACCAGCAGGGTCTCACCGGGCTGAATATTGGCGCGCTGCTTCAGCGCATGATAGGAGGTGAAATAGGTAACACTGACGCCGGCCGCCTGCTCGAAGCTGATGCCCGCCGGCATGGGAAATACCCCCGATTCATGGGCGACGACTTTTTCGCAGAACGTACCCGCAGCGCCCATGGACAGCACCTTGTCGCCTACCTTGAAACGGGTGACATCGGCGCCTGCCGCCGCCACCACGCCAGAGCATTCCATACCGGGAATAAACGGCAGTTCGTGCTGGACTTGATACTTACCCTGGATAATCAGTACATCAGGGAAATTCAAGCCTGCCGCTTTCACATCGATAAGCACATCGTGTTCACCCAACGCCGGCTCCGGCCAGTCATTTACCAGCTCCAGCTTGTCCGCCATGCCCAATTCCTTACATACCAGTGCTTTCATTCTTCAACCCTTTGTATCTATTTGCACTTTTACCCGCTACTGCATCCGGTAGAAGGCGGGATTACTCCCACCGTCCTCCTGTCCATACCTGGCGCACCTAAACGAAAACGGCGCCACAGGCGCCGTATCGTATCATCAAAGAGTTCAGGCCACATCAAACAGACCAGCCGCGCCCAGGGCCGGGCCAGTGCCCATTTCTTAGTGTTAACCCAAGGATATACCCAGGCCCTCAGCAGCCTTGGCCGTGAATTTGACGGTCTGCTCGAAGCCCGCCTCGGGTACTTTCTCGCCCTCGGTAGAGGTAATCGCTCCCCAGTTGGCGGCAATGCCTTCCGGTGTCTGCTCTGCCGTGGGCAGCCATACGCCGTCGGTTTCAACAATCCTGGCCACCGCATAGGCGCCGGCGCCGGCACACAATATAGTGCGAGTGGGCGCATCTTCGCTCACCAGGTACAATACGGCGGGAGTGACGGCCTCCGGTGTCATTAGTTTGAAAGCGTCCTCGGGAATCAAGCCCTCGGTCATACGTGTGCCTGCGGCGGGTGCCAGCGCGTTCACCCGGATATCGTACTTCACACCTTCCTGTACCAGGGTGTTCATCAGACCGATCACACCCATTTTGGCGGAGCTGTAGTTAGTCTGGCCAAAGTTGCCATACAGCCCGCTGGAGGAGGTCGTTACCACGATACGACCATAAGCTTGCTCCTTCATGATTTCCCAGCAGGCCTTCGAGCAGTTCACAGTGCCCATCAAATGTACATCTACAACCAACTTGAAGTCGTCCAGGCTGCCCTTGGTAAAACTCTTGTCACGCAGGATGCCGGCGTTGTTGACCAGAATATCCACCCGACCCCACTTGTCCATGGTCTGCTTGATCATGGCTTCCACCTCATCGTACCTGGCCACGTTGGCGCCATTGGCGATGGCTTGTCCGCCCAGGGCCTCAATTTCCGCCACCACAGACAGGGACGCTTCACTGGAGCCTCCGGTGCCGTCCTTGGCGCCACCGAGGTCATTGACAACAACCCGGGCGCCGCGCCTGGCCAATTCAATAGCGTGGCTCCGACCCAGGCCCTGGCCCGCACCCGTAACAATGGCGACTTTACCGTCATATCTGATAGACATCATTTGTATCCTCTAATGTATTGTGGGGAAAAATATTGGGGCTGGTTCAGCCAGTAAAGCGTCGGACTTCATCCAGTATCGGCGCTATGTTGTTACTGATGCCTAAATCCATAGTCTTCTCTCTCCACCAGTGATCAGCATTTTATTCGCTTTCGTTGATTTATACACGGCTCACGCCAACCAGTTCAGCCGCGCAGTCCGTCTTTATCTGTCGCTTCTGCCGCTTAACCCTAAAAGTCGCTCAGTTGGGCGAAACGATCCAGGTGGTAGTTATAATCCCCGAAGGTATGCTGGACAACCCGTGCCCGCTTGATAAAAAGACCTATCTCGTGTTCATCTGTCATGCCGATCCCGCCGTGCATCTGGATCGCCTCATTGGTGGCACGCTGGGCCACTTCACACAGCTTGGCCTTAGTGGCACTGGCCAGCAATGACAGCCTCTCATCGCCGGCATCAATTGCATGCAGCGCCTTCAACACAATGGAGCGAGCCAGTTCCAGTTCTGCGAACAACTCTGCGGCGCGATGTTGCAAGCCCTGGAAAGAGCCGATCACCTGACCAAACTGCTTGCGTTCCTTGATATAGCCCACAGTGCGCTCAAAGGCCTCGACCGACAGGCCAAGCAACTCCGCAGCCAGGCCAATATTGGCAATATCCAGCGCCCGGCTCAGGCCGCCCCAGGCCTCTCCCGCAGCACCTAGCAAACTGGCAGCCGGCACGCGCGCATTATCCAGGGTGAGTATTCCAACATTGCGCGAATCAACCAGGCTGCGACTGTCGATCGCGACACCGTCAGTGCCGGCATCGACCAGAAAAGCGCTCAAACCCTGTTCATCACCAACTTCGCCCGCCGTGCGCGCAATAACGATAAAGGTATCGGCCACGGTAGCGTCCAGCACCAGCACTTTAGTGCCATTGAGAACATAGTCATCGCCCTCCGGTACTGCACTCAAAGCGCTCTGCTGCGGCGCGTGGTGGCCCCCTTCCTGCAGCGCCAGGCTGACCAGCTTCTCTCCAGAGGCCAGCGCCGGCAACAACTGCTCTTTCTGCTGGGCGTTGCCCAACCCGGCAATCACGGTAGCCCCAACCAGCACCGTGGATTGCAGCGGGCTGGCACTGAGATTACGACCCACTTGCTCCAGCACCAGGCCCAGCCCGGTATATCCGTAACCCAGGCCGCCAAATTCTTCGGGGATGGCAATACCCGCCCAGCCCATCTGTACCATTTCGTTCCAGACCTCGTCGCTGAACCCGCGCGCGCTGCCGCTATCGCGCAACTCGCGCAAGTGCGATACGGTGGCCTTTTCCGCCAGGAAACCAGAGGCGGAATCCTTGAGCATCACCTGCTCTTCATTCAATACCAATGCCATGTTCTATTCCTTTGTAACCCGTCGCGCGCTGATGTGGCGCCTATTGATCCGGAAGCCCAAGCACGCGCTTGGATATGATGTTCAACTGCACTTCAGAAGTACCTCCCTCAATGGAGTTGCCCTTGGAGCGCAGCCAATCACGACTGACCCTGCCATCAGCGTAAGCCTCCCCTTCCCAACCCAGGGCTGATTCGCCGCCCACCGCTATATTCAACTCGTTGCGGCGCTTGTTAAGCTCGGTACCGTAGTACTTGAATATCGAAGACGCCGCTCCCAGGCCCTGCCCCGCCCTGGCCTCATCACCAACACGAGCCATTGTCGCGCTGAAGGCCATGGCATCAAGTTGGTACTGGGCGATATTCTGTCGCAACACGGAGTTGGCCAGACGACCGGAGGCGTCTGTCCCGATAGCCTCAACCGCCTGCTGTCCCACGGATTTTTTCGGGGCAGCGCCAAAACTGGAGATCATTTCCCGCTCATGGGTCAGCAGATATTTGGCGATAGTCCAGCCTTTGCCCTCTTCACCTACCAGGTTCGATTTACTGGCTTTGGCATTATCGAAAAACGTTTCACAGAAAGGCGAGGAGCCGCTGATCAGTTTGATCGGGCGGGTGGTGACACCGGGCTGCTCCATATCGAACAGCACAAAGCTGATACCCTCGTGTTTGCTGCCGCTGTTGTCGGTGCGCACCAGGCAAAAAATCCAGTCGGCCTTGTCCGCATAGGAGGTCCAGACTTTCTGGCCATTGATGATGTAGTGGTCACCGTGATCTTCCGCTTTAGTGGCCAGGCTGGCCAGGTCGGAACCGGCATTCGGTTCTGAATAGCCCTGGCACCAGCGAATTTCGCCGCGTGCGATTTTGGGCAGATGCTCCAGCTTCTGTTCTTCGGAACCGAATTGCAGCAGTGCCGGGCCCAGCATGACAATGCCGAAACTCCACAGCGCGCCGCGTGCACCTATCCTGGCCATTTCCTGGCTGAGAACCTTGGCCTCTCCCTTGTCAAGGCCTCCGCCACCGTACTCCTTTGGCCATTGGGGCACGGTCCAGCCGCGCTCGGCCATGCGGTCGCACCAGACTTTCTGGTCCGGATGAATAATCTCCGGATTGCGACCTCCGTGGTACATATCTTCAAAACTTTTTACCGGCTCACGCATGGTCACCGGGCAATTATCTTCCAGCCAGGCTCGCGTTTCCTGGCGGAACTGTTCAAGGTCGCTCACGGGGTTACCTCATTGTTTTTCAGCGCAATACCCGGGTGGCTTGCGGGCCGGCGGGAATTATCGCTTCAGTATAGACAAAATGGGCGAATTCACACTGGCTGGTCCACCCCAAAACCGGATTTGAACATACAGTATGTTTTGCGAGCGTTCAAGTATCTTGAGGCCAATGATCCTGCACCGCCCCACCGGTGGCAGCTAGAGCGGCCTGGCAGAGGTGCGACAACATGTCACACGCCCGGGTCCTTCCCATTCTATATACTGGCCCGAATTCTACTCCCACACTTTTGGACTAGCCCATGCTTAGAAGCAAGCTGTACCTGGGCATCGCCACCGCCCTTGCCATATTACCCGCCCATGGCGACCCTATGGAGGAGGTGCTGGTCACCGGCTACCACGACACACGCACCATCGACATCACCAGCGAGCTGGTTATCTCACCCGACGTGGCCCAGTTGCTGAAAAAAGCACCGGGCGCCAACGTCAACAGCAATGGCCCCCTCACCGGCATACCCCAGTACCGGGGTATGTTTGGATCGCGTATCGCCACGTCCCTGGACGGCAGTCAGCTGGCCCCCTCCGGCCCCAACTGGATGGACCCGCCTATCTCCTACGCCGTGAGTGGCCAACTGGAATCCCTGGAAGTGCATCGCGGCATAGTGCCGGTCAGTGTAGCCCAGGAATCCATCGGGGGCGCGATTGACTTCAAGGCCAACCACGGCAGCTTCACCCATAGTAAGGATTTCGAACTGGCGGGCAGGATGATAGGCAGCGCCCAATCCGTAAATGACGGATATCACCTCAATACCGCCCTGTACGTCAGCAATAATCAACACCGTGTCAAGCTGGCCGCAGTGACCGAAAGTGGCAACAATGCCGAATTCGACGGCGGCACTATTAAGCCCACGGAATACGAGCGGCAGCGCTATGACGTAGGCTACGGATTCCGCACGGGCAATCACACCATCCAGCTGGATTACGGCTACAATGACACGGGCGACAGCGGTACACCGGCGCTACCCATGGACATTGAATATATCGAGGGTGACCTGTACAACCTGGATTACAACTTCAAGATTGATTCCGAAATAGAAATTGATGTCTCACTCTATGGCAGTGACCTGGATCACCGCATGGACAATTATCATCTGCGCAAGGCGCCGCCGGCCGATCGCTGGCGCAGAAACACCGCATCCAGCGACAACCTGGGACTTAAGCTGCAAACCACTTTGCACGACGAACGCGGCGCCTGGCTGTTCGGTGTCGACGGCTTTGGTTCGGAGCACGATTCGGATATCGACAACCCCAACAACCCGATGTTTTTCGTGAAGAACTTCAATAGCGCCGAGCGTGAAGTGTTCGGTATTTTTCTGGAACGCCATCAGGATTTCGGTAAGCACTGGAGCGGGGAGTTTGGCATTCGCTATAACCGTGTCGAAATGGATGCGGACGAGGTGGACGGCACCCCCGCCATGATGATGCCACCGGCACAGAAGCTGCGCGATGCCTTTAACAACGCCGATCGGGATGTAAATGACAACAATGTCGACCTGGTCGCCAAAGCCTGGTACAAGGCCAGTGACACCAGCAGCTGGTACGCCGGCATTGCCCAGAAACACCGCTCTCCCAGCTATCAGGAGCGTTATCTGTGGTTGCCACTGGAGGCGACCGCCGGTCTGGCTGACGGTCATACCTATACCGGGAACATCAACCTCGACCCGGAAGTCTCCAGGCAAATCGAATTTGGCCTGGACTACAGCAACAACACCCTGACCATATCCCCGCGAATCTTCTACAGCGATGTCGATGACTACATCCAGGGCACTCCCAGTGAGCTAGCCCCGGCGGTCATGTTCGTGCATATGATGAATGAAATGAATGGCACCAACATGCCCGACCCCCTGCAATTCAACAATGTCGATGCCGAGTTCTACGGCTTTGATGTCGACTGGTCCTGGCAATTGTCTGACCACTGGCTGATGTCGGGCCTGGTCAACTATGTACGCGGCAAACGCGATGACATCAATGACAACCTGTATCGAATCGCGCCGGCCAATGCCACTTTCCGGCTCAATTATGCCGCCAACAATTGGAACGCGGGCGTGGAAAGCGTCATTTACGCGGAGCAGGACGATGTCAGTGAGACTAATAGCGAGCAGGAATCCTCTGGCTACGGTCTCGTCAACCTGAACGCAGCCTGGCAGGCCACGCCACAACTGCAACTGGCGGCGGGTGTGGACAACCTGTTTGACAAAAAGTACCAGGATCACCTGGGGGGCTATAACCGGGTAGCCAATTCCGATATCGACAGGGGCGAGCGCCTGCCGGGTTACGGCACCAATGTCTTTGCCCGGGTGGTATACGAGTTCTAACCACCCGCTGCAGTTGGGCTACTACGCCACAGAGCGCAGCTACTTAACGGTCGTTGAGCAGGAAATCCGGCACCGGCTCATCAGCCACCACCGAGATGGGGTCGATATGGATGATAACTTCAGCTCCCGGGTAGGACGCTTGTAAAGTCCATTCCACCTCGTCCGAGATGTTGTGGGCCTGCAACAGGGTCAGGTCATCATCCAGTTCCAGGTGCAGTTGGATAAAGGTAGTCGTGCCGGAGCGCCTGGAACGCAGGTCATGCATACCTTGAACATCTTTATGGGCTTTGGCAATGCGCTTGATCCTGGCGCGCTCGGCATCGGGCAACTCTCTATCCATCAGGTGGTCGAAAGCCTGCCTGACTATCTCCCAGGCGCTGTAGATGATAAAGATTGCTATACCAATGGCGAACAACGCATCAAATCCAGCCCAACCCCGGACCGACAACCAGAGAGCGACAATAACACTGATATTGACCAACAGATCCGTGCGGTAATGCAGGGCATCGGCCTTGATCGCAGTGGAGTCGGTCTTGCGGATCACATGTCTCTGAAAAGCCAGCAACAACAAAGTGGCGGCAATGGAAAACAGCATAGTTATCATACCGATGCCATAGGACTCAAGCGGGGCCGGGTGGGCAATACGCCGCCCGGCCTCCAGCAACAGGAAGCCCGCGGAGCCGGCTATGAATGCGGCCTGCCCCAACCCCGCCAGCGCCTCCGCCTTACCGTGCCCGAAGCGATGCGCTCTATCCGCCGGGGAGAGGGCGTGACGCACGGCAATGAGGTTGATGAGCGAGGCCAGCGCATCCAGCGTCGAGTCAATCAGGGTTGCCAGTAAACTGACGGAGCCTGACATGCCCCAGGCAATCATCTTGGCGACAATCAAGGTGACAGCGACAGATATCGACGCGTAAGTAGCCAGGCGCATCAGGCGGGCAACTTCCTGTGGCGGGGTTGGTGCTGATTTTGCAAATGATTGATTCATGACTGGGCTGGAGCAATACACGTAGCCTGCATTCTAACAAACTTGTCGCGGCAGCAGGGAATTGCATCCAGGATTCTACGTTTATTGCCGGGGTCGCTGATTCAGGATATTACGCAGGCGCTGTTACAGTTCCCCGTACCGGAGAGTGCCAGGCAAACCTCCGGTTGCCAGCACAGAATTCTCAGGCGAATCACGATCGACTCCCCGCGCAAGCTGCTCAATCGTCGGCAGGGCGACGGGTGCCAGCTTCTCCGGAGATAATACGAACTGTTCTCTGACAGGTGTCAAGCCAGCGCAAATTCGTATCGGTTTTCAACGCCCGAACGTAACCACGATCTGTTCGACAGGCAATACTCGTCTTGTTCGGGGTCCAGTCACCCTCTTTCGGCCGCGGCTTGCGACTACTGTAATACCACAGGCCGCGTCGGTCTTGCATGACATATTTCGCGTCAGAGGGAAGAAATACTTTCTTACCATCGATAACGGCGAAAACCTCCGGGCCATTGGTGGGTTTGCTATCTAGAACTGCAGTAGGTGTTAAGGTCAACATAACAGGCTCCCCGCCGGTTTTATTCTTTATTGGTACCACTGGTGGGGTGCGATCATGCGTACTGCCAGACTGCCCCCCAGGCCACCACATAAGTTGCAGCGACAGCTAAGTTATAAGCCGGACAGGGAAAGGAGACAATGCAGATTGTGCCACTATTTTAGCTAAATTAAATATCAGCCGCATATTGAGCCAATATTTTATATTTAGTAGCAATTATTGGAGTGTTTTTGATTTTATATGCCATTATTTTCTATATGATACAAAAGCGTCTAGCTGATGGGTACCAGCTTCATATGGGGGGGCGAACCGGGCACAGGCGCCAGAGGCTGGAGCAATTGTGGCCCCGCATTGGACAGCAACTCGCCGGCACCCTCTACCGAACTCATCAACATATGCAAGGACAAGGCCGCTCGCCCCTCGCTGGAGGCAACCTGCCCCATCAGCGCCGCCAGTCCCTCCTCACAGAGAAAGCCAAGCAACACTGCGTTGGTCAAGTAGTCCCGGATAATCTGGCGATTGACCTGGTCCTGCAGGTAACCCTGGAAGCCATCATCCCCGAATACGCGCCCCAGGACTTCAATGTCCCGCCCATCCAGAGGGTGATCCGGGAAAGTGGGGGCTTCACCAAAGGCCCGATCAATGCGCTCTACTATCTTATCAAGATGCAACGTTACAACCTCCAATAAATATCATGCCATCGCCTGGCTAGTTGCAATTTTTTTCTGCAAAAGAGCCAGGTCAGGTACCTGATAAACCGCGCCTTGCAACTTGAAAGCCGCAGTGGCATGTTGCTGCGCCGCCTCAGGGGCATCTTCTACCTGCTGCGCACAAACCCGCTTTACCGCCAGCCCCTCCCCACGAACAGCGATACCCCAGTAATCACAATCCTCCCCTTCAAGCCCCAGGAAAATAGCGATTAAACCGGCCCCGCCATGCTGCTCCCGCCAAGCAGAGCCATCATCGTTGCCAAAATCCAGGACAGGAACAGACATACCACGCCAGCTAAGCGCTTCTGGCGGCCGCTCTGTAGCGTCATGCAGCGTGACTATCTCAGCGAGACAGTTTTGTGGCACCGCCCAGGATTCAGTTTTTGAGCAGGGTATAAGTACACACCAATGCGACACATCATCAGTCATCATTACTCCTTAAGACAGCTGCAGGTCATAGCCGGTAAGCGCACTAATTTGCTCAATCAAAGCGGAAAAGTTGAACGGTTTACCCATATAACCGTTACATCCCGCATCTCTGGCCAGGGCACGATGCTTCGCACCCGTACGCGAGGTCACCATAATGACGGGAAGATGCCCGTAACGTTGTGACTTACGAATTTCACGCAGTGTTTCAATGCCGTCTTTGACCGGCATTTCAACATCCAGCAAAACAATATCCGGCAGTCTGTGGGTAGCGTTTAACAGATCTATCGCCACCATTCCGTTCTCCGCAGTAATGGTTTCCACTCCGACGGTATCCAATTGACTGGTTGCAACCATTCTCTGGGTTCTGGAATCGTCCACAACCAGCGCCAGCAATGTCCTGTCAGCGTCACTACTGACCGTTACGGGCGCAAAATCCCCGGAGGCGACGCTGGCCACAAGCAGGTTGAGATCCAATGCCACAATCGCCTCACCGTCGGCCGTAGTGGCTGCACCGGCAACACCGGGGACTGAGGAAAATTGCGCACCCAGAGACCGAACAACCAGTTCCAGCGCCTCCTCCACATTATCGATGGCGATGGCCATGTGGCGCTGCTCCGAACCGGCGACAATAATGGGAACTGTTGTCCCCCACACACTGCGCTCCGGCAAACCCACACCCTGGCACAAGGTAGCGAGATAGGCGGGCTCACACTCCATATCAAACAGCGATAAGGTCTTGCCCTGCTCTACCGCCGAATAAAACTTATCGACAGCGACATATTCCACCGCGATCAACCCGTTGAGGGGGATGGCATAGGCACCTTCACCCGCCGTGACAAAAAGTGCGCCGTTGACACTGACGTTGGAAGGAATTCGAATCTCAAAAGAAGTGCCAAGGCCCACCGCAGACTCGATTTGTATATCCCCGCCAAGCTGTTGCAACTCAGTCATCACGATATCCATACCCACGCCACGACCTGAAATTTCACTCAGGGTGCTGGCCGTGGAAAAACCCTTGTGGAATATAAGCCTGATGGCTTCTTCATCACTGAGGGCGTCGACATCGATATCCAGGCCTTTGTTATAGGCGGATTCACGAATCCCATCGGCATCCATACCCCGACCATCATCCGCGAGTTTGATAATGTAATCGCCACCTGATTTGCGAACATCGATTGTGATGCGCCCGGCGGTTGGCTTGCCCACCGCCAGGCGCTCTTCGGGAGACTCAATACCATGGTCCAATGCATTACGCACCATGTGCTCCAGAATAATCTGGCAGCGCGCGTAATGATCCCGATCCAGCGCGCCGGCCTCATTGAGCACCTTGAAAGAGACCGTTTTATTCAGGTCCGTGCTCACGGTTCTAACGATACGGCGCAGGCCCGGCATCAAGCGCGACATCGGCACTACCCGGGCTGACTGAAGAGAGGATGTAATACTGGAAATCACTGATGACTGCTGCTTCAATAACGACTCAACGAGTGCGTTCTGGCGACTGGCGACATCGACCAGATCCGCTAAATCTTCCACGCCCTCACGCAATATATTGGCCGCTTCCTGCAACTCTGAATACTGATCCATCTCCAACGCATCGAGATCAGCTGTCGAGCGGCCACTGCTCGCATTCGCATTCACATTCACATTCAATAAAGCACGGTCCGCAATCTTGGCAATATGGGACCTTACCGAGGTCAAGCGAGCCTGTAGTTCGGACGAGGCGCGCTTATTGCGCGAAGTGCTCTGGGCAGAGCGCACCCCGAGTTGCTGGGCCTGGCTGGTCAGGTTCAACAGGTGATCAAGTTTTTCCGAGGTAATACGAACAGACTGCTGTGCCGCAAGCGATTTCGCACCCTCATCCGCCAACTGTTGATCCCGCTTTTTCTGACGCACCACAGCAGCTTTGTTTTGCCCGGCGGGTGAACCGACCGATTCCACTACAGGCGCCTCAATGCTTGCAGTCAAATCACTCTGGACAGCCAACGGCTCGTCACCAGCAACAGGGCCACCACCCTGCACAGGGAACTCACTCGCAATATCTCCTCGATGCTCCTGCACAAACTCGACCCCACGGACTACCGCATCCAGCCAAACATTCATCATGCGGAAGTAGTCTTGCTCTGCACCGGCCTCGGGACGCGACGTGGCCTCCAGCAAAGTTTCGAAATTGTGAACCAGGGTGCCGTAACGTTGCAGGCCTACTCCTTTAGCAATCCCCTTGAGGGTGTGTAAAGTTCGCGCCACTGTTGCAAATGTTGAATCTACCGTCGCGTCCTTTTCCCACTCGCCGAAGGCATCCTCGAGCTTCTCCACCTCAGCGGAACCCTCTTCAATGAAGGCATCAAGGAAATCGGAGAATATCTCTGTGCTACTTTTGCTGGTATAGCTAAATGTAATTCCCTCAGGAATAAACCAGGCTGCATCTGACCCACCCCGATCAGGGCTTGACACACCGTAAACATCATCACGGCTGTCCGCAGAATCCAGTTGATCAGGCTGCTTACTGCCTGCGAACTCATCGACGTCCACACCGCATATTTCATCAATGCCGCCCTGCGGCTGCTCTATGCTGGAAAATGCGGCTTCAATGTCACTAACAGTAAAGTCGCTGGCAGCAGGCAGCTCACCAAAAATATCTCCCGCAAAAATATCCTCGCCAAAACCGGCGCTCTCCATGGGGTCATCTATTGTCCCGCGATCTGCCGCGACCTCCAGAACATCGTCAGTATCACTATCAAACTCTGCCCCGAGAAAATCGTCGAACAAAGCATCGATATTCATTTCATCCTGTGGCGCTGCTCCTGTATCCAACCCCTCGGTAAAGTCAGCCCCCACAATATCATCTGCAAAGTCCGTCTCCGAAACCGAGGCTTTAGTGGCCGGTTGCTCTGCCTCCAACTCAATACTGGTTACCGGCTCAGGCGCAAACTCAGACTGAAGTTCAGCCTTATGATCCTCGGCAGTAAACTCGGGGCTGAAAAGATCATTCCAGTTCTCATTAGTCTGCCCGTGAAACAGCCTTACATAAATCGCACTCTGCTCAGACTTGGCAAGATCCTGCATTGCCAGCGGCAGTTCCGTGCATATTGCCGTGACAGGCTCAAAATCCTCAGCATAGCAACGCTTGATGGCTTCAGGCTCATTACCCAGCATCACATCGACTTCTATAGCATCAGCCGCAAAGCCAAGCGCTTCGATACGTTCGCGTACCTGAGCGGTAACCTCTTCCATAACCAGGGAAATGACTTCGGTGATTGCCGCAACCGAGCTGCCGTCAAATCCATCCATGGCACGAAAGTCTTCGTGGTAGTCGATGTCGATTCCAGACGAAGGGTCAACCGCAACTATCCCCTCAGTACATGCTACTGCGAGTTCGTCCGGATCCGAATCATCATCAACCAGATACTCACCGTCCAGCAGGTATTTATCAAACTCATCATCATCGGCAGGTAGCGCTATACTCGCCACATAGTCCAGAACATTACCAGGAGCGGCGTCGCTGCTATGGGCAGCATCGTCCTGCATGGTGTCTTCATTCGCTACAGAATAACTACCCGGCTGAGCCACGATGCAGGGTACCGGCGCTTCACTCAGGTTGATGGAATGTGAGGAATCCAGCTCAACAGACAAATTATCGTGGTCGTTCTCGTCAATGCTCTCACCATCGATCTCGTTTGAAATCTCATCATCAACCGTTGCAACTGGCTCTACGTTGCTTTCCACCTCACAGTCATCTGCCGAGAATTCAATATCTCCGCCGCTCTCGCGCAACTCATGCTCAGCAATATCTATCGGCAGGCTCTCTTCGGCGCGGGGAGGGGTGGTAGTAACCGGTAGCTGCGAGACCGGGGGCTCAACCACTGACTTGACCCGTTTAATCGACAGGAAGGCCTCTCCTATATCATCTGCTTCTTTTAAACCAAGGATATCCGAGCCATCTGAAACGCCAGCTGTAGAAACCGAACTATCGGTATACTCCCTGCGGGAATAATCAACAGCCATCGCCGCTCCCGACAAATCGGCCTTGGCATCTGCATCTGCATCTGCATCTGCATCTACAGCCGGGTTGTCAGAAATATCCGCATAGATATCGCTCCTCTCACTATCTGAGGACATCACTATTTCTTCATTGACATAAGTGGACAACTCATCACTGCCAGCATGACCCCTGACCAGGGGTCGGCCAGCTACTTCAGCCTCGTAGGCTGATAGCCCCTCATCACGATAGTCATTACCCGGAACAGTGAAAAGCTTCTCTTCAGGCTCTGAAAGGTCCATATCCAGGAGCCAGCGCAGGCTCTTTTCTTTCGTATCATCGACGGAATCCACGACTCCTTCGGTTCCCGATTCACAGCGTTCGTTGTCAGTGTGCACAATTATTCTCCGTTATCCGGTTTGGCGACCAGCGCCAGTTTTTCAGTGAGCGAGAGTCTCTGAAACCACAGTCCTGTCCGCCATATCGACGCTCGAACTTATGACCTCCTTCACGAGCGGCAAATCGTCTGACAGGTCCTTTCCACCAGACCTGGCCATACGAAAACAGTCATTGGTCAATTTGCGAATGTATTCAACATCCGGGCCCTCAGCGTTTCTATAGGACAGGACCAGGGCCGGAAGAGCGCTCACCACCTCGTTTACCAGTCGTCCCACCTTGTCATTTGGGGGCTGGTCGCCGTCCAGCACCCTGTCCAGCATATCCTGAGCCGCCCAACCCAACTCACCAAGAATATTGGCTCCAACCGCACGGCCATTGCCCTTGAAAGTATGGAAGTGCCTGCGAATATCACGCAACACATCATTGGCGCCGGTATTCTGTGCCCACTTCGCCGACAATCTGGTCAGTTCGGCAACGAGTTCCTCAGACTCCTCTATAAACACTTCACGAAATTCCGCTGGAATATCCGAATCCTTTACATAGGCCTTTTCCTGCAGGGCCGGGGTATCCGCAGGGATTTTTGCGTCTGCAACAACAGCGACGTCCGCACCCGAAGACAACTCGATAATCCACTTGTCCAACTCCGACGCCCGCTGTTCAGCAAGGTTAATCACATGAGAGGTATCATCCAGTGGGTCAATGACCGACCGCTGTAAATGCATCTCGATCTGGGCGAAAGCATCGGCGAAGCAGCGGAAAGCATCGTCCTCATGCACACTTCCGGCTTTGCTGGCGGCAGTGAGCCACTTGTGACACTGCTCGATTACCAGCCCCTCTCTGGCCATACCGGCAAAGCTCAGTGCACCGGCGATTTCAGTCAACAGTTGCAACGACAAACTAATGGCCTTGCGATCTGGTGTATCCTTCAGTTGATCCAGGTAATCGCTGGCGAGACGGTAGAGTAAATCAATATCCGGGTCACCGTTGTCTGCATCCCTCACTGCCTGGCGCAGCTCTTCGTGCCCTTTATCTGACTTGTTAAGATGACGCTGCAGGGCGAGCGTCAAACGCATAATGCTTTCCGGATCCAGGGGTTTCTTGTCCAGCGCACTCTTCAATGCCTTGCGGCGCAGGATCTGGTGCAGATAATTCTCTACCAGGCTCATCTGGGTAAACGTGGCGGTTGCGACGCTCTTACGCAATTCAAATTCTCCGCTGGAGAAGGAACTGCACAGGCCGTGTTCGAGCTTGTGCTCCAGGTCCAGTTTGACCTCTACAACACCACGAATAATTTCGCTTATCGCCTTCTCGGCTTTCTGGGGCTGATCATTGTAGCCGCCGTTGCATAGCTGGTTGAGTAGCGACTGAACATCATTAAGCGAATCCGCATGAGTAAACTGCCCCGCGGCCGCCAGGCGACACTGAGCACCCTCTATCGCATCCAGCGCAGAGCTGTCTTCGTTTGGCGAATCTGTCGCTGCAATGGCTGCCAAATCGTTAGTGTTAAGATAATCCACCACACTATTGAGTTGTTCCAGTGCACCACTGACGGCAGTTACAAGGGCATCGATATGTATCAAGCCACGGCCTGCCACGTCGACGGTATCGTTATCTATCCCGAATACATCACGCACACCTGATATATGCACCGGCTTGGACTTACAGGATGCCACGTAGTAAAGCATCTGTAGCAGGTAGCTATCGTAGTCTATGGACTCATCAACCCGGGCACCGTTTTCCCTGGCATATTTAATGGTAAATGCGCCGGCCTTGAATATCTGGGCTATGCACTCATCCGGCACTATAAGGCCGCCAGCAATACCCTCACAAAGCCCAATCATGGCAAACCAGAACCTTTCCGGCTTGGAGCCAGCGAAAAGTACCTGCATCTTCTTGGATATGCGCGCCACAGTCTTCATACTCTCGTTGACATTGCGTCGTCTCAATGCCTGCTTTGCCATTTCCAGATAGAGCGCCAGCATGACATTGGTACGACTTTTTATTTCCTCGTCTGACGCAGGCGATGCGCCAGGTGTGATACCAACACCTGCGTCGATGTCCATGTAGAAGAAAAATGCTTGCGGACGGGGCCGCTCCCCAACCCAGCGGCGCAGGTCATTAACATATTGCTCCAGGCCACGGCCGGTATCCATTCGCACATTCTGGGTATGCGTCAAATATGCCGGGACTACCTTCAGGGCCTGCATCAACCCGCCCATCGTCAGCTTACGCCGCTCGCCGACAACCTTATCCTTGTATAGAAAATTGAGACTGCGCTCCATTTCCAGGGTCAGCATTTCCAGTTTTTTTATCCCCAGTGCCCGCAGCGTAGAGGTGATCTGGTGAACTGCCCACATGCATTGCAACAGGGGCTGTTTCTGCGCCGGGTCATTACCATATTCAAGCAAGGCCGCCTCAGCATTCTCAGCCTGCTTGTTCATCAATCCACTCACCCATCTAAGGGAAACAACATCCGGTTTGCTAGCCACTAGTTCAACCTCCAATTTTGTTGTAGACACATACACCATGCCATCACACACGGCGCATGCTCGACAACCATCGCCATCGAATACAGCCCTTGGCCATAGCCTTCTGTTTCACTGACACCCAGGCTCTTCATCCGCTCCTGTATACAGTTGGCGCTCATACAGAGGCCCGGGTTTTTTCAGCAGACTCCATGGCGCTCATCTCATCCTCACGGTAGACCCGCGAGGCATCCTGAATATGCTTTAAATCCTCGACCACGGAGAGGTCCTGCTCTCCGGTGCGTGCTTTTTCAATCTTGAATTGACGGAGATTTTTAGCCACATCGCGCATCGAGGTTTTAAGGCTGCTCACACCTACCTGGGTAGATTCGCTGTATTCACTGATATCAAGGTTCCGCTCACGAATCTCGTCCATGGAACTGTTCATATGCCGTGCTGTGTTTGCCGACTGTCCTGCGGCATCATCGACAGATGTAATAATCGAGGTGATCGCCGAGGAACCTGCATTGATTTCCTCCAAAGAGGTATCAAGCTTTTCGATATACTGCAGAATGGTTACCACTGTTCCAACCGTATTTTCCATGCTGGAAAGATTGTCGGCAGACAAGTTTTGCAGCATCCGCACTTCAGTGATAATCTTGCGCCCCTCCTCTTCCGCTTCGCGCAAGAGGTCGCCAATCGCCTCGGCAATGCCAAGAAAAGGACGACCGTGCTCACCGGCCTTCTCCGCCTCGATACGCGTATTGATCGCTACCACTGAGATCTTGGTATTCAAAGCCTGGATATATTCGGCCGCCGCTGTTACTGACTGAATCAATTCACCCTGTCGTTTGGCAGATTTTGAGGTTTCCTGCACCGACTCACGCACATTGGCAGACGCTTTAGACATATCCTTGGTAAGCTCATAGCCCTGCGCAACACGCTGTCTGTTGCTCTCCGAGGTCCTGGCCGCCTCGCCCGTCGATGTCTTGATTTCTTCACTGGTACGCACCATTTCTGTCGCTGCAGTGGCGGACTCAACGACAGATCGTGTCAATTCTCTTCCTTTGTCCACCTGCCCCTCTGCGGAGATGCCGATTTTAGATATTCCTTCCACAGAAACTTCAAATGGTGTTCGAATATTGCGTATAAGTTCTCGCTGGCGCCCGATGGACGCATTAATTTCACGGGCAATATCACGTGTTACTGTGTTTTCGTCCGGCACATGCACCGTCAGGTCACCCTCGGCAATCTGTATCAGGGCGCTATTAATTTCTGCAATACCCTTCTCTGTATAGCGTACCCGGCGACGCTGGGTAACGTACATGGCTATCAGTAGTCCCACCGCAACGATGCCAAACACACCGAACAAGATCATTAATGTACCAACGTCATGCAATATATTATTCATCGCTCTTTCCCTTTATTGAATTGTCTGTGGCTGATGCATTCGACAGGTCATCATCTGCAACCAATTTATCTAGATCCAGAACAGCCAGAAATTGGCCCTCGTACTCGAAGCCTCCCAGTGAAAATTTGGCAAAGTCCGGGTCGACCGGATGGCGCATATCCCGCTGGTCAATATTGAATGTTAAATCTCTTTGAATATCACTGAGGGTAATTCCAAAGTACATACCGGGGCGGCGCACTACCATGGCGTAATCACGGGCCCTGCCCGAGTAAGGGCACTTGCGAAACAACACATCTCCACTGAGGATTGGCAGTAAACCACCTTTAAATGCCGCCACCCCCATCACCCAGGGTTTGGTACCGGGAATAGTCGTTACGGCGGGTGTTTCGATAATTTCTTCGAGCTCACCCTCTCCCACCAGCAGCGGTATTCCGGCAATACTGAGTGAGGTTCCCACCCAGCGCATCTGGTCATTCTCAAAAGCCGGCGGCGCCACCACGCCATCATAGGCATTGATGCGTTCCAGGAGCTCCAGCGATTGCATAGGTGACATCCCCATGACTATGCGGCCACCTGCCGCAGAGTATGGTTGTAAATCAACTCACGCAGCACACTTTCAGGTGGAATTTTTGTAACGTGAGCCGTGGCTCCCCGCGCACGCCCCTTGGCTATGTCAAATATGCCATCGGAAGAAGACAGCATCACCACCGGCGTGTTGCGGGTATCTTCCGAATTTCGAATCAAAGTACAGGTCTGGTAACCGTCCAATTCAGGCATGGTGATGTCCAGAAAAATCAGATCAGGTTTAAAGCGACGCAACATGCCGAGGGCTTTATAACCATCTTCTGCGCACTCCACTTCACAACCCATATTACGCAGGGTATGCGACATCATCATTCGTATGGTTTTGGCATCATCCACTACCGCAATTTTCACACCGCGGATATCCATCTCTTCATTTAAGTTCGTCTGTTCATTTAGGTTGGTCATTTTCACCCTCATTTTTCCAGTTTTGTAATTTGGCGCACAAACTGATTTGCCCTTACAGTATTTGTATAGAGCGTAGGACCATCAAGCAAAAACTGGAGATTTCTCCAGAAACTCAATATTTTGAACTTCTGGTCATAAGTGAAGGCTTACAATAAATGCAATTAACTTATTGATTTTATTAAATAATTATCAGGTTACACTACGGAGATGGCTATTCGAAGCGAAAGCAGTTGCCACTGAAGATTATGGCACCAGGGGACGACAGGCCTATTCTTGTCGCCACTTCATTCGCTGGGAAACATATAACCCTTGAAAGGCTCAAGGTGGCCGGACTGGAAGTCACGCAATTCATATATCTTGAATTTATGCATCAGTGTCAGGCAGCGCTGGAACACTTTGTCTGCCTCGTAAGAAGAGGGGGAAATACCATACTCGTCAGTAATTTGCGCAAATATGGTCGAGGCGATCTCCCGACGGGTCTGGTCTTCCCGGTACATGCTGTGGTTTACCGGAGATGAAACAATGGGTGAGCCGTAGACAAGAAAAGCCTCCCAGCGATTGTTGTCTTGCCCCTCATCCAACTGGGCAACCAGGAATTTGACGATATTATGGAGATCAATACGCGGTGGTAACAGGTCTTTTTGCAGCCATTTCCGCACATCCAACTCCCGCCAGGCTTTATTGATTCCCAGTATACTGATCACCCGGCCTTCTATTTGCGGTGGAGCAGCGCCAGCCAGGTCCCAAAGCATGTTCAGGCGGGCGGAAAACCCCAGACTGACGGGTAACTCGACATCCATCAGTCGCTGATATTCCTCGGCATACTCTTCCACCGATTTGGCCTTGTACAGCGAAAGCCCATCCTGCTTCGCCTGTCGCCGATCATCCATTAGCTGATTCACCATGATCTCTGCTCTCATCTCTATAACCATCGTTCTGGCTGTTATTGTGGCTGTAGCGCATATTAGTTTTCCCTCAGGCGTTTCAGGTAAGTTGGTAGAGACACGCCCATAATAGCTGCCCGATTGGCAGCGCTTATCGCACTGCACTGTGTAATCACGTGAGCAATCAACAGGTCTTGCACCAGTTGTAGCGGTGACTCCGGCAGTTGGGGGGACTCCCGCACCCACTCTCTGAGCAGTCGGCGAGGTTTCTGCCACCCGGAGTTACCGTTGCGCTCCTCGTCTCGCGACCGTATTTTTGGCAACCAGCGACTGACATTTCTTGGCTTGGTGTGCAAAAATTGTGCAGCCTTGGGAATTTCATCCCGATATCTATCCAGTGCCGCCAGCACCACCTCGTCATCGATCCAGGCGCCCAGCGGTTTGATCACATTCGCGATGAGCAAATTATGCAACACCTCCCCCAGAGCGACGTCAAGCGTCTCCAGCACAGAGGGGATATAGGCGCCATCGTCAGCGGCATTTGTCTCCACCATGGCCAGGAATGGCTTGGGCGCCGGCAGATAGGGCATTCCATCCGGCGTTATTCCCTTGAATAGCCCCAGGTCTACCGGAGTGAGCCAGTCCTTTTCTGTTTTCTCCAACGCGTTGACAATGCACTCACGCATTTCACTGATATTTCCCGGCCAATCGTAGAGCAGCATCGCTTGCTCCGCATCGGGAGTGAACCCTTTCATGTCGCGCGCTCGAAGAATACCTTCCTGGTCCAGCACTTTGTGTGCCCAGCGCAATACAGCCTGTTTGCGGTCCTTGATGGGGGGCACGTGTATAGGGTAGCCGGCAAACGCACTGGCCAGCGGCGTGATTAAACTCCCCTGGAGTATCAATTTCTCCAGACTGTCAGGAAAGAGCGCTACGAATTTGACCCGGGGAAGATACTGCGGTGGGCTGACATCAGCCAGGGTGCGGGAAGTGATCTGGCGGGCCAATTTTAGCTGCGCCTCCGAGTTCATAAGGTGCGGTGATTTAAAAACCAGGGTCTTGCCTTCCCCACCACCAAGCTCTTTTGCAATGCGGGTATTTGCCTCACTGCGACTACGAAATTCACGACAGTCAACAGCAATCAGCATTTCAGGCGCGCCGCCTGATTCGTCGTGAATAATTTTGGCAATGTACATTTTGCCAGTGCCCGCAGGGCCGATAATCGCCACAGGAATGTCCAGCCTTGACAAAAAAATTGCCTGGTCAACGGCGCCCTCCATATTGTCACCGACATAACCCTCTATACCCTTTTCAATGGGCGTTACCAGCGCTGCCTGTGCTGCGGGGGAAGTCGCCGTTTCCTCACCACGTTCCCTCAAACCAGACAGGGCAGTGGCAAGATTGTCACAGAACACACCATTGTTATTGAGAGCCCGACCCACAGACAATTTGCCATCGTCATCAGCAGCTGCCCTGATACGCTGCTCACCACCACCGCATTGCGCTTGCAGCAGCGCGTTATTCGCCGCCAGCAATGTCGACAGGGGTGTCCTGCCTGTTGTCATTTGCGCCAGCCCCACGCAAATTCGCGCAGCCTGCTGCGCAGGATCCATGTCTAGTCTGCGCAAATGCGACAGTAGTGCGCGACTGATATCCAGTGCGCCCTCGAGGTCTACATCTCGCAATATAATGATGATGGAGGATGCGGTAGGAAGTGCTACCGCATCCCGGTTTCGAATGATATCCAGCAAGCCGGTGCGAATTCCTGTCATCAACTGAGCGGTTTCGGCAAGGCCCCAGTGTTGATCATAGCTAAGCTGGTCGACACCAAGCACAGCGACAATATCAGATGTTCCGAAGGACCGTGAAAGGTCTGATTCACCCTCATCGAGTAACTTCCACAGCAAGAGATCAGCCGCTGCCCCCCGGCCCTGGGGAACGAGCATGCCGGCCACAGCAATTTGCCTGCCATCGACCCTGCGAATGAGGAACGGCGGTAGGGCGCTTCTAACTTGCGCCGTCATGGCCAGCATCAGGGTCGAATCAGCGTTTTCCTCACAACAGATCGCCGTGGACCACAACTTACCGCACAGCGCTGACTGCGTCACTCCCAGTAAGTTTGCAGCCGCCTCATTGTAATCGTCGATGACGCCGCTTTTCCAGTCGAGGGAAAAGGTTGCCACATCCACCCCCCGAACGTTAAGTGAATCGCACTTGACGCTCTTTGGTTTTCGCATATCTGCTATAAGGCCCGCCCCTGTGCGGCAGCATCCGGCTCAGCAAATTTTCGCATAGCATAGTCCACCCTTTGCTCTGCAGGCATTTGCCTTCTCTCCTGCAAGCTCTCTACATGGCGCAGTCGGGGCAACAGACCGCGGCCATTCGCTATCTGGATCGAGAGACCGGGGCGCGCATTGAGTTCCAGCAGTTGAGGACCAAGGTGCTGGTCCAAAACAATGTCGGTTCCAATATAGCCCAGCCCTATCATATCGTGGCACTGCGCGGCGAGTATCAAAATATCCCGCCACCCGGCTATGTGGATATCGTTGAGCGGTCGAGCGGTATCCGGGTGCGATTTGATCCGGCGACTGAACTGTACTGCATTCAGGCAACGACCGCTGTCCATCGCCAGCCCCAGGCCCACGGCACCCTGATGCAGGTTTGCTTTGCCGTCTGAGGCATGTGTGGCCAGGCGCAACATGGCCATCACCGGATAACCACGAAAAACAATGATACGAATATCGGGAACGCCTTCATGAGAATAGCCGGCAAAGCACTCATCGAAGGCAATCAGATCTTCGATGACCACCACATCGGGTGTTCCCCCGAGAGAATAAAGGCCGGCGAGAATATTACTCATATGGCGTCGGATATCGGCAACATCTATTTCTACACCAGAGTTCTTGATGAAACGATCACCCCTGCGCCCAACCACCACAAGAATACCTTTGCCACCTGAACCCTTGGCCGGCTTGAGCACAAAAGTTTCCCGGTCTACCAACTGCCGCTCGATATGGCTAATCTCGTGTTGCTCCCGCACCACGAACTGTAACCTGGGCGTGGGTACGCCGTATTCCTGCGCCAGCAATTTGGTTTTGAGTTTATTGTCGACCAGTGGATAAAGCCTGCGATCATTGTAACGGTTGATGAATTCAACATTGCGACAATTCATTCCCAGCATACCCTGTTGCCGCAAGCGTGCGGGCTTGATCCAGGCGATGCCCATCAGAGGTCGTCCATCGCCCGAAAGCGCCGCAGCTCGGACAGTTTGTACCCGGTATATTTCCCCATCGCCAATATCAGGGCCAACAATACCAGGTTCAGTTCAGGAAAGTTAAAGGTGAGATGCTTCAGCAGTGGCCACTGCATCAACAGGTAGGCGATAACGGCGACAACCAGGCTGCCACCGCCTTGTATCAGGACTTCATGAGGCCCTTCCTCCTCCCACAAAATAGACATGCGCTCGATGGTCCAGGCGATAATAATCATAGGGAAAAACGTGATAGTCATGCCCGTGCTATAGCCCATCTGGTAACCGATAATACTAAGTGCTGAAATAACAAATATAACCAGCACGATAAGGGTGGCAATTCTGGCCACCAATAAGAGGTTGAGACGCGAAAGATAGCTGCGCAAAACCAGGCCTATACCAACCACCGATACAAAGCTGATTAACCCGGGCAGTAGCGAGGTTTGCAGAAAAGCCAGTGAAATCAATATCGGCATAAAAGTACCGGCAGTTTGCAAACCGATAATCACTCGCATGAATACAACAACCGCTGCTCCCAGGGGAAGCAGTAGTAGTAATTTGAACATGCTCTGCTCTTCTATTGGCAAGCGGAGCACACCGAGTCTGGAAAAGATGCTTTCGCTGCCCTTAGCCATTGACAACTGCCGGGCCGAAATAGTCTGGCGAATCATCGAGAAACTGACGTGCGACCTCCGCCCTCCGGTGACATCCAGCACCGAAACCCCACCGCGATGCCAGAGCAGAAGATTTATCGGGACACCGGTCTCACCAGTTTTTGGATTGAACAACAACCAGCGCTCCCCTGTGTGAATCTCCACCATCGGCATCAACACCTGCCGGCGGCGGGCATCTTCCAGATAAAGCCCCATCACAGAACGTGTGGCTATACCCGCGCGATCCAATAAGCGCATCAGCAGCTGCGCCTGACTCGTTTGATCCGAGCGCAGCAATGCCGTGTTCTGGTCTGATGACGGGTTATTAAGCAATTTTATCAATTCCCGGGACAGGCTCTGGGGGGAACTGGATGTCTCCTGTGCGCGGCCAAGTACTTGCCCGGCAGCCAGCTCCTGCGCATCGTCCCAGTAGATGGGGTGATCCTCATACACCGGATCGGCAGTAGCGGAATCCGCCGTGTCAGATGCGACAAACTGGGCACTGTAGTAAAGCGACTGTTCTCCCCGGGCCTCACGTTTGGTCCACTCGGCGCGCCTGTCGCCATTTTCCCTAACGATTGAAAATCCATAACCGGGGGACGCTGATTGCTCTTCGTAGAGTTCAAATCCCGGCAGCTGTTTATCGGGCAGGCTGAGGCTGGCGTCGACCGCGCCGCCCTTCGCCACAAAATCGACCCTGGCCTCTACCAGCCAAACAGATTTTTCCTGCCCAGGAAAAAATGGAATGCCGGTTTCCATGTGCCGCAGTATGGCAACCAAAATCGCACATAAAGCGAGTAATACCAGCACCGTGTGGAATGTCAGCCTGGCACTCACGGTGCAACTTCACCGCTGCCAACCGTGACATAGGGGGCAATATTTTTTTTGCTGACATCCACCACCATAACATCCTGGAGGATGTTACGACCTATCAGGAGTTGGTAATCCAGATGGCTGCGATTGCTCAGGGTAAATTCTGCAGTTTGGCTGATAGAACCGATGGTCACTCCCAGCTTGATAACGGGCCGGCGCTCAGCCTCAGCTGTGTTCGACTGGATAATAGCGACCATGCGCTTGAGCTTGCGCTCTATAAGCAGGGGCTCACCAGTATCTGGAAGTAGTATCTCAAACCGCACCCACCGCTTGCCATCTCGCTCAAACAGCTCGATGTTGCGCGCATCCACAGAGGCCGTTTCGGCACCGGTATCAATCCTGGCGGGGAGGGCCAGTTCCAGATTCTGCAGCCAAACCTGCTCCAGTTCTCCCACAACCAGTTTGGACGATACTTTCGATGATCCGGCACAGGCCTCAACCGCGGGCATAGGCCCGGATACATCATCCAGAGGCGCTGCGGTTGCCGCTGCCAGCCCCTCGGTCATTTCATCCAGTTGCAGCATTTGCCGATCCAGTCGTTGCGCCTGACTCTGCAATTGCTCATTGGTCAGGACCTGATTTGCCAGACACTTATCCATACCCGCGATCAGTCGCCCTATGCGTGGGTCCTCAGGTTCCTCAACAGGGGCTATAGCGCTGCAGGCTGCCAACAACACAGGGATTAGCAGCACTACTGCGAAAAACAGGCTCTTGATAAAGGAACTCATGGGAATCCAAGTTTAACACAACCACCGGGCTGCCAACCGGCCAACTCTATCGGGCGCGCAGCACAATGTAAATCACCGGCCTGGGTCACTCGAAGGCCAAATCACTGAATTTGCCCACTGAAAAAATCCATGGGTTGTCCACCAGCAGCGTGTCAATTTGCTGCTGGGTGGCCTGCGCCTCGAACGGGTGCATAACATTATGGCGGTTGATGCCGGTGACCGTCCGATGTACCCTGACCCGCCGGGGTAAATCCGTGTATTTGCTCTTGCGCACCTTCATGGGCAACCAGAGAAAAGGACAACAGCATGAACTACTTCATCACTGGCGGTACGGGTTTTATCGGTCGTTTTCTGGTTCCCAAGCTGCTTGATCGCGGCGGCAAGGTATACCTGCTGGTGCGTCCCAGTTCACTGCCCAAAATCGAGGGCCTGCGCCAGATGTGGGGCGCCACCAGTGAGCAGGTTATCGCCGTGGAGGGGGACCTCAGCAAGCCAAAGTTGGGGGTGAAGCCCGCCTGGATAAAGCAGCGTGCCGGCAAGATAGACCACTTCTTCCACCTCGCCGCTATTTACGACATGAAAGCCGATGCGCAAAGCCAGCAGATAAGTAATATCGAAGGTACCGCACATGCCATCGCACTTTCCAAGGCCCTGCGCGCGGGTTGTTTTCACCAGATAAGTTCCATCGCCGCCGCGGGGCTGTATGACGGCACGTTCACCGAGGATATGTTCGAGGAGGCCGAGGCGCTGGATCACCCCTACTTCCGTACCAAGCATGACTCCGAGGGACTGGTGCGTAAAGAAAAGCGCATGAAATGGCGTATCTACCGCCCGGGTATGGTGGTGGGTGATTCCGCTACCGGTGAGATGGACAAGGTGGATGGCCCGTACTATTTCTTCGAGACCCTGAAAAACCTCAGTTCGGTGATTCCTGAGGGGTTTCCTTTATTGATGAACAAGGCCGGGCGACTCAACATTGTACCTGTGGATTACGTAGTGGCCGCCATAGACTGCCTGGCGCACCTGTCAGATCACGATGGGGAGTGCTTCTTTATCACCGACCCGGACGGTATTCGCGTGGGAGATTTGCTAAAGATCATGATGAAAATCTCTGGCGGGCCACAGCTGAAGGCAGTGGACTCGTCGCTGCTGGACTCCGCCACTATACTGGCGGGGAAGGGCATCGTGCACCTGCCACCGGTGAAGGCACTGGGAGAGCGGCTGGTTTCGAGCATGGGAATTCCTCCACAGGTGATTGGCTATATCAATTACCCGACACACTTCGATTCCAGCAAAACACAACAGTTGTTGGCTGAAGAAGATATCAGTTGTCCGCCTTTTGAGTCCTATGCCCCCACGCTCTGGGACTACTGGCTGCACTTTCTGCGCAAGGAATCCACCTCGATAGTGGGCGAAATCGACGCTCTGTTTAACCGCATGATCGGGCGGCCGACACTGGCCGTGCTGCGGCGCAAGGTGAAGGGCAAAGTGGTCGTGGTCACCGGCGCCACCTCCGGTATTGGCAAGGAATGTGCCCTGCGCCTTGCCAGGGCCGGAGCCACCGTCATCCTGGTGGCGCGGACCGTGGAGAAACTCGATGAAACCCTGGAGGAAATCGCCACTAAGGATGGCGTGGCCAGGGCCTACTCCTGCGATGTGTCCAACATGGACTCCTGCGACAAACTGGTAGCCGATGTAGTTGCCGATCACGGGCATGTGGACATATTGATCAACAATGCCGGTCGTTCGATTCGCCGGTCAGTGCGGCACAGCTACGATCGCCACCATGATTTCGAGCGTACCATGCAGTTGAATTACTTTGGCGCCCTGCGCCTGATCCTCGGCTTCCTGCCGGGTATGGAGCAGAGGAAAAGCGGCCAGATTATCAATATTTCCTCCATCGGTGTGCTCACCAGCCCGCCGCGCTTTTCAGCTTATGTGGCATCCAAAGCCGCCCTGGATGCATTCAGCCTCTGTGCCGCGCCGGAATACAATGGAGATAATATCAATTTCACCACCATACACATGCCACTGGTACGTACACCCATGATTGCACCTACCAGCCTGTACAAGGCCTTCCCCACGCTCTCGCCGGAGCAGGCCAGGGACCTGGTGATAAAGGCGATTATCAGCAAGCCAAAACGCATATCTACCGGTTTGGGTGTGGCCGGCGCCGTGGCGCAGGCCACCGTACCCAGCGTGACAGAGGCATTTCTCAGCCAGGCCTACGCGCTGTTCCCGGATTCCGCCGCGGCGCGAGGCTTGTCGGAGGAAGATGCAGCCCGGGAGAAAAAAGATGTCCCCTCCACTAAATTGGCCCTGGCACAAAAAATGTTTGCGCAGTTGATGCGCGGGGTTCATTGGTAAGACGCTTCCCTACTCCGCCCGGGGACAGGATGTTCATGTCGCTCGTGCTTGCAGCGGGTGATGGTGTAGCTTGTCCCACAGTCAAACTATCGGGCAAATTCAAAAGCCTGCAACAGTTTGAAGACACCCAAACCTGACACCACCAGTACGATCAGGCCACCGACTATATTGCTGCGCCACCGATTTTTGTAGTCCCCCAGAAGCCGGCCACTATTCATCACGTAAAGCAGGTAGACCGCCACTATGGGCAGCAGAAAGCCATTGGCGGCTCGCCCGAAGGGAGGCTCTGAATGTTACATTATGAGTGACGAGGTACACTAGTTTAAATTATCTTCCAGTAAGTCCAGTGCCGCTTGCGTAAAAGCCCACATATTATCAGTTCGATCAGCCAGGCCTGTTTTCAGGATGATTGTGCACTCTATACCAGGGCCAACCACGGCAATGCAACTCAGACCTGCCGGGTCGCCATAGCGGGTACCCGTCGGACCGGCAGCCCCTATCTCGCCAATCCCCCAATCCGTATCGAGTTGGCATTGTATTGTTTTAGCCAGGTGAAGAGCCGTGGCCTCACTCAGTGGTTTGCCGCCAGCCGTATCTATCGATGAATTAAGCAGAGCTTTCCAGGCCTGGCGCGTATAGACCACGCTACCGCCACGATAGTATTTGGAGGCGCCTGGTATGGCCAATAGTGCTGCTGAAATCAAACCTCCGGTAGATGACTCTGCCACAGCAATGGATTGACCTTTTGCAACCAGTAATTTCCCAATATTTTGAGCCAACTCATCCAGGGCTGGTTGAGCCGCATTTAATTTAGTATTCATTCATTTTCACCCCCCAACGTTACTATTTACACTGTTCTGCCTGATGACGTTTCACCAAAACTCTGTGTAACTCTAAGGAACATCTGATTAATTCACTATTTGTCACCCCCACGGAGGCGGGGGTCCAGTAAGCCCTCAATTTTTCTGGATTCCCGCCTGCGCGAGAATGACGGCATCGTTGGCAAGCCGGCGTTTCCGGATGCGCACTAATTTTTATTTATCAATAATTTTGCTGTCAATTCTGGAACCTCCATTGGCAGCAGATGCCCGCCATCAATCGAAACAAACTCCCCTTGTGGACACAGTCTTGCTAACTCCTGGTATAACACCTCTGGAAAAGGGCCCCTGGCAGCATGCACAACCTGAATCGGACAGCGAATGAGGCTGGCGCAATCAAATATATTAATGCTACCAGTCTGATCGAAGATAGCGGCTTCCACTTCAGGGGGACATGCAAGTTCAACGGTACCGTCTGAACAATCCTTAAAGCCATATTTCAGGTAGAGTTCAAACGCCTGGTTATCCCAGCCTGCAAACATTGGCTTACCACGCCATTTATTGCGAGCGACTTCTCTTGAATCCCAGACTGCTCGTCTACGTCTGGCGATATCACTAATACTCTCACCAGGGTTCATGGTAGCGTTGGGCATTTCCAGGCCAAGGCGGCTGGTTGTCGCTGCATTGGGAACTATCGGAGAGTCCAACATGACAACACGCTGGAATAATTCCGGCTTTGCCGCTGCAGCAGCCGCCGTGATGACTCCTCCCAGGGAACTACCTACCGCCAGGGCGACCTGTTGCTCTCCTTTTACCGACAATATTTGTTCAGTTAGCCCTAGCAGATCATCCACGAGATACTTCCACTGATATGCTTCCGGGGCCGGTGGTGTCGATGACTGGCCATGCCCACGGGTATCAAATGCAATCACATGGTAGTGGGGCAATAGATGGTGTACGACGAGTGCCCAGGTGGCGGCACAAAACCCATTTGCATGTGATAACAATGCCAGTGGTTTGTTGTTGCGCCATTCAAAGCCAGCAAGTTTTATGTCTTTTCCTGACTGCCAGAATCTCAGTTCTGCCCGATTGATACAATTCATAGGATTTTTGGTTACAGTGACGAATTATTCTATGCTACCTGACAAACATAAGCTTGAAAATATCGCACTTAGTAAAAAAGTAATGGCGCTTGGCATATCCTCCAGTTAATAGCCAATGAATTTGAATCCGCGTAATCTTTAATAACATTTAGGCACTTTTAATATGCTTTCATTTACCTCTATAATCGAGGGTCTTGATTTCAGGTAGTTTATCTGAAAATTTACAAGGCCACCTCAACCGGTTATTTAGTCACAACGGAGTATTCCTTATGTCAAAAGTCATGCTGTTATCTATTGAAGGCGCTATTGCCACGATTACCCTGAATCGCCCTGAACAGTTCAATGCACTGCACCCGGATAGCCTTGATCTGCTAGAGCAGTATGTGGGGGAAATTGAAGAACGCCCTGAGGTGCGTGCTGTGGTATTGAGAAGTACAGGCAAGGCATTCTGTACCGGAGCAGACCTGAAAGCACTGCCGCGCAGCTCGGAAGACCCCCACATTACCGAGCGTTTTTTGCGGCGTTGGTACCGGGCATTCAACCGGCTGGCTGGCTGTAGCAAGCCGACCATTGTCGTGATACACGGAATGGCGCTGGCCGGCGGACTGGAACTGTTGATGTGCTGTGACCTGGCGATTGCCACGGAGGATGCGCGGATCGGTGATCAGCATGCCAACTTCGGGCTGCTCGCGGGGGGTGGTGGTACCCAGCGGCTGCCGCGCCTGATCGGTGAGCGGCGCGCCAAGTGGTTGCTTTATTCGGGGGAGTGGATCAGTGCACATACCGCCGAAGAATGGGGTTTGATCAATGCCGTCGTGCCAGCAGATAAAATAGAAGAGAAACTGGACGAGATGACCGCCGTTCTGGCATCAAAAAGCCCCGTTGGGTTGGCCTCAACCAAGTTCCTGGTTGACCGTGGCCTGAGTGTTGATCTCGATACCGGGCTGGATATGGAAGTTAGACTCGCAGCCAAGCACATCTATTCGCAGGATGTGCAGATAGGACTGGATGCCTTTTTGAACAAGAAAAAGCCCGAGTTTATTGGGCGCTAGGCGGATAAAGTGCACTAGTATACTGCGGTGATGAGGAGTGAACCTTCACGATGGTTCAAACGATTCAGCTACACTGGCTCACAAATAAATACCGGAATATCCCGATCTGTGCGTTTTTGATAAACGTCGTAGTCCGGATAATGTTTGCAACACACGGGCCACACAAGCTGTTTCTCCTCTGCATCCGCGCGCCGCGCACGCAGTCTCATTTTATTATTTTTGTACCGTACTTCGATATCAGGATGCGCGACCAGATTGTTAAACCAAACCGGATTTTTTGGCGCACCGGCCTGGGAAGCAACGATAATAACGCCCTCTTTGTAGGGCACATACATTAATGGGATTACACGTTTTTTGCCAGACTTTGCGCCGGTCATGGTCACCAGGATAACATCATAGCCATTCAGTTTTCCCAATATACGACCACCGCTCCAACGATATATTTTTTCGTTAAGAGATGAAAATACCTTCAGGTATGGAAGAATTTTCGTTATTTCTTCAGCTGTAGCGGTCTTCATATTTATCATGGGGTTCTCCTCTGATTCTTTAAGTGCTAACGTTTACTCACCCCATCGAGGACAACTGGTGGCGCGAAGCGGTCAGCCGAAGGGACGCGGTCGAACCCATAACCAACAAGCCACCACCAGCACTCCGAATACTGTATAAGATACAACAAAAACCCATGGCGGTAACTGATAATATAAAATGTGACCCAGCCAATAACTTATAAAAGTACCCGAATGAGTTGTACCCTCAGCCTGGGGTCGCAGAGCCATTTCCCAGATGGTCAGGGGACAAATGACCCCAAACCAGGACTGAACAACGACGATACCAATGGCAATAAGATGCGACACCCGAAACCATAAATTCCTGACCCAGTACCAGCCGCGCAATCCCCCGAAAATTATTAGAACCAAACCCACAATCACAAAGGCCACAAACAGCACATGCAGCAGAAGAATTGCATCAGCCGCAAGCAGCAATAAAAAATCGGGATTGATAGCTTCGTTCTGCATATCACCGGGCTTTTAAGTGACGGGGACCAGGTGCACCTTATAAAATTCCGGTGTCTTTATCATTCAGGCTTTTTACATTTTTTTCCCGCCAGTATTGTTCAATGCCCGCATTGCCGTGATTATCCGACCACTTGGTCAGTGTTGGCCTCTCACCTTTCAGCTCATAATATGGCACAGCATAACCACATGAAGTTTGCACCAACTCGAGCTCCAGTTCGAATATCTGCCGGGCGCCCACATACTCGGGAAACAGCGCCACCAGCTCGCCCCACTTCTCGTCACGGGGGTGAGTAGCTGTAGCCTGGCCGTACAATCTCAAAATTAGCGGTTGCTTATCGAAGGAACAGAACATCACAGTCATTCGGCCATTTTCCAGCACGTGTGCCGCTGTTTCATTACCACTGCCAGTCAAATTTAACCAGGCCACTTTGGAACTATTAATAATTCTAAAACTGTCCATTCCCTTGGGAGAAACACTGACAAAGCCTTCTGCCCCCGCCGTACCGATAAAATAGAGATGCTGCTCCTTTATAAACTCAATATGTTTGTCGGTAAGTGCTTCAAATTTTTCAGCCATGACTCATCTCCAATGGAATTCTTGTTGATTACCTTTTGCACCACAAACCGTGCCCGGGCAACCGATACTCCGGGATCATCGGCAGAATTGGATAATTCCGTGATGAAACAACTTTCATCGAAAAAGTATTCATTCTCGGCATCAAATTGCGAAATGCTAGCTTTCATAATGAACTGCCAACCACAGAGTCTCCTGATCAGGGTCCGTCCACTGGACCCGGTGTTTTTCATGCGCCTTTATATTGATGTAATCACCTTCTCGCAAGGTAATGGTCGGCTTATCTTCAAACGCAATAACAGCCTGCCCCCTCAGTACCATGACCCATTCATCCTGGCCCTGATCATACCAACCGGATTCCGGTGAAACATGCCCCCTGGATACGATGCGCTCTATTTTTACACTATTGGCCTCGACCAGCGAGTCAAATACTTCGCTGTGCAAAACTGCCGGGATTTCCTCAAATATATTATTCACTCTAACTCAATACTCGGATCACTCGACGCACCCATCCACTCGCGTAAAGGATTGCCGCTGGCATCATCGAACGGTACGCCTGACTCATGCACCTTTTTGCCAGGTGCTTGCCCAGCAATAAGAATCTTTGCTTTGGGATACAACTGAAAGACAGGCCGGGCACCGAGAGGTAAATGCGCCGCACAGATTGTGCAGGCTCGAACGTCAGTTAATAAAGCCGAAAACGAGCTCATGGCAAACCCCTTCTCCAAATGAGCCAAATGTGTTCTCCAGAAAAGAGATCACATTTACGTGTTTCTTGCCAGTGTCTGCGTGGCTGACAAGCGTGTCAGTCAGGTTATTGCTACTTTAGTTGTGTTGGCGCTAAAAGAACACAACGAATCAAGCTGTTTAGATACCCGGCTTGTCAGTCGACTATAAACCCCTCGTAACCATTGGCGGCAACCCTGGTCAGATGCTTCCGGTAGGCCGGAGCACCACCGTTGTATATCAGGTAGCGAATCCTGTCGTGATCTTCAACATTGGAATTGTAACCCGTAAACCAGGACTTGGCCTTGCGTAACAGCACATGGTTGTATAGTTCCTTGACATGCTCAGACCATTCCTGCTCGGCTTCGGGTGTAGCCTCAACACGAGTGATGTCATTAGCCAGAATATATTTCACGAGATCCGTCGCCCAGTTGACACCCAGTTCGATACCACGTGGGAAGTTCGTTGAGTTCGACCCCGCCGTTGGTCCTGCGAGTGTGAACATGTTCGGGAAGCCAGAAACCTGAACACCAAGGTAGTTGATCGGATTATCGACCCACTTGTCACGCAGCTTCTGACCATCGACACCCTCGATATCAATACGGTCGAATGAACCTGTTATCGCATCAAAGCCGGTGGCATACACGATGATATCGAATTCAAACTCCTCATTTGACGTCTTGATGCCAGTGGGTGTGATCTTCTCTATCGGGGTTTCCTCAATGTCTACAAGCCGCACGTTGTCGCGATTGTAAGCCTCGTAATAGTTAGTCTCCATG
>QNFS01000006.1 GCA_003646415.1 Gammaproteobacteria bacterium
CTTTTTGTAGTAGGCATCGTAGTAACCGGCGGATAAAGCATAGGTGCCTACCAGGATACGGCGCTTCACCTCATCACCAAAGCCCTCTTCGCGGGTGCGCGTGTAGAGATCATGCAGGTCAGTGGGGTTGTCGCAGCGGTGGCCGTAACGCACGCCATCAAAACGGGACAGGTTGGTGGAGGCCTCCGCCGGGGCGATGATGTAATAGGTCGGGATCGTCAGCTGGCTGTGGGGCAGCGATACGTCCACCAGCGTCGCGCCCTGGGCTTCCAGTTCCTTAAGCGCGGCATTGATGCACTCCCCGGTTGCTTTATCGAGCCCGTCGCCGAAGTATTCACCGGGCAGGCCAATACGCAGACCGTCCAGGCTGTTGTCGAGTCTGGTGCGGTAGTCCTCCACCGGCATCTCTGAGGAGGTGGAGTCCAGGGGGTCCAGCCCGGCCATGGTATTGAGCAGCAGGGCGCAGTCCTCGGCGCTGTGCGCCATGGGGCCGGCCTGGTCCAGGCTGGAGGCGAAGGCCACCATGCCCAGGCGCGAGACACGGCCATAGGTGGGTTTGAGGCCGGTGATACCGCAGAAGGCGGCCGGCTGGCGAATAGATCCCCCCGTATCTGTGCCGGTGGCTGCGGGAGCCAGCAAGGCGGCTACTGCGGCGGCTGATCCGCCGGAGGAGCCACCCGGCACAAGATCTGTATCCCAGGGGTTTTTTACCGGGCCGTAAAAGCTGTTTTCGTTGGAGGAGCCCATGGCGAACTCATCCATATTGGTCTTGCCCAAAATTACCGCGCCGTCCCTTTTGAAATGCTGGATCAGGGTGGCATCGTATGGTGGTATAAAGTTATCCAGCATGCGCGAACCGCAGCTGGTGCGCATGCCCTTGGTGCAGAAGATATCCTTATGGGCAATGGGTATACCGGTCAGGGTGGCGGCATCACCGCCGGCCAGCTGCTTATCCGCGGCTTTGGCAGCGGTCAGGGCCGATGCTTCATCCACGCTGATAAAGCTGTTGTACTGGCTGTCGTGTGCCGCGATGCGGTCCAGGAAGCAGCGAGTAACTTCCACGCTGGAAAACTGTTTCTCGCGCAGCCCCTGTACCAACCGGGCGACAGATTTATTGTGCATTATGGCAGTCCTGGCGGCGTCAGCCGTCTAATCGATAACTTTGGGAACCAGATAAAGGCCGTTTTCCACGGCGGGGGCAATGGCCTGGAAGGCTTCGCGATGGTCGAACTCGGTGACTTCATCCGCGCGCAGGCGTTGGGTGGCGTCCAGCGGGTTGGCCATAGGTTCGATATCACGTGTGTCCACGGCCTGTAACTGGCCCATCATCTGCAGTATCTCGGTGATACGCTCGGTCACCTGGCCGATTTGCTCGCTGGATATGCGGATACGCGCCAGCTCCGCTATCTTTTCAATCTCGTCTTGCTCTATAGACATGCTCACAACCACAAAAAGTCGCCCTCAGGCGGCGGGGGGCGTAAACTTATCACATTTGCGCCTTGCCCAAAATCCCCGTGATTGATACAGTTGCGGGAATAATACAACTACAAAAAAAGATCATCTCCGCCCGCTTCCCGGCCGGGAATGCCGAGCGGCCAGGGAAGCATGCAGGACTCCCCAAAAAGAGTTCCCCGTTGTCGTCATAAGGTAGTAGGAATTAATGCTGAAAAAATTGCGTGGAGTGTTCTCCAATGACCTCTCCATTGATTTGGGTACGGCCAACACCCTGATTTATGTACGCGATAAGGGAATTGTGCTGGATGAGCCCTCGGTGGTTGCTATCCGTATTCACAATGGCCAGAAGACCATCGAAGCGGTCGGAACCGAGGCCAAGCGGATGCTGGGCCGCACACCAGGGAATATTACAGCCATCCGCCCCTTGAAAGACGGTGTGATCGCCGACTTCCAGGTCACCGAGAAGATGCTGCAGCACTTTATCGCCAAGGTACATGAGAGCAAATTTATACGCCCCAGCCCGCGGGTATTGGTGTGTGTGCCCTGTATGTCCACCCAGGTAGAGCGTCGGGCGATCCGTGAATCGGCCCTCAGCGCCGGCGCCAGGGAGGTGCGGCTTATAGAGGAGCCGATGGCGGCTGCCATTGGCGCCGGGCTGAATGTAGAGGAGGCCACCGGTTGCATGATTGTGGATGTTGGAGGTGGCACCACCGAGGTAGCGATAATTTCCCTCAACGGGGTCGTTTATCGGGATTCCGTTCGCGTCGGGGGCGATCGTTTTGATGAAGCCATTGTCGCGCATGTGCGTCGTCGTTACGGCAGTTTGATCGGCGATGCCACCGCTGAGCGCATCAAGTTGGAAATAGGCTGCGCTTTTGCCGGCAGCGAGTTGCGTGAGATCGACGTGCGCGGCCGCAACCTGGCGGAAGGTGTCCCGCGCAGCTTCACCCTGAACAGCGATGAGATTCTGGAGTCCCTGCAGGATACCCTGTCTTCTATTGTGCAAGCGGTGAAATCCGCGCTGGAGCAGTCACCCCCGGAACTGGCCGCCGATATCGCCGAGAGCGGTATTGTGCTGACGGGCGGCGGCGCTCTGCTCAGGGACCTGGACCGCTTGATTTCAGAGGAGACCGGCCTGCCGGTCATTGTCGCAGATGATCCATTGACCTGTGTTGCCCGTGGTGGCGGCCATGCAATGGAGAGAATGGATCGACGCACTATAGATTTACTGTCTACCGAGTAACGCGCCGACTGAGGCTTTCTCAACTGGCTGCGGTGCACTGACCGGGAAATTGAGGTTCCGACATCAAGCCGCTATTCGTCAAAGAATCCTCCCTGGGCTTGCGTATGTTGCTCGCCACTCTGGCAGTTGTGCTACTGATCACGGCAGACCTGCGCTTCAATCGTCTGGAAACTACTCGATCTCTGCTCGATACAGTGGCAACGCCTGTCTACTGGCTTGCCGACCTCCCCACGCGCCTTGGCGATTGGAGTGAGGTCCATATCCAGTCCAGGTCTCAACTGTTGGCGGACAACGAACGCCTGCTCCAGGAAAGTCTGGTATTAAAGGGTCGTTCTCTCCAGATGTCTTCATTGCAGGCGGAGAATGTGCGCTTGCGAGCTCTTTTGAATTCCACCGCCCTGTTACGCGATGATGTTTTGGTTGCTGAGCTTGTAGGAATCTCTCCAGATCCCGTGCGTCACCAGTTGGTGCTCAATAAGGGAGCGAGAGACGGTGTTTTTGTCGGCCAGCCGCTGATTGATTCCGATGGTCTAATGGGGCAGGTTGTGGGAGTCAGCGCCGGAAACTCTCGCGCATTGCTGATTACTGACGTTACCCACTCTATTCCGGTGCAGGTCAATCGTAATGGTGTGCGCGCCATCGCCGAGGTCACAGGGGCACTGGGCTCGCTGGAAATTCGCCACGTATCAGCCACTACCGATATTCGTCCGGGGGATCTGTTGGTGAGCTCTGGCCTGGGCGGACGCTTCCCTGTGGGGTATCCAGTTGCGGTTGTCAGTGAAATCGAGCGGGACCCGGGGCGGGCTTTTGCACGCATCCTGGCTATTCCCAGTGCGGCGCTGGATCGCAGTCGCCACGTGCTGCTGGTGTTTACCTCTGGCGCGGACGAGGAAGGTTGATCCTTGGTAGACCAGGAGTCACATGGCTATGGGGTCATACTGCTAACTTTTTTTGTAGCCTATGTGCTGGCGGTGCTGCCGCTGCCCCAGTGGCTGCTGTGGGGCCGCCCCGAGTGGCTTGCACTGGTGCTCATCTACTGGACTATCGCATTGCCGGCACGGGTAGGGGTTGTGACTGGCCTGTTGCTGGGCGTGGGGCTGGATGTGTTGGAGGGGGCCGTGCTTGGCCAGAATGCCTTCGCGCTTGTGGTGGTCGCCCTGTTATCTGTGATCCTGTACCAGCGCCTGCGGGTCTATAGCCTGTGGCAACAGGCGGGGGTGGTATTTGTCCTGGTGGGAATCAACCAGTTGATCTGCCAGTGGGTGCAGAACCTGCAGGGGGTTGGTGCTCGTTCGCTGTTCTTTATGCTGCCCGCTGTTTCCAGCGCACTGTTGTGGCCGGTGGTGTTACATACCCTGCGCGGGTTGCGCCGCTACTACCGGGTGAACTGATATGACTGGCACTCGTTTGATATTGGCTTCCGCTTCCCCGCGCCGTCGGGAATTACTGAATCAGCTTGGCGTAAGCTATTTGTGTGATCCGGCGGATATCGATGAGGCGCCACTGGCAAGCGAGGCCCCTGAAGACTACGTACAGCGCATGGCGCAGGAAAAGGCAAGCGCCGTGGCTACCCGCTATGCGGTGCCGGAACACGCGGTGCTCGCTGCAGATACTATTGTGGTTATCGATGATAAAGTTTTGGGTAAGCCGCGGGACCACTTCCATGGCCTGGCGATTCTGGCCCGCCTCAGCGGTCGCCAGCATTCGGTATTCACGGCGGTCTGCCTGTATAGCGTTTCTGGTCTGTGCTGTGAACTGGTGGAAACCCAGGTAGAGTTCACGCAGTTGAGTCGGGAAGTATGCGAGTCCTATCTGGCCACGGAAGAACCCTGGGATAAAGCCGGTGGCTACGGCATCCAGGGCCTTGGTGGCGCCTTTGTCAGGTCAATCCAGGGCAGCTACAGTAATGTGGTGGGCCTGCCTCTGTGCGAAACATGGCAGTTACTGGTGTCCAATGGCATAACAACCGCACTGGGCCCTGGTGACGAGGTGCATGAGTGAGTGAGGAAATCCTGGTCAATGTCACCCCGATGGAAACACGGGTCGCCGTGGTGGAAAATGGTGCAATCCAGGATATTCAAATCGAGCGTGCTGCCAATCGCGGCATTGTGGGAAACATCTATGCTGGTAAGGTAGTGCGTGTTCTGCCCGGTATGCAGGCGGCCTTCGTTGATATCGGTACTGAGCGCACCGGCTTCATCCACGCATCAGATATTATCAGCGTTGATGGCAATGGTCGGGAAGACAGAAATCGCCACTCACAAAATATCAGGGATCATTTGTACGACGGTAAGACGGTGGTGGTGCAGGTTACCAAGGACCCTCTGGGCAGTAAGGGCGCCCGCCTTACCACGCAGTTGTCAGTTTCCACTCGTTATCTCGTGTTAATGCCGCAGACTGATCACGTGGGCGTATCTCAGCTTATCGAGGACCCCGCCGAGCGAGAGCGGTTACAGCAGGCGCTGGCTGAAGGGCTTGTGAGTGAATACATGGAGGCAGCGGGCGGCTTTATTCTGCGCACTGCCGCGGAAGGGGTTGGTGTCGAGGAAATCAGGGCTGATTTGCGTTTTCTCAAGCGTCTCTGGGCTGCGATCTCACGCCGCGCCAGGGGGCCGGCCAGGCCCGAATTACTGTATGAAGACCTGCCCCTGTACCTGCGCACTATCCGCGACCTGGCACGACCCTCGGTAGAACGCATACTGATCGACAGCCGAGAGGGGTTTACCACCCTGCGGGAATTTTGTGGGGAGTATGTGCCGGAGGTGTCGGGCTTGCTGGAACACTACAGCGGCGAGCGGCCCTTGTTCGACCTGCATGGGGTCGAGGATGAAATCCAGCGCGCGCTGGGTCGCAGGGTCGAGCTCAAGTCCGGAGGCTATCTGATCATCGACCAGACCGAGGCCATGACCACGATAGATGTCAATACAGGGTCGTTTGTGGGCAGGCACAATCAGGAAGAGACAGCTTTCAGGACTAATATGGAAGCGGCTACCGTACTTGCGCGTCAGTTACGGGTGCGTAATCTGGGCGGTATCATCATCGTTGATTTCATTGATATGAACTCTCAGGAGCACCGCCGCCAGGTGCACCGGACACTGGAAAAGGCCATGCAGGGTGATCCAGCCCGCAACAAGATCACCGGCGTATCCGACCTGGGCCTGGTACAGATGACGCGCAAGCGCACCCGAGAGAGCCTGGAGCAGACGCTGTGTGAGGAGTGTCCGGTTTGCCGGGGCCGCGGTATGTTGAAGACGGCTGAGAGTATTTGCTATGAAATTTTCCGGGAGATCATGCGTGATGCCAGAGCCTACGAAAATGCAACGCTTATGGTGCTGGCTGCGCAGGCTGTGGTTGACCGCTTATTGGACGAGGAGTCAGCCAATGTGGCGGACCTGGCGGATTTTATCGGCAAAACGATAAGTTTTCGGGTAGAACCGACTTACTCCCAGGAACACTTCGACATCGTACTACTGTGAAGCGCAGTACTGTAATCTACACTTTATCTGGATAGAGGCTGTGACGCTTGCCGCGGCCATCATTAAAAGCATCATAGCGCAGGATAATCATTGCAAAACTCATTTTTTCACAGGCTGAGCAGCTTACTCTGGGGTGTTATCGTCACTCTGATTGTAGTGCTGGCGATCTACGTCAGCCTGGGCCGTATGCTCGCCTTCAACCTGGGCGCCTGGCAAGTGGAGATTCTGCGGGAACTCAATAGTCGTATGCCCTTTACCGTTGAAGCCAAGGGAGTCAGTGGCGAGTGGCAATCCTTTACCCCGATAATTGTCCTTAAAGGCCTGAGCCTGAGCGCCCCCGGCAGTGCCGCCCCCCCCCTGGAATTGTCCGAGGGGCGTATTGGCGTGGATGTGTTCAACAGCCTGCGCACGCGCTCGCTGCAGATGACGCGTGTGGCTCTGGATGATCTCAGTTTGTACGGTGAATTCACCGCCCAGCGTAAACTGCGGATCAGGGGGCTCGACGGTGGTGGTGGGCAGATAGGCGAGTGGCTTCGGGAGTTTCTGTTGAATGTCGAGTTGGTCGCTCTGCGCAATAACTCGTTGCAGTTGACCATGCCCAACGGTGATGTGCGCGACCTGTCCCTGGACTTGCTCCTGTCGCGAGACGGCAGTCACCGACAGATGGAAGCGAGCCTGCTGTCAACTGCGGGCACTGATATCACCATACTTGCTGAGGGCGTGGGTGACCCGTTCGAGCCGGATTTATTCAGCGGAGAATTGTATCTGGATATCCAGTCCACCAATATGGGGGCGGTAAAGGATATGTTGGTTGTGCCGCCGGCTGTCTGGGCCGACGGCACTCTGGAACTGGAGCTGTGGCTGGCCTGGAACAAGGGCAAACCGACAGTTGAGGCGCGGCTCGAGGCCCGTGATTTGCTCATAGCCGGGCAGGACCAGTCCTGGCAGGTGCCGCTGGATCGTATTGCGGTAGAAGCAAGACTGCTGGAGCGCAGGAATCACTGGACCTTGTTTGCCTCGGGTCTGGAAGTGGAGAAAGACGGGGTGGTGGTGCAGCTACCCAGATTGCAGTTCGATACATGGGGTGACGCGGTGCGCTTGCGCACCACCGATGTGTCGCTGGTGCCGATCAATGACATTGTGACGGGTCTGGACGCCATTCCGGTGGCACTGGCCGATGTGCTCCGTGTACTGCAGCCGCGTGGCACACTCTCGTCCCTGCAGTTCAGTATGGGTGATATTGCGGCGCCGGTGAAAGACTGGGAGGTAGAGGCCAACTTCGAGGGGCTTGCGGTGGACTCATGGAAGGGAGCGCCGGGGGTGACCTCCGCCAGCGGTTATGTGCAAATGGCCCCTGGGGGTGGTTTTGTAGTGCTCGATAGTCAGCAGCTGACGATGGATTTTCCCACGATCTATAAGCACCCTCTGCGCTACGAGGACTTCCATGGGACCATAAATATCGATTGGGGCGCGGATACCCTGAGCTTGTCCAGTGGCCTGGTCACCGCGCTGGGTGAGGAGGGTACGGCACAGGTATTATTTGGCTTGAGTGTTCCCCTGGTGCCCACCGATATCGGTATCGAGATGGACTTGTTGGTGGGCCTGGAGGATTCCCATCCCACGCACCGGGTCAAGTATGTGCCTGATGTTCTTAATCCGGTCCTGAGGGGCTGGTTGTCCGATAGTATCGGAGAGGGACTCGTAGAGCAGGGCGCTTTCGCGTGGCGCGGTACGGTCCGGCCCAATACCGCACCGCTGCACACCATCCAATTGGCATTCAATGTCGCAGATACTGGTCTCAATTATCATCCGCACTGGCCTCCTGTAACGATTTTGGACGGTATCATCCTGATTGATGATGTCAATGTCAGTGTGTGGGCCGATCACGCCAGATTGTTTGAGTCTCAGGTAGAGCATTTGTCTGTGGAAACCTGGTTAAATGAAGCCGGTCAGCTCATGTTGGCTGTCGATGGCATGGTGCGGGGGCCGGCGGCGGATGGTTTGGCCGTGCTGAATGATTCGCCGCTTACCCGAATAGTGGGAGGCGCATTTGCCGACTGGGAATTGATGGGCGACCTGCACACTGATCTCAAGCTACAGATGAACCTCACCGACAAATCCACACTCCCCAGAGTCGATGTCACGACCCGGTGGTATGACGTGGGCCTGGATATTACTCCTGGGAATTTGCCTGTTCGTAAACTAAATGGGGAGTTTGCCTACAGCACTACTGATGGGTTCAGTTCCACAGACCTGGCCGGAGAGCTGTGGGGTGTGCCCCTCAATGCCAGTGTGGGACAGCGCAACCCGGGGTCGCGTGACAGGTATGACCCGGGCAGTTCAGTGGTGGAAGTCGCCATTGCTACCAAAGCGGATATGGCGGATGTGCGGCAGTGGCTGAACCTGGAGCCCCTGGCCTTTGCCCAGGGGAAAACCGCAGCCGATATCAAGGTACTGGTCGCTCCCGGGGAGTCTCCACTTCTCATTGTGGACAGTGCACTGGCCGGTGTCAGCCTGGATCTCCCGCGGCCCTGGCGAAAGTCTGATACCGATGAAAGACAGTTTCACCTGGAGATGCCCCTGGCCGGAGGTGGCAACCGCTTGTCGCTGACCCTGGGAGAGCAGCTAAAGCTCGAGCTGGATGTGGCGGATGGAGCGCTTCGTGCTGGCGCTCTGGCCATCGCGGCTGAGCCGGGCCTCCTGGAGGAAGGTGTTTTGCGCATCAATGGCCACGTGCCACTGATACAGGGGGATGAGTGGCTGCGCTTTGCTTCAGAATATTTTATCGCCGACTCCGTAGTGCACGATGAAGCGGCGGCCACCGGGACAAAAGTCGCCCCGGAATCGGCACTGGCGGTAGATCCGGCAGTGGTGGCGGGCAGTGTGGGTGAAGATAGCCGGAGCCGGGAATTGGCGATTATCATCGACCAGTTGCAGGTGGATACCCTGGTGATAGGGGGGCAGGAGCTACAGGATGTGCGGTTCAGCCTGGCGATCGAGTCCGCTTTATGGCGCCTGTCCTTTGCTACGGATTGGGTGCGGGGTAAGTTGCTTTTGGCACAGGATGACACGGTGTCACAACTGGAGATCGAATACCTGGACCTATCAGCCCTGGACCAGTTGGAGCTGGCTGTAGAAGAAAATCAACCGGTGCTGGAACTGCCCGCTATAGATGTGACGATAAATGACCTTTACCAGGGCGATCAGCGCCTGGGGGAACTCGCTTTTGACCTGCGCAGCCAGGGCGCGGTACTGACGGCAAACAATATCATTGGAGAGTTGGCCAGTATTCAGTTGCGCATCGAAAGTCCGGGGCGACTGGTCTGGAGGCAGGGATCGGACAGCCAGAGTGAGTTGCAGGCCACCTTTAGCTTTGATGACCTGGGACAGACCCTGGCCTATTTTGACTACCAGAAGATCATGGAGACCAAAAAGGGAAAACTCGATGTCAACCTGCGATGGCCAGGCCCTCCACAGGGGCTCTCCCTGGCAACCGGGCGGGGCGTGATGCAGATTGATATAGGCCACGGCAGTTTTCTGGAGGCCCCCCCCGGCGCAACCGGCGCGCTCAGGGTGGTGAGTATTCTCAATCTTGCCGATATAGTCAGGCGCTTGAGTTTGTCCCACATGTTCGAATCGGGGATCCCCTTTGACAGTGTGGACGGCGAGGTATTCCTGCACGGTGGTACCATTGAAGTTGCGCGGATGGATGTGAAAGGTGGCTCCAGCTTTCAGTTCAGTGGCGTCTCCGAGGTGACGGCCCGAAGCCTGGACGGCGAACTGGTGGCGACGTTGCCAATGGCCAACAACCTGCCCTGGATAGTGGCGCTGGCAGCCAGCTTGCCGGTAGCGGCGGGTGTGTATGTGGTGAGTAAGATATTTGACAAGCAGGTGAATCGCTTGTCCAGCGCTGTCTACAGTATCAGTGGCTCCTGGGATGATCCCCAGGTGGAGTTTGACCATATTTTCGATGCGTCTTCACAGCGCACCGGTAGCGCGGCGGCACAACAGATAAAAGATGACCAAACGCCGCAAGCGGGCCCTGCTGCGGGTGGGGAGTTACCGCACAACGCTCCAGATTCACAGGCGCCAAATCCCCAGACCCCGGATCAGTCGGGCGTACCGTAGAACTCCTGCAACTCCCTCAGGTAACGGAATAGCTTGCGGCTCGCCGCCGGTGGTTTTCCCCGTTTTGTCTCCCGTTGGTGTTGCAACACCAACTGTCGTAGCTGTTGCCTGTCAGCCTCGGGCCAGCGCGCGGTCGCCAATTCCACCCCGGATACCCCCGCCGCCAAAATATCCTCGCGCAGTTGTTCCAGCTGATGGAAGACATTGTCATTTTTTTGCTTACCCCGATGTATGGCCGCCATGGCGCGTTCTATCGGCTGCGGGTCGATGTGGCGCATCAGTTTGCCGATGAATTGCAGGTGGCGCTTGCGGGCGCTGTTACTGTGTATCTGGCGGGTTTCGCGCAGGGCCAGCAGCAGTTGTTCATCCGCGATGGGAAGCTGCGCCAGTTGCTTATCATTCAGTTCAAGCAGTGATTCTCCCAGTTGCTGTAATGCCAGCATCCGGCGTTTTACCGCGCTTTTACTGGGAGGGAGTTGCTCTTCGAGATCGGCGGAATTGTTGTTCGCATCAGGCATAGAACAGGGTCGCAAGTCCGAGGAAGGAAACAAAGCCGACCACATCAGTGACCGTGGTGAGGACCACCCCACCGGCCAGGGCGGGGTCGATATTGAAGCGGGTCATCAGCAGTGGCAGAACTGCGCCGGTAAGTGCCGCCGTCACCAGGTTGATGACCATGGCGGCGGCGATGATAAAACCGATATTCCAGTCGTCAAACCAGAGGGAGGCGGCTACAGCTACCACAACGGCCCAGAGTATGCCGTTCATCAAGCCGATCAGTAATTCCCGTTTAATCAGCCAGGTCTGGTTGTTCCTGCCGATCTGGCCCATGGCGATACCCCGTACCAGTACCGTGAGCGTCTGGGTTCCGGCGATGCCACCCATGGAGGCGACGATGGGCATCAATACAGCCAGGGCGACCACTTTTTCGATAGTACCCTGGAACAGGTTAATGACTGAGGCCGCGATAAAAGCGGTGATGAGGTTGACACCTAACCATATGGCTCGCCGGGGCGCAGCGCGGTAGAGCGGGGCGAAAGTGTCCTCTTCTTCATCCAGGCCGGCCATGGACATGAAGGAGTGATCTGCGTCCTCACGTATGACGTCAACCACGTCATCAATGGTGATCCGGCCCAGTAACCGACCGTTGCCGTCTACCACTGGCGCGGATACCCAGTCATTGCGCTCGAACAATCGCACCACCTCAGTGTCCGGCATATCAACCGGGATGGGCTCCACGTTGGTGACCATCATCTCCCGCACTGATGCCGAGGGATCGGATACCAGCAGGGTGCGCAGGGGCAGTAGCCCGATGAACTGATCTGAGCGGTTGACCACGATCAGGTTGTCAGTCATCTCGGGGATTTCATTGAGGCGCCGCAAATAGCGCAGCACCACGTCCAGGGTCAGCCTGGCCCGGATGGTGATGGTGTCAGTATTCATCAGGCCGCCAGCGATATCATCTGGGTAATGCATCACCTGTTCCAGGCGAGCCCGGTCCTGGTGGTCCATGGCGTTGAGTACTTCCCAGGTGACGCGGCCGGGCAGTTGCTGCAGGATATCGGCGATATCGTCGTCTGCCAGGTCCTCGGTAATGAGGGCTACCTCGGCGGCATCCATATCACTGAGAAAGTGCGCCTGAAGTTCGTCGCTCAGTTCACCAAGCACTTCACCTTCGCGCTCTACCTCTACCATCTGCCACAGAATATGGCGGAATTTGGGCGGTGAAGATTCCAGCAGGTGGGCGACCTCGGCAGAGAGCAGGCCGTTCAGCATGCGCCGTACATCCATCAGAGTGCCACTGTCCAGGGCCAGGGACAGCTTGTTGAGAGTTCTTTGGGATGTCACTTGTGGCTGAATCATTGTTATTCCCGAAAACCCCCCTCAGAGCTGGTTGCCTGATTGTTTGATTATCCGGAAATGAATTGGCTACAACAACGGGATTAGTAACAGATTTGACGCTTACTCGGTCTCGTCGAAGCGGTTTTCAATCAGTGTTTTCAGGGCCGCCAGGGCCGCCTCTTCATCACTGCCGTGTATTTTAAGGTCCAGTATTGTGCCTTTGCCCGCAGCCAGCATCATGACTGACATGATGCTTTTGGCATCAACCAGCTGGCCGTCCTTCCCTGCCTCAATGCTGCTGGAAAAAGAAGAAGTACAGTTCACGAATTTTGCCGCCGCCCTGGCATGCAGTCCGAGTTTGTTTATGATTGTCAGCTGGGTCTGGATCACAAAGTGCTCCAACTATCTGATCCTAACTTATCAGGTGGTTGCAGCACTATCGCAGTTCCCTATGTCTTATATGTATATTTGGAAATTGCTCCCGGTAGTGCCGGAACAAACGGTCAGCCAGGTATACTGACCGATGTTGGCCGCCGGTACAACCCAGAGCCACGGTTATGTAGCTGCGGTTGCTATCGCGGTAGCGCGGTAGCCAGTTATCCAGATAGTGACAGATGTCGTGGTACAGTTCTGTCGTCATGGGTTGGGATTCAAGGAAGGACTGTACCTCACCGTCGAGGCCATTTTGCAGGCGCAGCTCCTTTACCCAGTGTGGATTAGGCAGCATTCGCACATCGAAAACCAGGTCTGCATCCGCGGGTACGCCGCGCTTGAAACCGAAAGACTGCACCAGTATGGACATTGTGCCGGAGGTTGTTCCGAGTAACCGCTGTTTGATAGTGTCGCGCAGTTCGTAAATGGTCATCTGGCTGGTATCCAGTGCCAGTGAGGCATTGCCGGCTATAGCTTCAAGCAGTTGGCGCTCCTTGTCGATGGCTTCGGCCAGGGAGGTGATCTCACTGCTCAGGGGGTGCCGGCGTCGGGTTTCGCTGAAACGTTGGATCAGGGTGGCATCCTGGGCGTCGAGAAACAGGATTTGAGTGTCCACTGACTCTGGCAGAGAGTCGAGAATAGCGGTGAAATCCTCCAGGTCTTTGCGGGCATTGCGAGCGTCGATGCACACTGCTGTACCCTGAAAGTGGTGAAATTGTTCACCGCTGGCCTCCTCCATCAGGGATGGCAACAGGGCCACCGGGAGATTGTCGATGCAGTAGTAACCCTCATCTTCCAGCTGGTGCAGCGCGGTACTCTTTCCCGAGCCGGAACGGCCACTGATAATGATCAGTTGCATGCCGTGGTCACTCACGTAGTCTGGCTGTTGGCGATGTCGTACAGCGCCTGATGATCAGGGGCTGCGCGCAATCGCTGGCAGAACTCAGCCTGGCTGAACAGGCGGGCAATGTTGGCCAGAATATCCAGGTGTTGCTGATGAGCCTCTTCTGGCACCAACAGCACGAACAACAGGTCCACAGGCTTGTCATCCGGTGCGTCGAAATCTATGGGATCTTCCAGGGTGAGTAGAGTGCCCAGTGGCAGGGTGCAATTGCCAGCCCGACAGTGGGGAATGGCAATGCCCTGGCCGAGTCCGGTGCTGCCCAGTTTTTCTCTGGCGATCAGGTGGTCCAACACCTCGTCATAGGGCAGGGACAGTTGATCTTCACTGATAATTCTGGCGATGGTTTCAAGTAATCTTTTTTTACTGACCCCCGGGGCGCGACAGACTGTGCGTTCAGGGGTCAGGATTTGGCTTAGAGAATGCATAGTGCAGGGTTTAGTGTCCTCTGTGTTTCTGCTTGTGCTTGATTAGCTGGCGGTCGAGTTTGTCAGCCATGGCGTCGATTGCGGCATACATGTCCTCGGATTCTGCGTGCGCGAAGAGATCGGCACCTGCGATGTGGACCGTCGCTTCGGCTTTTTGCACCATTTTCTCTACAGTCAGGATCACATGGGTGGTGGTGATCTGGTCAAAATGTCGTTGCAGGCGTTCAAATTTACTCTCAACGTATTCCTTCAATGGAGTTGTAACTTCAAGGTGGTGACCAGTAACATTTAGTTGCATAAATAGCTCCTTTGCTTTGTTAAATCGGGCCAGCCCGATACCGGTAATGCCGGGTTTCTACCATTAATTCTAGACCAATCTCTTGCGCTCGTTCGATGGCGGTATAAATAATGTGTCCCGGTACTTGGCAATGGTGCGCCTGGCCACTTTGATGCCCTGTTCTTCCAGCAATCGAGTGATCTTGTTGTCGCTCAGCGGTTTGCGGGGGTTCTCTGCCGCCACCAGTTTTTTGATCAGGGCGCGAATAGCTGTGGATGAACACTCGCCGCCAGATGTGGTCGCCACATGGCTGGAGAAGAAATACTTCAGCTCAAAAATACCGCGGGGTGTGTGCATATACTTCTGTGTAGTAACTCTGGATATGGTGGACTCGTGCATTTCTATCGCTTCAGCGATGTCATGTAGCACCAGAGGCTTCATCGCCTCTTCGCCATATTCAAGGAAATTCCGTTGGTGTTCAACAATTTTACTGGCTACTTTCATTAGTGTTTCGTTGCGGCTGTGCAGGCTTTTCAGGAACCAGCGCGCCTCCTGCAGGTTGTCACGCAGGAAGGTGTTATCGGCGCTGCTGTCCGCCCTTTTGATAAGGCTGGCGTAGCCGGCGTTTATACGTAATTTCGGAGCGATGTCCGGGTTTAGCTCCACCAGCCAGCGGCCATTTTTCTTGCTGACAAATACATCCGGCACCACATAGTCGATAGTGTCCGGCACGGCGGATTTTCCCGGATTGGGGTCCAGTGTTTGTATCAGGGCCAACACTTCTTTCAGCTCAGGTTCCTTGAGTCGGGTGCGCCTCAAAATCTGGCTGTAATCGCGACTGCCCAGTTGATTGATGTGGCGGCTGAGAATCGATTTGGCCTGTTCAAGCCAGGGTGTGGACGGGGGTAGTTGCTGCAACTGCACCAGCAGGCATTCCTGCAGGTCGCGTGTGCAGACTCCGGCTGGTTCAAACTGCTGCAGGCGATGCAGTACGGCGACCACCTCGTCCAGGTCTATATCCAGGTCCGAGGGCATGGAATCGTGAATGTCTTCGACGCTTATAACGAGCCGCCCATTGTCGTCAGTGTCATCGATAATGGACAGGGCGATCAAGCGGTCGGTGTCGGATAAGCGGGTAAGGCTGAGCTGCCACAGCAGCTGCTCTCGCAGGGTCTCACTGGCGGAGTTGCGGCCCTCGAAATCCATATCGCTGAAGTCATCGCCCTGGGGAGGAGGGGCGGAGGCAGAGGGCAGCAGATCTTCCCACTGGGTATCGACGGGCAGTTCGTCCGGCAGGGTCATTTGTGCGGTGTCTGAATCCCACTCGGTACCGTCACCGGAGGCATCCGTGGCTGCCTGCTCGAGGCTCTGTAGCGGGCCGTCACCGGTGGCGGCCTCTATTTCGTCACGCTGCTCCGGGGGTGTCCCGGATTCTTCCTCTTCGGACACTTCCAGTAGGGGGTTGCTCTCCAGAGCTTGCTGGATTTCCTGTTGAAGATCCACAGTGGACAACTGCAACAACCGGATAGCCTGTTGCAGCTGCGGTGTCATCGTCAGCTGTTGGCCCAGTTTTAGTTGGAGCGATTGTTTCATGTATGCGTTTGGAGTACTCCGGTGCTGCGGCTGCGCCGCACTGTTTTCCCAGGGTTTATGCCGTCAGTGTAGCGCCGGCGGCCCGTGTCTGGCAACACTTTGGCGCGAAAATTGCTTGCGGGGAAATATGGAGGGTTGCTGGCCGATTCTTTCACGTCATCGATACCCTCTACGGGGCTGATATATCAGCCGGAAGGGGTACCTGCCTACATGCTGAACTGGTCGCCCAGGTAAACCTGGCGAACACGCTCACTCGCCAGTATCTCCCCTGCGGTGCCGGCGGCGATGATATGCCCCTCACCGACGATATAGGCCTTTTCACAGATATCCAGGGTATCGCGCACATTGTGATCGGTAATCAGGATACCAATACCGCGATCACGCAGGTGATTGATGATCTGCTTGATGTCGTTGACCGAGATGGGGTCTACGCCGGCGAAAGGTTCATCCAGCAGGATGAATTCGGGCTCCGTGGCCAGGGCCCGGGCGATTTCAATACGGCGCCGCTCCCCGCCGGACAGGGACTGTCCCAGGTTGTCACGTAAATGCTCGACATGGAACTCCTCCAGGAGTTCGTCTTGCCGTACCCGGCGCTGTTTCTTGTCGAGGTCACCTCGGGTCTCAAGAATGGCCATGATATTGTCCCCCACCGTGAGTTTCCGAAAGATGGAGGCTTCCTGTGGCAGATAGCCTATGCCGCGCCGGGCCCGCTCGTGCATGGTTCGTGCGGTTATATCCTCGCCATTGATAGTGATGGTGCCGCGATCCGGCCGGACGATACCGATGATCATGTAAAAACAGGTGGTTTTGCCGGCGCCATTAGGCCCCAGCAGGCCCACGACCTGCCCGCTGTCTATCTGCAGTGACACATCCTGCACTACTTCCCGGCCACCGTAAGCTTTGGCCAGGTTACTCGCTATCAGTTGCGCCACTGGCATCCTCTTTCTCTGTTGATTCCTCGGGCGGAGTGCCTTCTTCTTGCACTGTGCCATCGGGCACGGTGCCTGCTGGTGGCAGGGGCTTGCCGGATGGGGTATTGACCTTGGTTTTAGTACCCTGGCCCGGTTTGGCTGCGTCGGACTGACTGCTGGGCGGAATCACCACATTCACCCTGTTGCCTTCCACGGTCTGATCTGAATCTGCCTTGACCAGTTGTTCAGTGATTAAGTAGTCGATGGAGTCACCACTAACCACGGCGCCATCCTGTTCGATTCGGGCGTTCGTTTGCAGGTGTACCCGATCTTCGCTCCTGAAAAACTCGATGACGCTGGCATGGGCGTAAACCACTCCATTATCCAGTTCTGGCTGTTGTTGCATTTTGGCCGGCCTGCCTTCCGCCACGACCTTGTCCACCTCATCGATGACGTGGTAAATGGTCAGCTTGTCTGCTTCCAGGCGCATGCTGCCCTGTGCCATCTGCACGTTGCCACTGTATACAGTGAAGCCTTGCTTTTCGTCGCGCAGGGCTTTATCGGCGCTGATATGGATGGGCTGGTCCCGGTCGTCCGGCAGGGCCTGGACCAGGCCTGTCGTCAGGATCAGCAGCAATAATAGTACCAGACTGCGGCTGGACATAGATGGCCTCCACCTTGGTTGGATTGTTTCTGTCTCTAAATTGGTGATCATGCCATACACCCGGGTTTTACTGTATTCATTAGTTTAGTGCGCATCCGGAAACTCCTTTTTTTGTCATCCCCGCGCACGGCGCGATTTTGGGCGGTAGTCATTAGCGGTGATTCCGTATCAGGCAATGCCTGCGTGTAGCAGGTGTACAAGGTGAATGACCCCGGTCATCGCGCCGCTGTCGTCCAGCACCACCAGCGAACTGATCTCGTTTTCTTCCATAATGCGCAACGCCTCTGCTGCCAGCATGTCAGGCATGGCCGTTTTCGCACCGGTATGCATCAGTTGCTCGATGGGCGTTTCGTTGATATCGATGCGTTCATCCAGGGCCCGGCGCAGGTCGCCGTCGGTGAAGATTCCGGCCAGTTCATCATTGGCACCGACCACGGTGGTCATGCCCAGCCCCTTGTTGCTGATCTCCAGCAATGCCTCGGATAGTTTTGTGGCCAGCCCCACCCTGGGAATGGCGTCGCCCGAGCGCATGATGTCTTCTACCTTGAGCAGTAGTTGCTTGCCCAGGGTGCCACCGGGGTGGGAGAAAGCGAAATCGTCTGCGGTGAAGCCACGGGCTTCCAGCAGTGCAATGGCCAATGCGTCGCCCATCACCAGGGCGGTGGTGGTGCTGGAAGTTGGTGCCAGGTCCAGCGGGCAGGCCTCGGTCTCCACGCCTGTATCAAGATGAACATCCGAGGCCAGGGCCAGAGTCGACTGCTGGTTACCGGTCATGCTTATCAGTGGGATCCCCAGTCTTTTCAGCAGGGGTAACAGGGTGATGATTTCTGCCACAGAGCCGCTGTTAGACAGGGCGATCACCGCATCTACCGCAGTGATCATACCCATATCCCCGTGACTGGCTTCGCCCGGGTGTACGAAAAAAGCGGGTGTTCCCGTGCTGGCCAGCGTGGCGGCGATCTTGCGTGCGATGTGTCCGGACTTACCCATGCCGGTGACGATGACCCGGCCTTTGGTCTGGAGCAGGAGGTCGCAGGCACGATTGAAATCCACGCCGATACGCTGTTCCAGTGCGGCCACGGCAGCGGACTCCATGCTGATGGTGCGTCGCGCTGAGCTTGCATAGCTGATGGAGCTTTGCTCCGGCATAAAAAGTTCCTTTCCTATATGGATACGTGTAACCAGTAATAATACAGTGCATAGAATGACACTAACAAGGTTCCTACAGTGCGTCCCAGGTAGGAATGACCAGCGCTGGATTTCACGCGTTTGCGGCTGACGAAAATAGCCATGGCGAGCAGTACAGTCAGAAAAGTCATGACCGGATAATCCCGCGATATCACCGCGGATTCCAGTTGTTCTGGCCCGACAATTCCCGGAATAGACATCACGGCCAGTAAATTGAACATGTTGGAACCGATTATGTTACCCAGGGCGATCTCGGTGTGTCCGCGCAGGGCACTGGTGACAGTAGCGGCCAGTTCGGGCAGGCTGGTACCTACCGCTACAATAGTGAGGCCGATAACGAGTTCTGATACACCCAATTCTTTTGCTGTAAACACAGCGCTCCAAACCAGCATTTTGGAGCTCACCACCAGCAAGGTCAGTCCGACCAGGAAGCTGAGCCAGGCTCTCAGTGGCTTCAGGTGGTGCAGGGGCTCCTCAATTGCCTCAGTCAGCATGCCCCGGTCTTTTTTCTGCCCGCGTACCATTTGTGTCACGATGAGTACCAGGGCGCCCAGCATCAACCAGCCGTCGAGGTTGGACAGAACCCCGTCCAGGAGCAGCATGCCGACGGCGGCTGTGGTCAGCAACAGCAAGGGGACTTCTTTTTTCATGCAGCTCTGGTTTACCATCAGGGGTGAAATCAATAGCGTGACACCCAATACGAGACTGATGTTGGCGATATTGGAGCCGATAGCATTGCCGACGGCCAATTCACCGGAGTCGGCCAGGGACGCGGTGAGTGATACCAGGATTTCCGGTGCTGAAGTGCCCAGGGAAACAATGGTCAGGCCTATGATGATAGGCGACATCCCCATATTTTCCGCGATTGATGCGGCGCCTGCCACAAACAGGTCGGCACTCCAGATCAACACAATGAAACAAAGTAGAATGGTTGCTGCAGCTAACAGCATATAGGCGAGTTTCCTGTTAAAGTATGCGCCGTGCAGTGCCCTGGAACTGCCGGAGCAAACCCGTTGTCGTATAAAGGTGGGGGCAGCGTCTGCTGCCGGGGTGGTCAGTGTCACCTTTTTGCAGGGGTAGATTATACAGTGCATTGCGGCTTGGGGTAGTCACTAATTAGGGTTATGGAGGTGGGAATGTTGTTTCGCGTATACAGAGGTTGGGCGGTGAGCTTTTTGCTGCTTGTATCGGGCGCCTGGGCGCAGCAGTCTACGGATGTGCCAGATGCTTACGCCCTTGTGCAGAACACTACCATGGCAGTGATGGACGTGCTGGTGGCAGCGGATGAGTATGCGGATGCGGATCCGGAGCGCTATTACCAGGCGGTTCATGAAGTGCTCGACCCGGTGATCGACTATCGCGGTTTTGCCCGCAGCGTCATGGGCCCCTACGCTAACAGTGACCGGTATCGCTCGCTGGACGCGGTGGGGCGCACCCGGTTGCGGGAACAGCTGGACCGCTTTACCGAGGTGATGCGCTTGAGCCTGGTGCGAACCTACAGCAAGGGGTTGCTGGCCTTCGGTGGATCGCACATTGAGGTAGTGCAACCCGTAAGCGATGTATCCGGGGTGTCCAGGGTGTCCGTGCGTCAGCTGATTTACAATGAGAATCCCGAGCCCTATGTGATGATGTACCAGATGGGTCGCAACAAGGCCGGTAGCTGGAAGCTGCGCAACGTCATTATCGAGAGTGTTAATCTGGGTGAAATCTATCGTAACCAGTTCCAGGCGGCGGCACGCAAGCACGATGGGAATCTGGACAGCGTTATTGACGGCTGGATTACAACTGCGGTTGAAGTGGAAACCTGATTGGATGGCGCACCGCTTAAGCAATGCCGGATAGGGAATGTTAGTCCCGCACCGTGCAGCTACCACGGTCATGCACACTAATTAGCACCGCCGGAAGTAGCGGCAAGGGGACATAGCCAATTTCGCTTTAAGTCAGTACCATTCGAACCCGGATATTTTGGAGAATTACTTATGGACGCCGCCACAGTCAAAGCACTGCTGCAGGATCACTTGAGCGAGTGTGAATTCCATGTCCAGGGAGAGGGCAACCACTACGATGTTGTAGCGATCGGGGCTGTGTTCGATGGCCTGCGCCCGGTGAAGAAGCAGCAGCTGATTTACGCTGCCCTCAATGAGCAAATTGCCGATGGCAGCATTCATGCGGTCAACATACGCACATACACCCCGGCCCAGTGGCAGGCAAGCTCACCAGCTTAAGGCGCGCGGCGCCCCGGCGCAACGGTTACTATGAATAAAAAACTGACTCTTGCCCTTACCAAGGGGCGTATTCTCAAAGAGACTCTGCCGCTGCTGGCCAGGGCCGGTATTGAGCCGCTGGAGGATGTCGGCACCAGCCGCAAGCTGGTGTTTGAAACCCGTCGCAGTGACGTACAACTGGTGATTATTCGTGGCACCGATGTGCCAACCTACGTGCGACATGGCGCTGCCGACATGGGCGTGGTAGGAAAAGATGTGCTGCTGGAGCATGGCGCCGAGGGTCTGTATGAGCCCCTGGATTTGGGTATTGCCCGTTGTCGATTGATGACCGCCGGGCCGGTGGGCTGGCAGGGTACGGGAGCGCGCATCAGGGTGGCGACCAAGTTTGTCAATATTACCCGTCGCTACTTTGCCCGCCAGGGGGTGCACGCTGAACTGATCAAACTGTACGGCGCCATGGAACTGGCGCCCATTATGAACCTGGCCGACCTGATTGTGGATATCGTGGATACCGGTAATACCCTGCGCGCCAATGGGATGGCTCCGCTAGCGGAAATTGCCAGTATCAGCTCACGGCTGGTGGTGAATAAGGCGGCCATGCGTTCGCGGTACTCCACCATCGCGCAGCTTATCGATGATCTGACAGAAATTGTTCAAGACAGTGAAAATGCAACGGCTTGATACCACTCAAGCGGACTTCGAGGCGCGCCTGGCGCAACTGACAGCGTGGCAGGAAGACCAGGATCCGTCTGTTGCCGATACGGTAGCGGCGATCATTGCCGATGTGTCAAGGCGCGGCGATGCCGCTGTGATGGGGTACACAGCTCGTTTCGACCAACTGCAGGTGGCTGCGGTCGCTGATCTGGAGGTCTCCAGGGGCAGGTGGGCGGCGGCACTGGGCAAGATCAATCCGACCCACCGCCAGGCCCTGGAGCGCGCCGCCCACCGCGTGCGCAGTTACCACGAGCACCAGTTGCAGCGCAGCTGGCAGTATCATGACGAGTCGGGCAATCTGCTGGGTCAGCAAATTACCCCCCTGCAACGGGTGGGTATTTATGTGCCCGGGGGCAAGGCCAGCTATCCCTCTTCGGTGCTGATGAATGCGCTGCCAGCGAAGGTCGCGGGTGTACCAGAAATTATTATGATGGTGCCGGCCCCGGCCGGTGAATTGAATGAGTTGGTGCTCGCCGCGGCCCATATAGCCGGGGTGGACAGGATGTTCACCATCGGCGGCGCCCAGGCTGTGGCCGCTCTGGCCAGTGGTACCGAGACCATACCCGCGGTGGACAAGATAGTGGGGCCGGGTAATATCTACGTGGCCACTGCCAAACGGCAGGTGTTCGGTCGGGTAGGTATTGATATGGTCGCGGGGCCCTCGGAGATTCTGGTGATTTGCGATGGCGGCACTGATCCGGACTGGGTCGCCATGGACCTGTTTTCCCAGGCCGAGCACGATGAAAATGCGCAGTCCTTATTGCTGTGCCCCGATAGCGCGTACCTGGATGCGGTGCACTCCAGTATAGAGCGCCTGCTGCCGGGTATGGACAGGGTGGATATTATCCGCTCCTCACTGACAACTCGCGGGGCAATGATTAAAACCCGTGACCTTGCCGACGCCATTGCTGTGAGCAATAACCTCGCGCCAGAGCACCTGGAACTGTCAGTGGCAGACCCCGAGAGCCTGCTGCCACTGGTGCAGCATGCCGGTGCGATTTTTATGGGGCCCCACACCTGTGAGTCTCTGGGAGATTATTGCGCCGGCCCCAACCATGTGCTGCCGACCTCCCGTACCGCCCGGTTTTCCTCTCCGCTGGGTGTTTATGACTTCCAGAAGCGCAGCTCTGTCATTATGTGCAGTGAGCGGGGTGTACAGGAGTTGGGTGGGGTGGCCTCGGTATTAGCCAGGGGGGAATCGCTGACCGCCCACGCGCGCAGCGCCGAGATGCGTCTCAAAGGCGGTGCAGCAGAGTGAACCCGGCTTTATTCGCCGCTTGACTGGCGCAGGGCGCCCACTACTGCTCTGAGCTCGAAACTCTGCGCGTCGCGCTGTACCGACACCGCCACGGTGTCCCCGGGCCGCAGCAGAGCGATGCGGTGCATGGTCAGCCTGCCGTCCCGTACCGGTTCGCCGTCGATATGGGTGATAATGTCGTCTGGTCGCAAGCCGGCTTTGTGGGCCGGGCTGCCCTGTGCTACCGCCACCACGCGCAGTGCCTGGCCCAGTGCATCGGTTGTAGATACAGTGCCAATGGGCTCTACACTAACGCCCAGCCAGCCTCTGATGACCTCGCCGTAATCGATAAGGTCCTGCATCACAAAAACCGCAAGATTCACCGGAATAGCCAGGCTGATGCCAATACCTGTGGCGGTGTTTGTTGCCTGGTTGGGGGCGGTATAGATGAGTGTGTTGATGCCCAGTAAACGCCCGCGGGTGTCAATCAGCGCACCGCCAGAATTGCCCAGGTGAATGGTGGCATCGGTCTGGATGTAATCCTCGTAGGTGTTCTGCTGCAGGCCGTAGCGCCCCAGGGCGGAGACAATGCCCTGGGTCACAGAATGCCCGAACCCCAGTGGATTGCCTATGGCCAGCACTACATCGCCGACCCGGGCCGTATTGGAGTCCCCCAATTTAATGGACTGTAGCCCGGGCAGCTCTATTTGCAGTACCGCCAGGTCAGTGGCGGGGTCTGTGCCGATAACGACAGCATTGGCCGAGCGACCATCGTGCAGTAGCACCTGTATGGCGTCGGCTCCGGCAATCACGTGGTTGTTGGTCAGTATGTGGCCCCGTGCCGTCATGATGACCCCCGATCCGAGGGACTGCTCCAGGCGCTGACGTTGCGGCGGGACAAACTTGCGGAAATACTTATCCTCCAGTAGCGGGTTGCGTCTGGTACTCACCAACTTGGCAGTATAGATATTGACCACCGACGGTGTGGCATCGCGCACGGCGAGGGCATAACTTACAGGTTCCTGGGCTAGCCCGCCAGCAGCTGGAATATTGGGCAACACCCAGCGATCCAGGATTAACAGGGCTGCCAGCAGGCCCGCAATTGCGGGCCATGTGATAAATTTCAGGCTGTCTTTCATTGGGCGCCAGGTGTGTTGAGAGCATCTGGCACAGTACTTCTCCCTGAAACACCGGTTTATCGATATCTATAACCCGGTTTAGACGCGCTCAGGCGGCTTTTTCGGTTTCCTCTAAGCTTTTGGGGCCTTCGGGGCTTTCGGGGCTTTCGGGGCTTTCGGGGCTTTCGGGGCTTTCGAAGCTTTCGGGGCCTTCGAAGCTTTCGGGGCTTTCGAGGCTTTCGGGGCTTTCGAGGCTTTCGGGGCTTTCGAAGCTTTCGGGGCTTTCGAAGCTTTCGGGGCTTTCGAAGCTTTCGGTGCCTTCGAAGCTTTCGGGGCTGGACTCAGTTGGTTCCCGCTCCAGGCCAAACTCCTCGTTGAGCATGCCCTTTTCGTCGGGGGATGTCTTGGGGGCGTAGTCCAGGGGGGGGTGAATGTCTGCCAGAGCTGCGGGGATCTCCGCCATGTTCCGTCCATCATCAAGACGATCCAGCGAGACCGGACCCTCACCCTGACAGAGGGTGGCGGCACCCTTAGCGAGGTGGTCGTGCACATCCCGGTAGCTTTCAGTCAAGTTGTTGAGGAGCTTGGCGGTATCTGTGAAATGCTCGACTACCTCATCCTCATAGCCTTTCTTATCCTGCAATGTTTGGTCAAGTTTGCTTTCTACGTCCCGATATCTTTGCCCCCCCGGTGATGTGCGCAGACCGAATAATACCCCTATTCCCAGACCCACGATGAGCACGACGGTGCCCGACCCGATCAAGGTTCCCATGTCAATCACAACTGATTCCACAAATACTACCTCATGTTGATACCACAAAGACGGCGAGTATACTCCTAAAGTCGTGCGGACTGGTAGTGGTTTGTGTGTCGTGCAGGTGATATTGCCAATGGCGGAGCCTCTGGGTAAAGTGTGCCGCTGGCAAGTAACCCGGGACGGGACAGCCCTCCACATGACGACACCCTGGCAGCGCTATCAGGCAGACCTGCAGCGCGAGGACTTTTCCCACGACCCCGCCCAGGAGCAGGCAGTGCGCCTGTTGCAGGATCTGTTCGAGCGGCTGGTCGCGCGCCGCCAGAGACGTAGCGCGGGCATGCTGAGGTGGTTGTGCGGGTTACGTGGTGACAAGCCTGAACCTGAAATCGGTTTGTATTTTTGGGGTGGCGTGGGCCGGGGTAAGACTTACCTGGTCGATACGTTCTATGACTGTCTGCCGTTTCAGCAAAAGATGCGTGTCCATTTTCATCGCTTTATGCAGCGTGTTCACGCTGAGTTGAATAGCCTTGAAGGCGAGAAAAACCCACTGGAAATTGTCGCGGATCGGCTTGCCGACGAGGCCACCATAATTTGCTTCGACGAGTTCTTTGTGACGGATATCGGCGATGCGATGATCCTGGGAGGCCTGATGGAGGGGCTCTTCGCCCGCGGCGTAACCCTGGTGGCGACCTCCAATATTATGCCTGCAAAGCTGTACGAGAACGGCTTGCAGCGTCAGCGCTTCCTGCCGGCGATCGCGCTGGTGGAAAAATACACCAAAGTGGTGAATGTGGATGCCGGCGTTGATTACCGGTTGCGCACCTTGCAACAGGCCGAGTTGTACCATTTTCCGTTGGATGAGGGGGCCGACGAGAGCTTGCAGGACAGTTTCAACCGCCTGGCGCCACAGCCGGGAAAGCATTGGGAGCGGCTTCAGATTAATGGCCGCTACCTGACCTGCCGTTGTGTTGCGGACGATGTGGCCTGGTTTGATTTTGCAGAATTGTGCGATGGCCCCCGCTCCCAGAATGACTATATCGAACTGGCCCGTATTTTCCACGCGGTGCTGATATCCGGGGTGCCGGAGTTTGTGCCGGGCAAGGATGACCAGGCCCGCCGCTTCGTCAGCCTGGTCGACGAGTTCTATGACCGCAACGTCAAACTGGTGCTGGCTGCGGCCAAACCCGTGCTGGAGTTGTACGGCGGTAGCCGGCTGGAGTTTGAGTTCCAGCGGACTGTATCGCGGCTGCAGGAGATGCAGTCTTACGAGTATCTGGCTCGGGAGCATAAGCCCTAGTGTACCTCGTCACTCATAATGTAACATTCATAGCCTCCCAATTCGCCCGCTGTCGCGTTGCACCTCCCGGAAGCAGCGGAATGTAAGCGCCCCTGGGGACCGTGAATTTTATTTGATTTACCGCTTGAAATGGGCCCACCCTTTGATTAGTATTCGCTCCCTCGAAATTGGACTCCTCCAAGAGGCGGTTATTGATGAAAACTTTTAGCGCCAAAGCAGAAGATGTCACCCGCGACTGGTTCGTGGTAGACGCTGCTGACAAGACCCTGGGTCGATTGGCGAGCGAGATCGCGCATCGTCTGCGTGGCAAGCACAAGGCAGAATATACCCCTCACGTGGACACTGGTGACTATATCGTCGTGGTCAATGCCGAAAAAGTGCGGGTAACCGGCGCCAAGACAACCGATAAAATATATCACCACCACACCGGATACCCGGGTGGGTTGAAGTCGATATCCTTTGAGAAGTTGATCGACAAGGCCCCTGAACGGGTAATCCAGAGTGCGGTAAAAGGTATGTTGCCACGCAACTCCCTGGGGCGCGCCATGTTTAAAAAATTGAAGGTGTACGCCGGCGGTGAGCATCCACACACAGCGCAGCAGCCGCAAGCACTGAACATCTAACGGATTTAATTTATGTCAGCTACCCAATATTACGGAACCGGTCGTCGCAAGACTTCCACTGCCCGCGTTTTCCTGAAGAGCGGTGACGGCAGCATCACCATCAACAAGCGCCCGCTGGATCAATACTTTGGTCGCGAAGTGGCCCGTATGATCGTGCGTCAACCGCTGGAGCTTGTTGAATTGAAAGACAAATTTGATATTAATGTGACAGTGGCGGGTGGTGGCAGTTTTGGCCAGGCCGGCGCTATCCGCCACGGTATTACACGTGCCCTGATGGAATACGACGAGTCCCTGCGGGGCGCCCTGCGCAGTGCCGGTTATGTGACCCGTGATGCCCGCGAAGTGGAGCGCAAGAAGGTTGGCCTGCGCAAGGCGCGTAAGCGCCCGCAGTACTCAAAGCGTTAAGTTGGCGGTATCCCCGGTACCAGTGGGGCTGTCCAAAGAACCAGAAACGCCCGGTTGCTTTGCAAACCGGGCGTTTTTATTTGGTGGTGCGCCAGGGCATGGCGGGAGTAATCCCGCCTCCTACCCGATCCAAAAACTCAGTGAAATCAAGGCGTTTTCCTTGTAACAACACGGCAAAATCATTAACATTTGCACCTTTTTGAGAGGTGCGGTCCCGGTCGTTGATATCGGTCGTTGATAAATGGCCGCAATAGGATCTGTAATCCGGAGAGAAAAGCATGAGCAGCGATGGCGTAAGCACCGGCAGGAGGCAATTCCTGACGGTGGCCACGAGCGTGATTGCTTTTTATCGCCCTGTTTACGGTGTTCGCATGGTTGCTCAATCGCGAGTACTGGAAAGACGTACACTAGTCGCCGCACTGCGGCATTTTCTGTAGAAAATAATTGAGGAATTCCTGATGGGTGTAGTGGCAAGACGGTCTTCGATGACATTTTTTTCTGATAGCACAAGTCATTACAGTCACCGTGTGCGTATTGTTCTGGCCGAGAAAGGGGTCACAGTGGAAATGATAGAGGCGAACGCGGCTCACCCACCGGTGGAGTTGGCTGATCTCAATCCCTACAACAGCTTGCCCACTCTGGTGGACAGGGACTTGGTATTGTACGAGTCCAAGGTGATGATGGAGTACCTGGATGAGCGTTTTCCACACCCGCCCCTGTTGCCGGTATACCCCGTGGCCAGAGCTGAGAGTCGCCTGTACATCCACCGCATCGAGAAAGACTGGTGCGCCCTGGTGGATGCGATCCAGCACACGCGCAGTGAAAATGTGGTTAAGAAATCCACCAAGGAATTACGCGATAGTATTATGGGCATAGCGCCTATTTTTGTTGAAAAGCCGTTCTTTATGAGTGACGAATTCACCCTCGTGGATTGCTGCATCGCACCCATCCTGTGGCGCCTGCCGTTCCTGGGGATAGACATCCGTTCCAGCAAGCAATCCAAGCCGCTGCTGACCTATATGGATGTCCTGTTCAACCGGGAGTCCTTCCAGGAGAGCCTGTCTGAGCAGGAGCGGGAAATGCGCCTTTAGGGCGCACTCCCCGTCGCTGTACCTTGTTGCTATGACATCCAGTCGCCCCTATATTATGCGCGCACTCTATGAGTGGATCGTAGACAATGACTGTACGCCCTATGTGCTGGTCGATGCGTCCGGCGAAGGCGTAATGGTGCCCCAGCAATTTGTGAAGGACGATCAAATCGTTCTCAATATCTCTCCCGGCGCGGTCATGGACCTGAATATCTCCAACGAAGCGGTGGTCTTCAACGGCCGTTTCGGTGGTGTGGCCACGGATGTCTTTGTGCCGGTTTCAGCGGTGGTGGGTATCTACGCCCGCGAGAATGGCCAGGGCATGGTATTTGAGCCTGAGGAGCCCACTGAGCCGCCGGATGATATGCCGCCGGAGCCGAGCAAGATCGAAGGGCGGCCCTCCCTTAAGATCGTCAAGTAGCACTAAGGTAGTCGCCGGACTTCCCTAATCCACCAACTCAAACAAGCGCACCACCCGCTGCACACCGGAAATACCCGCTGTTTTATCGGAAACCCGCTGGGCTTCGGCGCGTGTGGCCAGGCCCATCAGGTAGACCACGCCGTTTTCAGTGACGACCTTGACACGGGTGCCCTCGCTGTCAGGACTGCCCAGCAACCAGGATTTCACCTTGGTGGTGATCCAGGTGTCGCTGGTGCGGGTCATCCCGGAGCTGGGAGAGGCAATTTCCAGCTCATTGTAGATTCGCCGGACACCATGGACCTTGCGTACCACCTCAGTAGCCCTGGCTTTCAGTTTTTCACTGCTGACCTGGCCCGCCAGGAGTACGTAACCGTTGTAGCACACGACCGTTATATGGGCGTCGTGGAAGGACTCATCGGCGGCGTGGATGTTCACCGTGGCTTTAGTTTCTATGTTGTCGTCTTCGAGCATTTGCCCCATGGTGCGTTCCACCGGCTCGTCTTCGATGGTGTCAACTTTCATGGTGGCGAGGAAACTGCCGCAGCCGGACAGGACGAGTGTGCCGCAGGTGAGCAGCACTATGGAGAGTTGCCTCATGTTTTATTCCTGGTAGGTTCCGAACAGGCCGTGATCAATCAGTTCGCACAGGCAATGGATCGCCATGGTGTGCAGCTCCACTATACGGGGTTGACGCCGGGTGTCGACACGCAGTTCCACATCTTGTGCGCGTATTAGCGTACTGAACTCGCTATCGCCGGTATTGGACAGTGCAACCACGGTCATGTTCCTCTCGTGGGCTGCCTGTACGGCTCGCAACAGGTTGTTGGCGCCACCTGAACTATTGATGCACAGCAGGACATCACCGGCCTGGCCCAGTGCGCGCAATTGTCTGGAAAAAATATTGACAACACCGCTGGAGTGAGTGATGGCAGTGATACTGGCGCCATCACCCCCCAGAGTCAGCGCGGGGAGGGCTGGTCTTTCGTGTTCAAAGCGGCTCAGCAAGTTGCAGGTAAACAGTTGTGCCAGTGCCGCATCCACGCCATTGCCGCAGGCTATGATCTTGCGGTCTTCCAGCAGTGCCCGGGTCATTAATTGGCTGCCCCGCTCTATGGGTTCTGCCAGGTTGTCAACAGACAGAGCGATGGTCTCGATGGTGCTCTGGAAATTTTCAGCGATAATAGGGTAATGGTCCATTCAGTCTGTTCCGACTATTTTATGTTAGCGCTTATGTCAGGCGGTAAAGGCGCTGCGAATCCAGTGAATTTCGGGGCTGGTTGTGGATTGTCGCGGCTCGAAGGCAATCACGTCAAATCTGCAGGGCATATTCGCCAGGCCCGGGTGGCGCTGCAGGAACAACTGCGCAGTGCGCAAGATACGCAGTTGCTTGCGCCTGTCCACCGAGGCGGCGGCACTGGCAAAGTAGCGGTTGTTGCGCGCCCTGACTTCGACAAATACCAGGGTGTTTTTGTCTTTTGCCACGATATCAATTTCGCCGGTTTTACCCTTGTAGTTGCGCACCAGTAATTGTAGGCCCTGGTCCTGTAGCCACTGTACTGCGCGGGTCTCATAATTGTCCCCCAGCGATTTCATGGTGATACATCACACTGCTGTTTCCCGTAACAATGCTCATTCTAGCTCTTGTGACTTTAGGGCGCCTCCATCAAATGTCGCCAGCGACAGTTCCCTGTGGATACGTAATTGCGGGTCCATGCTGAGCAGGCCTGTGTTGCCCCTGAGTAGCCAATCGGGGCCAGCCTGTAACCGGCGGAAGCCCGATTGCAGCAGGAAGGCATCTGCGCCCAGGGCATTGAGGCGGGTGTAATTGTCGCTGCCGGTATCACCGGCAGCTATGGCTACTCGCAGGCCGGGGTTGGAGCCCAGCAGCCAGGGTGTTTCCACCAGGTTAATACCGTTCAAGTCCCTGTCCCGCGCATCGGGAATGCCACTGTAAATACTGGAAGTGGCGTAGACCGGGAGGTTTCCGGCGTAGTGGAAAGCCAGTAACGGTTTGATGGAGCGTGTCTCGGCGCCATTGCGGCTGAGCAGGAATATCACTTCGGGGTCCTGGCGGCGGCGGGCGGTAAACTCGATATTGGTGGCCAGCATGCTGCGCACATCGCGCGCCCTCTGTTCACTGGCGGGAAGGCCCAGCGCACTTTTTACAGTGGAGGAGTATTCATCCTGGTTGGTGTAGGTAACACTGTTGGTGACAGCGCCACCCAACGCTGTCCAGCGCGTCTGCAGGGCCTGCTGCACCTTGTCACCCCAGCCCCCGGCAGGTCGCACGATCAGCGCTGCGCGGGCGCCCTGGCCAAAGGCGAGCTCAGCGATGCGCTCTGCCTCGTCTTCAGGCGCCAGTGACAGCTGTACCAGGGCGCTGCCGGTGGCGGGCAGTACCTGATCAATACGGTTTAGCGCCAGTACCGGGATGGGGCGCTCCAGCCGTGTCCCCAACTCAGCCACAGCTTGCTTGCTGAGAGGTCCGACCACCAGATTCGCGCCTTGACGCAAGGCGTCATCGTAAGCGGTGTTGGCGGACTCGTAGTTGTCCATATCCAATACCAGTATCTCGTAGTTGCCCTGGCCGGCGGCCCGTGCGGCGTAGTAGTTGGCCAGGTAGCCATCGCGCACCGCCTTGCCCGCAGGGGCCAGTCGCCCACTGAGGGGGAGCATAAGTGCGACCTTGTCCAGTGGTGGGGCCTGTTGTAGCAGGTAGTTGAGGCCGCCGGGGAGGGGTGTTGCCGCCGGATGCCCCGCATTATTACTACGCCACACGGACAGGCTGTTGTTTGCCAGGCTGTGGCTATCGCGGCTGAGCAGGGCGAGTTCCAGCCAACCCCACCACTGAGGTTCTGTTGCAGCAGACAACGCGGTTTGCAGCTGCCTGGTATCGACTCGCTGCAGGTCTCGCCAGATGCCGCGTTTCAATGCGGCGGCACTTTCCGCGGGCGCCCGGCGCAGGATTTGGTCTGCCAGCTGAGCGCTTTGAAGGTTATCCCCCGACATTTCTATAATGTGACGCCTGAAGTTGAAGATGCGGTACTGCAGGGCGCCATTCATTCCGGCGTAGGTCAACTGTTTGAGTTGTGCCAGGGCCTGTGCCTGGTGGCCACGGGAATACGCAATGCGAGCCTCCAGGTAACCGAGGTAGATGCGGTCATCGGCAGTTAACTGCTCTGGTGGCACATCTTGCAGGGCGACGCTGGCCGACATCCAGTCAAACCCTGCGAGAGAGTGCTCGGCGCTGCTGAATTGCACACTGAACTCGCTGTGAGGGAGTGTCAGGGAAATACTCTGTTTCTGCGGCTGCACAACCACCGGAGGTGGTGTCGGTTCGGTGCTCTTCTGTTCAGGTGTGCCAGAGCAGCCCCACAGGCCCAGGATTAGCAGGGTCATGCTTATCGCCGGGAGGCGGTTCTGTCGCTTGGGTGGAGAGTGCCTCATGCTATGCTTCACCGCTGTGTGTGGGATCCATTGTGTGGGTGCTACGTTTGTTGGATAGTAATAGTTCAACATTATAAGGGGAAAATGTGGACTGCGGACTCTATGTTGTAGCGACACCCATTGGCAACTTCGGTGATATGTCACAACGGGCAGTCGATGTGCTGCAGGCGGCAGACCTTATCGCTGCAGAGGATACCAGACACAGCCAGCGGTTGTTGCAACATTTCGCGGTCGACACGCCTGTCATGGCCTACCATGATCACAGCGACGAGTGTGCTCAGGGCAGGATCGAAGCCTGTTTGACAACTGGAGGTAGTGTTGCGCTGGTGTCCGATGCGGGGACGCCGCTGATCTCCGATCCCGGTTACCGCCTGGTGCGCTTCGTGCAGGAGCGGGGCTTTGCCGTGCGGCCTGTACCCGGCGCCTGCGCCGCCATCGCCGCACTGAGTGTCTGTGGCCTGGCGACGGATCGTTTCCTGTTCGAGGGGTTCCTCCCGGCCAGGAGTGACGCCAGGGCCAATCGCCTGGCCGGGTTAGAAAGGGAGAACGTCACTCTTATTTTCTATGAGGCACCCCATCGGATAGAGGCCTGTCTGCAGTCAATGGTTGAGGTGCTCGGTGGTGAGCGGGAGGTGGTAATGGCCAGGGAGATGACCAAGACCTTCGAAACAATCAGGCGGGGTACGCTGGCGGAACTGGCGGAGTTTGTCGCCGGTGATAGTAATCAACAGAAGGGGGAAATTGTACTGGTGGTTGCCGGCAAGGAGAGAGTCGAGCAGGAACTGGGCGCCGATGTGGCGGCGCTGCTGTCGCGGCTGGCCGAGGAGTTGCCCGCCAGCCGTGCGGCGGCGGTGGTGGCTGATTGTACCGGCCTGCGTAAAAAACAGTTGTACCAGTACCTCATCGCCATGAAAGAAGATAATGGTAGGGGTCAGGTCTAGCATTGTAGCCTTTAGCGGTCAGTTACCTGGTCAGGTCCGGTATTAAGGCTACAATGCTAGACCTGACCCCTACCATGCTTGCCCTGATTGCCCACTGTCTGTAGTCTTGTTGCCGAGTCGGTCAGGTGATCGCTTTTCAATCACTCTCGAGTGCTTGGGGGGAGGAAAGTCCGGGCTCCACAGGGCAGGGTGCCAGGTAACGCCTGGGGGGCGCGAGCCTACGGAAAGTGCAAC
>QNFS01000007.1 GCA_003646415.1 Gammaproteobacteria bacterium
GTAGAGCAACAGGTAGGGCGGCTGAGTCATCCATGACTACTGTTATACTGGGAAAACGTGCGTGTGTCCCGTACTTTTTCCGAATTGGCCTAAAAAGGCCTATGGGGAGGCCGAATATTTACTTTAAAACTCCTATGGGGCAACCGCTATGGCGGTGTTGGATGAGCAGTTCTGTTCTCGTATTTATTCTCGGTCAATAAAAAACTGGCTCTTTCTTGTTCAATTGTTGTGACAGTAAAGTTTCCTGGCCGAAATTATTGATTGTTTCGTTTTGTATTTTATCAATAAGCCGCTCGGCAACGTGATCCGCCCAGGCGGCAATAGTCATAGATGGCGGGCCTCCGACTGGTTTTGGTAATGCTGCAGCATCGGCCACGTACAAGCCGGGGTGATCAAACACCTCTCCTTGTTCATTGACGACACCTTCACTGAGGTTTTGTCCTATACAAGCGCCGCCAGTTGGGTGAGCTGTAGTGGGTCGCTTGATCGATAAAACACGCTTACCAGAGGCCTTGGCAATACGATCCATTTGTTGGCGAATTGCAGCAAAGATTGGGCTGTTTTCAGGTTGATAATCGATTTTAAGCTTGCCTTTAACCAGGCTCACTGTGCCATCCTGCGCGTCGGGGCCCATGCCGGCTATAAATGTCCCTTGCCGTAGTTTCTTTGCAATCCAGCCCGGCAGGCGCAGTTTATCGGGGTTGGGCAGCGGGGTTTCAAGGATCATTGGAATACTCCCCTCCGCAGCGCCCTCATCTTCAGTAAGACGTACAAAGCCGTTAACACCCTCACTTTTACTCAGGTCATGCAATTTGTCCTGATGGTCCCAGTAACCAAAAAAATCGCCATTGCTACCAAAACGCTGGCCCAGGTTGGGCATGCCTCCTAAGCCCTTGTCGCCCTCTCGACTGTGTAGAAGCAGGTGGAGTGTATTAACCGTGCCAGCAGCCACAATAACATGGTTGGCATAGTGGCTTTCAAATTGCCCCGTGTGGTGGTTCTCAACCTTTACACAATAGCGAGCTTCGCTAGCATCCGGTTCCTTTCTGATGGCAAGAACCTCCTGAAGGTCACAAACTTGAAGACCCTGCTTTATGGCTTGGACAAGATAAGCAACCTCAAGTGGGGTTTTACCGCCACCGGGAGAGCCTAAATTCCCTTCTTCGCCGGGTGTTGCCTCACGTCGGCGAATCCCATTGTCATCAACCACTTCTTGAGGGTTACCTGGATCCCGGGCAAACAAATAGCCCATATTCATATCTCCAACCTCAGCATTACTTTGAATGACATCAGACGTTGAAAAGCGTTTGCGAATTGAGTGGGTGATGTGATCATCAGGCACATTAGCGCCCATTCGCTCCATCACACTATCGTAATGGCGAGTCATCATGTTGTCGCTCAAACCGTTGGCGACGTTATCCCAATAGCCAGGCATAGGTGGTGGCATATTTAGGCCGCTATAGGCATGACTGCCACCACCGACATTCGATGAGCAAAGAATATTTAGCCCTTTGCCGACAACTACCTCATAAAAGCCTTTTTTATTAATAGTAAGCCGTCCCCCAGGAAGCTTATTATTGCGCAATGTGCGGAGCACTTTCGACCAAAAATGTCGACCTTCGGTGGGGAAAGGTACTCGATTTTTAATGTTCATTGAGGCATTGGGCAGGCTATCTCGCCAAGGTCCACGTTCCAATAATTTTACGGAAATACCAGCCTCTGCAAGGCGCGATGCCGAGACAGCACCGCCGAAGCCGCTGCCAATAACAATTACTTCTGTCTGCTTTATCATGTTGAAATCCTAAGCGTTAGCGCGTGCAAGGCGGCGGGGGTGGTAAATAGCAAAGCCAATGGACAGAGCGAAAAGCATGGGAACATCGCCCCACAAGTGGGCCATCTCGCCCTCAAGTACAATGGCGTAATAGAACATCACCGCACCGTGTAGCGCGTTAGCGATGATGGTGTAGTCAATGATAATGGCGTGGCGGAGAGGGTCTTTAGCGGCCATGATCCAACAAATGCCTAGTGCGTAGTACATGGCGACAATCATATGTTCATCGGCCATATTCACTGCGGGATTAGACCAGCGAAATAAGCTGGGTAGAAGCTCTACGATTATAGGAAGGGCGAAGAATGAGACGCCTAGTACGACGAGCACGATAGAAAGCCGTCGCATGGCGGGGTTATCACCTTGATAGAGCATGATATTTTCCTTTGTGATGAATTTTGGTTGTATTTAAACCATTATCAGACTTAGGCCAGAATGGTAGCATCAATTTTAAGTAACTACTCACCCCATATCGACATTAGCTGGCAGTAACAATAATATCAAGTAGTAGCGGATCTTCTTAATAAGCGCCATAAATAACGAGGACAATAAAAGCAACCACCCCACTACTCTCTACTTCATCAAACAGCTCTAATCGCCAGATTGAATCGACTCAAGGAATTTTGACAAGGCGAAATATTGCATTCGTGCTTCAGCGCCAGTACTTTCCCTCCTAAATACTTTCCCCCATACCGGCATCTTCCGAGAACCATGCGCCTGAATTGGCTTTTCCCCTTCAATATATTTCTTCACCTGAGCGGTAGGAAATTCGCCACCATTGCGCGCACTAAGTTGAGTCAGGTCAGCAGGTGGTGATTTAAGTGCCAGACCAGCAGGCCCGTCTCCTTTTCCAGTCCACCCGTGGCAGGAAACGCAATAGCTCATGTAAAGGTCTCTACCCCAATCAACTGTTGGACTGTCGTCTGCAGCTGCCTGCCCATCACAAGGTAGTGTTAATAGAGCAACCACCAGCATGCTAGCAAGCCCTGGATAACGCTTTTTACATTCTATTTTATCAATAAAGTTTTCTCTGGGTTTAATCATGTGATCTCCTCAAACGCTATACTTGCACGCCAACTATGTTAGTTATGTTTTTTTTCATCTGCGAACTATCCTTGCATTATTCAATCAACTCAAAATATCCCGGTTTTCAAGCCTTGTCAAACCACGGCTCAAGCGGCCCATAGAGGCGCAGAAGCGTGTTCCATCCCTTACCGGGAGCGCTCTGGATCCAGTTAGACTCCTTGCCCGCCGGAGCCTTGGGGCCAACATAGACATCGATGGATCCATCACTGTTCTTTTGCAGACCCTTTTTGTTTCCATCTATACCGGGGAACTGGTGATTTTTAAGGACAGTCCAGTTGCCAAAAATAACCCTAAGACCATAGTCACGAATACGCTCGAGCTCTTTGATTTGGTCTTGCATCGCACCGGTTTCCCAATCCCAGTCCCCTTTTGTCTTCTTTATACAGTTTTTTTCATCGAACTGCACCACCCATGGTGTTTGCGGGAACGTCGATGGTGCTTTGTTGTTTCTAGCAAACCACTGTACGGAAGTACCCATTGTGAGTTCGTCGCCCTCCTTTGGTGCTAAAGCTTCATCTGTCAGGGACTTGGGTTCCCGCGGCGAAAGCGTTACTACCGCGATTGACCAGCGAATGCGACGCGGTAGTTGAAGCACTAGCCGACTGAGGCTCTTGCACGTCGTGCAGTTTGCATGACATTATGGATCTCGAAAGCCGCGGTATTCCTGGCGGCTACATCCTGACCGAAGAATTTCGGGAGGCCGATCTGGCTCAGGCCAAAGCCCTGGGCTTTACCGCCATGAAAGTGTTCGTGGGACATCCGATACAGGATCGTACCGATGCTGAAATGGCCGTTATTGTTGACAAGGCGTTTGCTGAGGTACTGGCGATGGTGGTTGAGCAGAAAGAAGTGTTAAATTGAACGCCCGGATAGATTCCACTTCCAGGGGTTCACTCAAAATTTGCATCTAATTTTGACCCGCCTGCTACAGGCTAAGCACCTTCAAATTTTTACTGCCCACTACTAACATTTAAGGAAAATAGAATGGCTATTCAACATCGACTAGTAGAATACACAGACGGCGACACCTTACTTGAGGGTTATCTTGCCTATGACGATACCGTCAGCGGGTCACGGCCCTGCATTATTATCGCCCACACCTGGGCCGGGCGTAGTGAGTTCGAATGCAAACAAGCTGATAAGCTCGCCAGGCTCGGCTATGTTGGCTTCGCCCTCGATATGTACGGCAAAGGTGTGTTGGGTAACGGCCCGGAAGAAAATGAGGTATTAATGACGCCCTTTATGGAAGACCGTCCCGCCCTGCAACAACGTATGGCCGCAGCGTTGGCAACCGCCGGCCAGCAACCCGAAGTCGATGCCGCAAAGATGGCTAGCATGGGTTACTGCTTCGGTGGTTTGTGCTCCCTCGACCTGGCACGCACCAGCTCTTCTATCCTCGGTGCAGTCAGTTTCCACGGGCTGTTCCTCGCACCGGGTAATACCGAAGGCAACAAAGTCAGCGCCAAAGTGCTGTGCCTGCACGGCAATGATGACCCCATGGTGCCGGTTGACTCCGTTATCGGGCTGGAAAAAGAACTCACCGAGGCCGGTGCCGATTGGCAGATTCATGCCTACGGTAACACTCTTCATGCCTTTACCAATACCGATGCCGCCAGCCCGGAGATGGGCATGGCATACAGTGCTACGGCTGATCGTCGATCGTGGACAAGTCTGGTGAATTTTCTTGAAGAGGTTTTTGAATAAAATGGAAGACAAGAGCTTTTTCGAGCGACCTGGAGCTTGGTATTCCGGCAGAGCAGGCAGAAAAGATTGCGCAACGCCCTCTTCCCGATATTACTTTCCCTCCAGAGCCATTTTGAGATGCGCCAGGCCAGTAAAGCGATAAAACACCAGATTCCTGATTCGCAAAGTGGGTACGGCCTCTACCAATTCGGCCCCAACCCCTTGCAGAGGTGGCAGGTGTTATCTGGATAAACATCAGCTACACTGTGAGCATTCGGGTTCATGTACTAGGAGTACAAAGATGTTCAGTCATATCATGGTTGGGGCCAATGACGTTCAGGAATCAAAGATTTTTTATGATGCGGTCTTGGGTGCCCTGGGCTACGGTTCAGGCACAATCGATGAAAAGGGACGTTGCTTTTACGTCACCAACAGTGGCATCTTCTCAATCAGCAAACCCATTGATGGAAAGCCGGCAGGTCCTGGTAATGGCAGTACCATCGGCTTTGCAGCGGCAGATTCGGCAGCAACTGACGCCTGGCACGAGGCAGGTCTCGCCAACGGTGGAACTACGTGCGAAGACCCTCCCGGCGTGCGCGAAGGCGCCGCTGGTGAGATTTACCTGGCCTATTTACGCGACCCATCCGGAAACAAGATTTGTGCGCTCCATCATATGAGTTGATCTTTGTATGGGTTCGGCGCTGCTCACCCCTACCCTCAGAGAAAAACCCTTAGCTTTCTTCAGCTTACTGGCCCAATCCACCATCACCACCCCGACTCGTAATCGGGGGGTGTGCTGTGGACAGCCTCTGCATCAGGAAATTTTGAGGTACACTTGACATGACCAACCTGAACTACAAAATTCATCCTGGCAGCGGGCCGGTGATGTTATTGGTGCATGGGTTTTTATCCAGCAGCAGTCAGTGGTCACTCAATTTGTCGGCCCTGGGCCAGGTGTGCACACCCGTTACTGTTGAGCTCTATGGCCACGGCCACTCACCCTCACCCCTGCAGGCAGGCGCCTACTCACCCGAAAACTACCTGGCTGAATTCGAGGCTATCCGGCAGGCGATTGGGGTTGAACAATGGCTGCTCTGTGGTTATTCGCTGGGGGCTGGCTTGACCATCCGCTATGCTCTCCAATATCCGCACAGAACCATTGCCCATATTTTTACCAACTCCACGTCAGCATTCTCTCTACCACGGGAGGAGAGTGAGCTCCCGCAGCAGATTATTACTCGTTTCGAACAAGGCGGGATCAAGGAAATAGAGGCGATTCCTGTTCATCCTAAACATGCCCATAAATTATCGGGTGAAGTAAGATCGGCGTTGCTTAGGGATGCCCGGTTGCTGAATCCTGCAGGTATCGGCAGGACCATAGTTTATACCAACCCTTGCGTTTCGGTTCGTAATGATCTGCAGCAAAATATACGGCCGGCTCTGCTGGTTTGCGGCACCGAGGAGAATCGCTTTTTACCGCTGCGGGAATTTGTCGAGGTTAATATGCCTATGATAAAAATAGTTGATCTACCCGCCGGTCACGCGGTAAATGCCGAGTGCTCAGAAGGGTTTGATCAAGCTGTGGTCGCTTTTATTCAGGAAAACGCTGGTTCACATTCATCTTGACTGGATACATTGATACAAACACGACCGCTAATTTACCGATGTAATCGATAGCCGTCATCGACCAGCCCGACACTATTTAATATTAGTGAAAAGAACCACCAATCAAATTACGCGCCATGACCAGCCGCTGCACTTCGCTCGGGCCTTCACCTATACGACGAATGCGCATTTCTCGATACCAGCGCTCCAGAGGCAAATCCTTGGTCATGCCATAGCCACCGTGAATCTGCATAACCCGGTCCACCACTCTGCCACCCGCTTCGCTGCCCAATAGCTTTGCCATTGCCGCTTCGGTACGAAAGTCTTCGCCCCGGTCAGCTTTCTGGGCAGCTTCTATGCAAATGTGGCGAGAGGTGCGAATATCAATTTCGTTATCTACAATCATCCACTGAATGGCTTGCCGCGAGGCCAGCAGCCCTCCAAATGTCTCGCGTATTTTTACATAGTCAACGGCCATTTCCTGGGCTTTAATAGCTACACCGATACAACCCGCCGCATAGGGAATGCGGAAGCGTGAGAGACGGTCACTAGCAATAGCGAAACCCTTATTGAGTTCGCCGAGAATATTTTCTTTCGGCACTCGCAGATTTTCAATCTGAATTTCCGTAGCATAGTGTGTGGAACGTAAAGTGTGTACCACCCGTCTGACATGAAAACCGGGCATATCAGTATCGACTAAAAAACAGGTAACACCGTTACGAGTTTTATCTTCAGATGTACGGGCAAACAAAATTCCAAAATCGGCACGATCCGCACCACTGATAAATATCTTCGTGCCATTGAGAATCCAGTCGTCGCCGTCCTGCACAGCACGAGTCTGAATGGCTCGACCGGGATCAGAGCCGCCGGAGGGTTCGGTCAAGCCAAAAAAGGATATTTTTTCACCGCGCAATACCGGGTAAAGATACTTCTCCTTTTGCATATCTGTCGCTTCGTAGAGCTGCCCCAGGCCGGCGCCGCCAAAAACGTTATAACAGGGATTGTAAAGCCCGGCGCGATGCTGCGCCATTTCAAAGGCCAGTAAAGTCTGGGTAGTGACGTCAACATCCGGTCCGCCAAATTCCGCGGGTATGCCCAGCCCATATAGGCCCATTTCCCGCGTCATCTCTTTCAGACGTTCGCTGTCTTCTGGCGCTATTTCACCAGCATCGGGGTCGAGATTGTCTTCCAATGGACAAATCTCAGTGCGCACAAAACGTCTCACCATATCCACTAGCGCTTGCTGTTCTTCGGATAATTGATAATCCATATTTCCCCTATTATTCAGAATATATTTTTTACGATTAGTAAGTTTTTATCACATTATAATTTTGGTCCACCCTCTTGCCCCGCTGAGCCCTACCGCCCCGGTGAAAGGGTGCCGATTTTATGGGGGTATTCCTTTAAAACCCGCTCCGGCAATTCTCCAAAATCAGCTTTATGCAACATCAACAACTCTTTATAGCGGCTGATATATTGCATATTCACCTCACAGCGGAACTGGATTTCGTTATCGCCCTGCTCTTTCATTTCTCCCTTAAGCTCGCCGTGCAGGCCAAATAACGAACGGCCGCCGGCATAGCCGATATAAAAAATATCACCGTTGGCATCAGCCAGTTGGTAAACGCCGAGTTGGCCCTGTATGGGTTCTATATTTTCAGGCGTCAACGCCTGAAAAGGTTTAACGAGTCGAATAGACATGGCTTACCTCCAAAACCCTTTGGCACATGCCAATTTATTGTGCCCTATGAACACCCGCGACTTCAAATTCGTGAAAATTAAGCCAGGGCCCCGTAATCTACGCGATTACTTGATGAAAAGCACTACACTGTGCCAGAGGCATTTGAAAAAATGGCTCACTATTGGTAGATTGGCAAAATCAAAAAAGATCGTAAACTCGGCATGAGGAATAAATTTTGACAGCTAAGCAAGCAGATGGCTTCACACAAGAAGTGGCTGCCAACGCCACAAAATATCACTACCAAATGCTGCCCGATGACGTGATTTTTTTGGCTAAAACCTGTGTCCTTGACTGGATAGGTGTGACACTGGCAGGTGCGAAGGAACCACTCACACAAATTTTGCTGGAAAATGCACGACAGCAGGGAGGGCACCCCCAGGCAACGATCATTGGTTTTGGCGACAAACTATCTACCCAGCAGGCATCGCTGATCAATGGTGCCGCCTCTCATGCACTGGATTACGATGATGTCAACATGCAATTCCTGGGGCATCCAACGGTCACGGTGCTGCCATCTGTTCTGGCGCTGGCGGAACTAAATCAATCGACGGGGCAACATCTCATTGCCTCTTTTGTTGCAGGATACGAAACTGAGTGTCGCATTGGTGCCGCAATGGGAAACACACATTACAATAAAGGCTGGCATGGAACAGCAACAATTGGAACTTTTGGCAGTGCGGCAGGTTGCGGTCATTTTCTTGGGTTGGATGAGCATCAAATGGCAACTGCGCTGGGCATTTCAGCGACACAGGCAGCAGGGTTAAAGTCTCAATTTGGCACCATGAGCAAACCTTTTCATGCAGGCAAGGCGGCTGTTAATGGTTTACTTGCAGCCACGCTTGCACAAAAAGAATTTACCAGCCGGCTGGATATGCTCGAATGCGAACAGGGTTTTGCCGACACGCAGACCACGTCATTTGATCCAACAAAAGGACAGGGGGGCAAGGATGATTACCATATTCGTGAAAACCTTTTTAAATATCATGCCGCATGTTACTTAACACATTCCGCCATTGAAGCGGGAATGAGCATCACTAAAAAACATACATTTGATCCTGATGCTATAAAATCAGTCACTATTATCGTCGACCCCAGTTCACTGCGTGTGTGCAATATCCTTTCTCCAGATACCGGGCTTGAGATCAAATTCAGTCTCCGCCACACCACCGCATTTGCCTTGTGTGGCATAAATACTGCGGGAATGGATAGTTACAGTGACGCCAATGCACGTGACCCAAAGCTGGTGGCACTCCGTGAAAAAATAAGGGTAGAAACCAGTACTGAAGGCCCTCAAACAGCAGCGCGAGTCATCGTTGAAACCAACAGTGGAGACCATTACGAAGCCAGTGCGGATATCGGTGTTCCCCGCTCGGATTTGCAGGCACAATGGGATCAGCTGGGAGCCAAGTTTCACAGCCTTGCAGATCCCATTCTTGGAAAGAGTCATGCGAACAAAGTTATCAGCCAGGTATCCACACTCGAAAATATGAGCAATGTCGCCGAGCTGTTGCCTTCATTAATATGGGTGGAATAGATCTGCAGCGGGCGTGATGCAGGCACGATTTATACCTAAAATAATCTTAGTTATCAGTAAGCTACACAGTATACTTATTTTTTCAATCACGGCACTTTCTAATGGTGTAAAATCCCTGACGGAAAGTTTTTTAATACTTAAATAGAACCAGGAGGACTCATGGCAATACGTAAACCTGAAACCAAAATAGGCACCTGTAACGCGAACCAGATTTTAGTTCGAGATAAAGATCTCGTTGAAGACCTGATTGGCAAGGTCGGTTTTACCGATATGATTTACTTTCACATTCTTAACCGGATGCCAACACCAACAGAAACAAAAGTGCTTGACTCGGTGCTGGTCACCTTGATGGAGCACGGCTTTACACCCAGTGCGATTGCTTCACGGATGATTGCGATGAGTGATCCAACGGCGATTCAAAGCGCAGTTGCCGCTGGTATTCTCGGCATCGCTGGTGTTTTTGTCGGCACAATGGAAGGCACGGCTCAAAACCTGTATGCAATTATTGATTCTGAGGATAGCGTAGAAGTAGCGGCAGAGAAAATTGCCAAAGAATATCGTGCTGCCAAGAAGCCTATTCCTGGTTTTGGGCATCCAATCCACATTCCAGACGACCCACGATCTCCAAAGTTATTTGAAGTTGCACTGGAAGCCGGGGTTGATGGTAAATACATCAATGCATTAAAAGTCCTTTCGACCAAAGTCGACGAAGCCTGGGGACGACATTTAACCATTAATGCAACTGGTGCGATCGGTGCGGTACTGTGTGAAATCGGCCTTCCCTGGGACATCATGCGCGGTATCGCAGTCATTTCCAGAGCTGCGGGACTGGTTGGTCACTTTGCCGAAGAAAAGGAATCACCTTCGGGCTATTACATAATGAGCGCGATCGAAGAGCAGATTCCGTATACCGGTAACCGGCAACTTGACTAATAAACCTAGTTGGCGGGCAAGTACCGCCAACATTTTTCCCCATAATAGTAATCAGTCCGCCCACGAATACCGTACTTAATGCACCGTAGCTACAATCCAGGAGTTAACCTGACCTGAATTGCTGACCCCTTGTAGCTAAAGGAAGATCTCGATGAAAATGAAAGGATTATTGGATGGTGTCACCGTCCTTGACCTTACGCTTGTCGTGTCCGGTCCAAGCTGTACCCGATAAGGGTGCCTGTCGGCATTGTACGTTCGTTGGCCGAGACGGTCGATGCTGATTGGGCGACACAAGGATAGTTCGCCCTTTTAGCACCAATGCGATCAACTCCCTTGTGAATTTTTAGAAGCTGTCCAGTTGCCGCTTCTCGCCTGGATCAAATGGGATTGTCGCCCCTACCCAGCGGCAACATCTATTTACCGGCGAAGCTGGGTGTTCTGCGATCAGACGTCGCCAAAACACCTTCTTTCGCGTCTTCGGTTTTAAACAGCCAGTTCTGTTCCTTTAATTCCCGGTCCGTCGCTTTTTTCACCTCTTGCGGCAACCCTGCACGCATCGTCTCACGGACTGAAACGACAGCCAGTGGCGCGCTAATTGCCAGTTCCTTCGCGAAGGCACGTGCTTCCTTGAGCAGATCCTCTTTCGGCACAAGGCGGTCGACAAGACCCATTGTTTTTGCTTCTTCCCCCTTTACCCGCCGGCCCGTGTAAAACATATCATAGGCATTTTGCTGACCGATTAACTTCGGCAGGGTGTAGCTCAAACCAAATCCCGGGTGGATACCCAGCCGGGTAAAGTTTGCAGCAAATCGAGCTTCAGGGCATGCCACGCGAAAATCTGCAACTATTGTCAGGCCGAGACCGCCTCCGATGGCTGCACCATTTATCGCCGCGACGATGGGTTTCTTGTTAGAAAAGAGTCGCACGGCCTCATCATAGAGGTGCCCCCTACCCTTCTTGTTAAGCCCTTTGGGGGTGGAAGTACCTGTCGGGAAGTTGGCCCCTGCAGAAAAAGCCCGACCGGCCGATGTCAATAACAAGGAGCGACAACTCGGCTCCTTATCCAGGTCCTCAAAACAATCTGCCAGCGAACTCAACATTTCTAAATCAAAATAGTTCAACTCGCCGTTGTCCATCTCAACGGTTGCCACATGGTCATCATCAATAGTGACGTTAATCGATACGTATTCACCAAATTTCGGCATTGAAGAAGTCTCCTTAGTTAGGGGCTGTTACTTATTTGGAAGTTGCAGCCATATTTACATTCATGCAAAGAAAATACAAGGATAAGGCGAAGTCACACGTCGAGATGCGCGCTAACTAAACGGATTGCACTCGCTCCAGTGCCCTGGTTGCTTCCGCCATGATTTCGAGGACAACATCACCCGCAGGTTGGACTGATTTAATAACAGCCGCGCTCTGACCCATGGCACAGGCGCCTATATCCATTTCACCGTCCCGGCGGCCGGCCATATAGGGGTCTTTGCCCAGCCACTTGCTGACATTGCCCATCTGCCTGGGAAAAGGTTTTATAGTTGCCTGTAGTTCCGCACTTTCCCAGGCGGCAGTTGTGCTGTTAGCAAACATACGACAGGGTTTACCTGAAAAACATCGTGTGCGGATGGTGCCTTCGTCATCGATATCAACAATGGCATTCTTATAATTGTCGTGCCCCCAGGCTTCATAAGTAGCAATAAAACGAGTGCCACACCAAACACCCTGGCCACCCATAACGAGAGTCGCGGCGAGTCCTCTACCATCACCAACACCACCAGCATAGATTACCGGGACATCCAGCGCATCGAGCACTGCAGGCAGCAGCGCCATACCGCCAACACGCCCGGTATGGCCACCTCCATCGTATCCCTGGGCAATAATCGCATCTACACCGCTTTGTTGGAGGCGTTTCGCATTGCGTGTATTTCCGGTGAGGCTGAGCACCTTCATGCCGGCATTATGGCACCGGTCGACAATAGGGCCGGGATCACCGAGCCCACTGACCAGGATGGGGATTTTCTCTTCAAATAATATTTCAATCGACTCCGCTACATCATCGGTAAACATTTGAGCAGCGGAACTGCCACCTTTAGCGAAAAGCAAATCCACGGCAAATGGTTTGTCGGTTATACGCCTGACGGTCTGTATTTCTTCGCGCAATGTTGGTGCGGACATGGTACCGGCGCCCAGAGTGCCGAGACCACCAGCCTCTGATACCGCACCCACCAGTTCGCCTATTGCAACGAAGCCCATACCCGCCTGCAGGACCGGATATTCAATACCAAGATCATTGCAGATTGGTGTTTTTAAGGCTGGGTGAAACACGGACATTACTCCTCTGGCGGTTTTTCCTGGCTCAGTCAGTCATACATGATGACAGAGCGCGCTCCCTCACCCCTGGCCATTTCATCGAATGCCTGATTAATATCCTCAAGCTTAATCCGTTTTGTGATCATTTCATCAAGCTTTAATTCACCGCTTAGATACCAGTCCACGAAACGCGGGACGTCGCGTTTGGGGACAGCGGAGCCATAACCCGAGCCCTTTATCCGTTTTTCACTGAGCAGGCCTGTCACCTTGAGCTTGATCTTCTCACTTTGATCGGTCATGCCGACGATGATCGCCCGGCCCGCCGGGCGAATCATACTCCAGGTCTGTTCAGTCGTGTCTATCCGCCCCAATGCCTCGAACGCATAATGTACACCCAGGCCGCCGGTGAGCGCTTTAACCTGTTTGATCGGTCCGCCTTCGGCAAATGGGTCGACACCGTGGGTCGCGCCCAGTTGCATGGCCAACTCACGCTTTTCCGGCACCGGATCGACGGCAATAATAGTGCTGGCGCCGTTGATGCGCGCGCCCTGAATGATCGATAATCCAACACCACCGCAGCCGATCACCGCGACACTTGAGCCTGCATGGACCTTAGCGGTATTGACCGCCGCGCCGACGCCTGTGGTTACGCCGCAACCCACCAGACAGACGGTGTCCAGGGGTGCATCGTGCTTAACTTTGACGACCGAACCTGCCTGCACCACGGAGCGCTCCGAAAAGGTCCCGAGCGCCGCCATATGATACACCGGCTCGCCATTCCGACTGAACCGGGTGGTGCCGTCGAGCATCTTGCCAGTACCCATCAAACGCGCCATCTGGCTGCACATGAACGGCTTTTCTTCCTGGCACATGACACATTTGCCACAACTGGGCGTCAACACGGCAACCACGTGATCACCGGGTGCCAACTCGGTGACACCGGGCCCGACTTCCTCGATGATGCCCGCCCCCTCGTGCCCCAGGATCATCGGCGACGGGCCTAAGTCCATCACCCCGGTCAGTATCGAATAGTCGCTGTGACAGATACCACTGGCGCTATATTTTACCAACACCTCACCCTGTTGCGGGCCTTCAAGGTCGAATTCTTCAATCTGTAGTGGCTTGTTGGGTTCATACATCACTGCTGCTTTGGTTTTCATCTCTTTCCTCCCACTAGCTTCTGAACGGCCAGGATCAATCGAACATAATTACAGAACGGGCGCCTTCGCCGCGGCTCATTTCCTCGAATGCTTGATTAACATCCTCAAGTTTGATCCGCTTGGTGATCACCTCGTCGAGTTTCAACTTGCCCTCCATATACCAATCCACAAACAGCGGCAAATCCCGCTTGGGTCGGGATGACCCGTAGACAGAACCGCGAAATTCTTTTTCTGCGAACAAATTGGCGACGGGCAGTTCATATTTCTCGTGCAAACTGGCTACACCTACGATAATCGCCTCGCCGCTCGGGCGCAGGATGGAATAAGCGTCATTGATGGTCTTCATGGACCCGAGCGCCTCAAACGCAAACTGTACGCCCTTGCCGGTGATTTCCCGCACCGTTTTCTTCAGGTCCTCATTGAACGGATCGATTGCATGCGTTGCGCCCAGCGATAGCGCCAACTCACGTTTCTCGAGAACCGGGTCGATGGCGATCAACGGATTTGCACCCTTGATGGCCGCGCCTTGCAGGATTGACAGGCCAACCCCGCCGCAGCCGATGACGGCAGCACTGTCCCCAGGCTGGATGTCAGCGGTATTCACGGCCGCTCCGGTACCTGTGGTCACACCACAACCAATAATGCAGCAGGTTTCTAGCGGTGCGTCGTCACGTACCTTCACTGCACATCCGGCCGGGATCACCATTTTTTCTGCAAACGACGCGATCGCCAGCAATTGGTGGACCGATTCATCACCGTTGCTGAGACGTGTCGTGCCGTCCATCATGCAGGAACCGTTGGAAGCCTTCGACATTTCCATACACAAATATTCGCGCTCCTCCAGGCACATGGGGCATTTGCCACAGCTTGGCGACAGCGAAACGACCACATGATCACCGGGTTTTACATGGGTCACACCGGGCCCGACTTCCTCCACGACCCCCGCGCCCTCATGCCCGAGAACCGCAGGCATCGGGGTGCCCAATACACCGTGAAGAACGGAATAGTCGCTGTGACAAATACCACTCGCGGTGGTCTTGATCAGCACTTCGTTTTCTTTCGGAGGCGCAATCTCCAGTTCCTCCACAGTCAGCGGACTGCCGACCTCGCGCATTACGGCCGCCTTTATTTTCATGATGGATCACTCCTTCAACCGGTTTCAATTTGGCCGGTGACTTCCGGCGCTGAATTATTGAGTCCACGCATTATGTGCAGCCGAAAGCCCCAATGCAACCCTGCCATTCAAACAAGGTATAGTTCGCAGCCACAGCATCACAAAACTCACTGGTCGCGGCACTACCACCTGGTCGACTGTAAGCACACTACCGGGCGTCGAGCACCAGACTCCATGGCGAAACTTTCCAGTTTGACTGCGCGATGCGCTAAACTGGCCAGGGATTTGATAAGTAGTGGGTACCATTGGACAATCGCAAGCTTTATGGTGTGGCAATATGGTTGAAGAAATAAGAAAAACAGCAAAATTTGAAATTGGTCGGGTAGTAAAACATCGCTTTTACCCATTTCGGGGAGTTATCTTCGATGTGGACCCCACTTTTAACAATACCGATGAATGGTGGAACTCAATCCCCGAAGATGTTCGCCCTAAGAAGGACCAGCCGTTTTATCACCTGCTCGCCGAAAACAAGCAGTCTTACTACCTGGCCTACGTATCTGAACAAAACCTGCTACCGGATGATACCAATAAGCCAGTCAGACACCCACAGGTTAAAGAACTTTTTGGGGAGTTTGGTGGCACGCACTACCAACTCAAAGACATTCACAGTCACTAGTGTACCTCGTCACTCATATACTGAAATGCGGTATAGCCCAGCCATAGTAATTGGCGGCCCGGAGGCGGATCATTTTTCCAACCCAGGTAGCCACCGAACGTGCGATGTGATCCCGTGCTCAACCTGTTTTGAATATTCCGGCTTACTTTTGACCGGCTAGTGTCGTTAGGTTAGATATTATTCCATGTGCTTCAGTGACGATGTCCCGGACCAGTTGAGCGGCCGGTTTTATCTCATGGATCAAACCGGAAGTTTGCCCGGCCGGGCAGGAGCCGTTTTCCATATCACCATTCTCTCGACCCGCCACAGATGCCTTTTCACCTGTCAGGTGAAGCTGTTTCGGGAATGGCTGCACTTCTTCTGGATGAGAGTTCCAATAATCGGTGAAATCATTCCTGATCAACCTGCAAGTCTTGCCACTATGACCCAGTGTGATAACGGTGCCAGTATTATCGATATCGACTATTTTCTGTTTATAGTTTTCGTGTGCGTATGATTCTTCTGTGGTGATGAATCGAGTTCCCATCCATATGCCTTGTGCGCCCATAGCCAGCGCCATGACCAGACCACGGCCGTCGGCAAAGCCACCGGCTGCCAGCAGGGGCAGGTCTGTTGCATCGACAATAGACGGGATCAACACGGCGGTTCCAATTTTACCCACGTGGCCACCACCTTCCTGACCGGAAGCAATCAAGCCATCGACTCCGCCTGCCGCAGCCTTTGTAGCGTGCCTGGCGGCGCCAATGACCGACATGACGAAAATGCCCTTTGTGTGCGCTGCATCCACAATGGCGCGGGAAGGGCTGCCCAGGCCCGAAACGATGACAGGAACTTCTGCTTCTATCGCAACCGCCGCCATACGTTCAATATGAGCATCATGCCGATTGTCTTGCTGTATGGGTCGGCCGAAGAGAATGTTGACGCCAAATGGCTTGCTGGTGATCGCGCGTAATGCGGCAATTTCTTCTTTCAGGATTTCAGGGGTCATGTAGCCGGAGCCAATACAACCAAGCCCACCGGCTGATGAAACCGCCGCAGCGAGTTCGTGGCGGGCAACATAGCCCATACCAGCTTGAAATATCGGGTAGTCAATGCCCAGTTTTTCACATAGAGGTGTGCGAAGTGCACCCAGTGGCGTTGATTGGTCGGCTGTATTCTTTTCTGTAGTCAAAAAAATTCTCCTTGTGAAATTCCATCCAAGTTAAGTGTCATAAAGATAGTAGCAACACAGTTGCAGCTAGACAATGTTGCGTAACACGTTACACTGGTTCGATGATCAAGTCTTCCAAACACAATGGTTCAGCGCGGTTTTACGAGACCAGTTGTACTGTGAGCATTCAAACGGACATTCTAAAAAGATTCGAATGCAGCTTCCATCCCGGGTACAGCTAAAATCATCATTGATAGCATGTTAAAGCAGCAAAGCAGTGTGAGTCCAGAGATAGCGTTATGGAGACCTCCGCATTGAAAAAAGGCGTGGTAGATGTAAATGCGCTTTTCATAGCCAATACTGATGCAGATTCAGAGGCATTCCAGTGCCAGGTGGTGGAAGAGGATGCCCTGACCCTCAATGTGCAAGAGGTCGGTCACTACACCCTGATGTGGACACCCACCGTGCACAATACCACAGCCCGGGGTTATACCCTGGAAGATGGTCTACTGGGTGACGAGGAACAACCAGAGGGTCTGTGCCTGGCCATGGGATTCGCCCTTTCCGAGGGGCTGATCGAAAGCCTGGCGGACATTAAAAGCCTCTCCGTCTGTCCGGATGACCCGAAAGTGGTACAGCTGCAGCTATATCAGCCAGAGCGCGTGAAAACTGCTCGAAAAAATGTCACCGTCAACAGCTCCTGTGGCATATGCGGTCCCCGCGAAATACTGGAAGACAATGCTCTGAACCTACCGACGGTTGCTGACAGCCTGCGTATCAATCATGGGCAGTTTGCGCCACTAATGGCACAAATGCGCCAGGGTCAGCAGATATTTGAACAAACCGGCGGTTCCCACGCCGCGGCAATTTTTGATCAATCCGGCCAGGTGCTGGCGGTGGCAGAGGACCTGGGACGCCACAACGCACTGGATAAGGCCATCGGCATGGTGTTACTGCATCGTGGCAGTGTCGTTGGCTGCGGAGTTGTACTGTCCAGTCGACTGAGTCTGGAGATGGTGCTCAAGGCAGTACGCACCGGCCTGCAGATGCTGCTGGCGGTCAGCGCGCCTACGTCCCTGGCCATTGAGGTAGCGGACAAATTCGGTGTGACCCTGTGTGGCTTTGTACGCGGGCGACGGGCCACCGTTTACACCCACCCGCAACGGGTCCTGGGCGGGCAGCCACCAACCGGGGTATTGAGCTGAAACAGTTGCTAAAGTGGGCGCAGTTTCGATAACAGGCGGGAGCGCTAAAAACGGCCGCCCTTTTGACCAGGAGTCATAGTATATGGAGCACAGGCTGTATTTCGTACTCGGCGATTTACTGACAAATATCGTCATCGGTAGCCTCATCGGAATTTTAGCGGTGACAGTAGTCAGTACTGGCTGGAATATGTGGCTGGCGATGCTACTGATGATGATTATAGGCATGGCGCTCAGTCTGCTTGCCGCCGTGGCCTTTGGTATTTTCTTCGGCGCTATGGAGGTCATGGTTCCCGCCATGCAAAGCGGCATGATGAGCGGCATGGTGGTGGGCATGTGGCAGGCCATGTCGCCCTTGTCTGCGGGCCAGGGCGCCATCATTGGCGGCATTGTCGGACTGGTGATGCTCAATATTATATGGGTTGCCAACACCGCCCTGCGCGGCCTTCGCCCCGCCGGAGGAGTCAGCTAATGGTCGATCTTCATACACAACGCAAGTGGGACAAAGCCGCATCCGCCTTCGACCTGATGTCAGGCATGGGAGCTGAGCGCCGCTGGTTACCACACAAGCAAAAACTATTCGGCAACATGCAGGGCAAGGTGCTGTTTCTGGCTCTTGGAACGGGCCTGGATATTGCCGCATTTCCGCCCGGACAAGACATCACCGCGATCGACATAAGCCCGGAAATGATTAAACGCGCCCGGGCCCGCATGGACGACTACTCCGGATCAATAACGGCTGAAGTTATGGATGTGCACGAACTGCGCTTCGAGGACGGGCAGTTCGACCAGATTTATACCTCCTGCACATTCTGCTCGGTACCCAGGCCGGTAGCTGGCTTAACTGCTCTTAAGCGGGTACTGAAACCCGGTGGCGAATTGTTTATGTTTGAACATACCGGCAGCAAATACTTTCCGCTCAACCTGTCGATGAAATTCATGAGCATAATCACCGAGAAGCTGGGTCCATCCATGGATCGGCATACTGTTGATAACGTTAAACAGGCCGGCTTTCACATTGTCGAGGTAGAGCACGTATTTCTCGACGTGGTAAAAATCATCAAGGCCCGGAAGGATTCGAATAACGTTGTAGACATGACAGAGAGTATCTCAAATACACACAGTGCTCTAACCACCTGATCATCCAGGATCAAGGTCAACCAGGCGACTCTGTACTACAAACGGGAAAACTCCTTGTTCAGTTCAAACTGCGGGGAAGTCACATAGGACTCCATGTCCTCCACCCGCCGCAGGGCCACATCGAGGCGCTCCCGCGCACGCCGCAGGCGAACACCGCTGCTGTCGCTGTAGCGGAATACCTTGCGGGGCCGGTAATCGTGGTGCTTTTCGTCATATTCCATCTCGACTTCCACTTCCTCATATTCCGCTTCGGCGCAGTAGTTGCCATCGGCAGTGCGCCGGGTGGGGCGCTGCGCCATCAGGATCCAGGCGCCGAGATAAACCCACAGCGCCAGTGTGCCGGTGAACAGAAATGCCCCCACCCACATCAGGCGCACCACCCAGGGAGCAATATCCCAATGGTCGGCCAGGCCTGCAGCGACGCCGGCAATTTTGCCCTCACGTGTATTGCGGTAGAGGTTCATGCCCCAGCCAGCACTCTTGCGAGAGCGGAAGCGGCGGCTGTTACTGCTGTATTTATCGCGGTAATGGCGACTATGGCAACTACGTCTTCTGCCCATGACTCACTCCTTATCCCGCTCTTCGCGGCTAACTTGCTGGCGCCAATCTGAATGATCTACATCCAGGATGGATTCCAGGGTCCCAATGCGGTCAGTCAACTTGTCGACTGTCTCGAGCATGTGCTCGATAGACTCCCTGTCCTCCCGGTTAAGACTGCGGGACGAGCGGCTCACACTGCGGTAGTGCATGGTGATCCACATCGGCGCCACAATCACCATGAACAGGATGGTGGGGACAAACATGAATTTCCAAAATTCCATTAACTCTTTCCTCGGGCAGCACGTTGTGAAACAGCCATGCTGCCATCTTTGAAGTCTTTAGCCAAATGGCGCTGTGCTGTCACACGCTACCCATTTCCGACTTGAGGCGCTCCAACTCATCATTGATCAGGTCGTCCTCTTGCAGGGCCTCGATTTCCGCCGCCAGGTCCGGTGGCACTTCCCGCCCCAAATCCATGGACTCCAATTGGCTTTCCAGGTTATCCATGCGCCGTTCGTAATGCTCGAAACGCTCAAAGGCGTTGTCCAGCGCCTCACGCTGAATCTGCCGTTTGACCTTGATACGCGATTCCACAGTCTTGCTGCGCATGACCAATACCTTCTGTTTGGCCTTGGCGTCGCTTAGTTTCTGTTGCAATTTGGCGACCTCGACATTGAGTTGTGCGATGTGCTCGTCGGTAGCTTCAAGTTCGGCCCCGACCACCGTTACCTCTTCCTCGATGGCGCGTTTTTCCTGCAGTGCGGCCCTGGCCAGGTCTTCGCGACCCTTGCTTATCGCCAACCGCGCCTTCTCTTCCCAGCTGGCGGCTTCGCCTTCTATCTGCTCCAGGCGCCGCACTGCCCCCTTGCGGTCAGCCAGTACTCTGGCTGAAGAACTGCGCACCTCGACCAGCGTATCCTCCATCTCCTGAATAATCAGGCGGATCATCTTCTGGGGATCCTCCGCCTGGTCCAGCATGGAATTGATGTTGGAGTTGATAATGTCTGTCATGCGGGAAAATATACCCATGATGTTTCTCCTGTTACGCTCTTTTACCAGCTGCGCGTTGAGACGCCGCTGCATGTCCCAATCCAGTACATAAGTTCGATCACTGCCACTATTTGTACGAAGCTCCAGAGTCCGGCGACCAGGCCGACAAAGATGCTGGCCGTACAGCACAAAATGAGTAGTGCCGAGTAAAGAAAAAATCGTTCGTCCTGTGTGTTCATGTGCTGCTCCCGGCGGGCATCCAGAATGCCTTCTGGTCGCTCTGCCTTGTTGGCGGATACGCCCAATCTATTACAGATTACGTGCCAGTTTTTTTAACTCATTGATTTATAAAAGAATTACCAATCAGGCATAAGCAGACAGGCACCTATTATGGCCATTTAAAGGCTAATTTGACCATTTATATGGTTTTATTTACCTGTTTTATTGGTATATTTAGCCTTATGAGAAATCAAGACCGTATGATCGGCAACTCCTCTACCCTGGCCAGGGCTCTGGACCAGCTCTCTCACCTCGCTCTGATCAACCGCCCTATTCTGATCATCGGCGAGCGCGGCACGGGTAAGGAGTTGGCGGCGGAGCGCTTGCACTTTCTCTCTGAGCGCTGGGATGCACCACTGATCAAGGTCAATTGCGCCGCGATCGCCGACAGCCTGCTGGAATCAGAATTATTCGGCCACGAACCCGGCGCCTTCACCGGCGCCATCCGCACTCACCACGGCCGCTTTGAACGGGCCGACGACGGCACCCTGTTCCTGGACGAACTGGCTACGATGTCTGTCAGGCTACAGGAAAAGCTGCTGCGGCTGGTTGAGTACGGCGAATTCGAGCGCCTCGGCGGCCAGCAGGCCCTGCACGTCGATGTTCGTGTCATCGCGGCAACCAACGTCGATCTCAAGCAACTGGCGGCCGAGGGGTCGTTTCGTGAGGATTTGTTGGATCGCCTCAGCTTTGATGTTGTGCACTTACCCCCACTGCGCCACAGGGTCGAGGACATAGGTGAACTGGCACAGCACTTCGCAATGCAGATGTGCGCTGAATTAGGCTGGGACCTGTTCCCAGGTTTTACCACATCAGCCATGGCAGCCCTGGAACAATACCCCTGGCCCGGCAATGTGCGGGAACTCAAAAATGCGGTGGAGCGCTCTCTGTATCGCTGGGGTGACCCTGATCACCCAGTAGATGAGGTCGTTATAGACCCCTTCTTATCGCCCTTTGTAGATGAAACCGTAGCGGCAACCCCGACTTCAAGGGACCAGAATGACACGCCTGCGACGCCCGTGGATTTCAACACACGCATTGAAAATATGGAGAAACAACTGCTGCGTGAGGCGCTGCGGGAAAATGCTCACAATCAGCGTCACACGGCCGCGGCTTTAGGCTTGAGCTACGACCAGCTACGGGGCATGGTGCGCAAATATCAGTTGGCGGGGCGCAAGCGCAAACAGGCCTGATTAGATTTAGGGTATGACCTCGGCCACTGTTGTAGTGCCCTATAGCAGGGTTCGTTGCAGAGCGGTATTCCACGACGCCGCGCGTTTACGCCGTGCCGCCGCACTCATCTGCACCTTGAACTCCCGCTCCGCCTGCCAGATATCGCGCACCTGGGCGGGGCTCTGCCACAGCCCTACCCCGAGGCCAGCCAGGTAGCAAGCGCCGGCCACGGTGGTCTCGATAACGGCGGGCCGAATCAGGCGTCTGCCCAGTACATCCGATTGTATTTGCATCAGCAGGTTATTGGCTGCCGCGCCGCCATCGACCCGCAGAGGTTTCATACGCTTACCCAGATCGGCCTCCATGGCGCGCAGTATGTCGGCATTCTGCAAGGCCATGGCATCCAGGGTGGCCCGGGCGATATGCCCTCGCTCCGTACCCCGGGTAAGCCCGGTAAGTGTGCCCCTGGCCTCCGGGGCCCAGTGCGGGGCTCCCAGCCCGGTTAGCGCCGGCACAAATTCCACACTGCCGTGATCTTCAACCTGCGCGGCAAGGCCCTCGATAGCCGACGCTGTCTTGATCATCTTGAGGCCGTCACGCAACCATTGCACTGCGGCGCCACACACGAATGCACCCCCTTCCAGGGCGTACACAGGCTTGCCTTTCTCACCCAGTTGCCAGGCCACAGTGGAGAGCAAACCCGCATCGGACTGCAGTAATTCCGAGCCGGTATTCATAAGGATGAAAGAGCCAGTACCAAAGGTGCACTTGGCATCGCCCACCGCGAAACAGGCCTGACCAAACAGCGCCGCCTGCTGGTCGCCGGCAACGCCGGCAATGGGAATACCGTCAGGCAGGCCCTTTACTCCACGGGTACGCCCCAAAATAGCGCTGGATGACCTGATCTGTGGCAGGATTTCCCGAGGAACCTCAAACAGATCCAGTAACTGCGCGTCCCACTTCCCGGTTTTAAGGTTCATCAGGGAGGTGCGCGAAGCATTGGAAATATCGGTGACGTGAACGTCACCTGCGGTCAGTTGCCATATCAGGAAACTGTCGATGGTGCCCGCGGCAACTCGCCCGCTCTTCAGTAAACGGGAAATACCCGGGGTATTTTTCAGTAACCAGCGATACTTGCTCCCTGAAAAATAGGGATCCAGCACCAGCCCGGACTTTCGCTTGATGGTTTTTTCATGCCCCGCGGCCCGCAGGGATTCACAAAAATCCATGGTGCGACGACACTGCCATACGATGGCGTTATTGAGCGGCTCACCGCTGTCGCGGTCCCACAGCAGTGAGGTCTCGCGCTGGTTGGTAATACCTATCGCCACGATGTCGGTGGGCTTGCAGATTTTCTTGCGCAGAATAGCGCGAATGCTTTTACCCACAGACTCCCATATATCCACCGGGCGATGTTCTACCCAACCCGGCTGCGGATAGATCTGTGGGAACTCGCAATTAACGCTGGCCCGTAGTTTGCCGCGAGCATCCATCAGAGCAACGGTACTGCCCGTGGTACCCTGATCGATAGCCAGTACGAAGCTGCCCATGGTCAGGCGCTACTCCCTGGCACCGCCTTAATCTCGAGGAAGTCGGTAAAAATGCGAAGTTCCCACTCGCGGCTATTACCGGACTGCTGGTAACCACACATCATCATTCTCCAGGTTACTGTTGGCAAACAATGCCAAGTTTATCACTATTGCACCCGCGGGGCAGCGCCCTGTTGCGGACGGCAGCACACGCCGTGAAGCCTGCGGCCGCAATCTGTCTCACCCGCCCTATCCTTTGTCCGATTTGTGCGTTGTTCATCCGGGCTGCCCTTTCTACCATGGTTATACGCGCCCCGGATGCGGGGCAGGTGCACCCATCAGGGAGATAACAGATGACTATCGCACAGCAATTGCCCGACAGAGATGACGCCGGTATCAACGGCCCCCTGGCCGGGGAGGTAAGGCAGGTGGAACGGAGTATGCCCGGCCACACTTATGGTCGCGACCGGATGCGCGAATGGCTGCGGCGTAGTCAGGAGAACGCCTATACCAGGAACCGGGATTTTCAGCATACGGTGCGTTACCACCTGGGTGAGACTTTCGAGACAGTCAACGAAGAACTGACCGCTTTTGGTACTGAGGTTGCAACGAATCTTGATAGTGCCGTGACCGAAAACGACTACCGGTTTAACAATCCCCGTATCGACGCCTACAATGGTATCGGTGATCGTATCGACCGGATCGTGCACCACCCGGGTTATGCCGCCGCCGGCAACCTGATCTACGGTACAGGTGTAGTGCGCAAGCTGGCCACCCTCGGCGGTATGCGCGACGGAATGAGTTTCTACTTTCTCGGCAACCATGTGGGCGAAGCCGGTCATCACTGCCCAGTGGTCTGTAACTACGAGACCGCCCGGGTACTGCGACTGGTGGAGGACTTCCCGCAACGCGAGGCCTATATTGCCAAGCTTCAGGATCCAAGCTATGACAGCAACTACACCTCTTCCCAGTTTCTGACTGAAATCCAGGGCGGTTCCGATGTTGGTGCCAACGACACCCGCGCCTGGCAGGATAGCGACGGCGACTGGTATATCCGCGGCGAGAAATGGTTTTGCTCCAATGCCGATGCCGAATTGATGGTGATCAGTGCCCGGCGCAGCGTGGATCGCAAGGGCACCAAAGGGCTTTCCATGTTCCTGATCCCCGCCACCAAACCCGACGGCAGCCGCAACCACTTCACCATGCGTCGCTTAAAGGAGAAAATGGGTACCCGCGCCCTGGCCTCGGCGGAGATCGATTACCACGATGCCTATGCTATTCCCCTGGGCACCAACTTTAACCTGATGCTGGAAAAAGTGATTCACCACTCCCGCATCGCCCTCGCCACAGCGGTGCTTGGCTTTACCTCCCGCGCCTACCAGTTGGCCCACGATTTTTGCAAAACCCGCAAGGCCTTCGGCGAAACCGTGTTGAACTACCCCCTGGTGCAGCAGAACCTGGCCCACATCAAAGCGGATATGACCACCTCACTGGCGGGTACCTTCGCACTGATTGCCCTGCAGGACCAGATCGATACCGACGACAGTGTCAGTGATGACAAGCGCATCTTCACCCGACTGATGTCCAATATCGGCAAGAGCGTGATTGCCAAACGCACCGTGGACAATATTCATCACTGCGTAGACGCCATCGGTGGTAACGCCGCTATCGAAAACACCTCCAGTATGCCGCGCCTGCTGCGCGACAGCATTATTTTTGAGAACTGGGAAGGCACCCACAACACCCTCTATATGCAGGTGCTGCGCGATATCCACCGCTACAAGCACGATCAGGCTTACCTGCGGGTGATGGCCGAGCGTATAGGGCAGATCGACGATGACTGCAGTGTTGCGCAACTGCAGGCGGGCGTCGCTTTGTCAAAGCTGTGGGACAAGATTGAAGATTTCCATGAAGCCTGCCACGACCTGCAGACACTCAAGATAGCCGACGTGGTCACACTGATGGCCAATCTCTTCTATTACGTGGAAGGGGTCAACGAAGGTGCCCATCAACTGGAAAATGATGCCTGCAACAGCAAGCTGCTATGCGCAGAACTATTCCATCGCGAATTCCTCAGTGGAGAAGAGCACAGGCTGGACGATGAATACCTGGCCCTGTGCAAAAGTATTGTGGTCGAAGAGTGACTACTCCACCTCCAGCCGGTAGCTAAGGGGCAAACAGCCCTCGTGCCGGCTGAACATCCGGCTGAAGTAACTCAGGTCTGCGTACCCCACCCGATAGGCCACCTCCGCCACGCTCAGGTCGGTACTGCGCAGTAACTCCTTGGCCGCTTCTATCCGCACCCGCTGCAGATAGTGGCTGGGGCTGTCGCCGGTGGCCCGCTTGAAGCGCCGGGAAAAGTTGCGGGGACTCATGCCGATATCCGCCGCTACCACTTCCAGCTTGACTTCGCCACTGAAGTTGCGCTCCAGCCACTGCTGGGCCGTTAGAATCTGGCGATCACGGTGGTACTTTTGCCCATCAAAACTCACGTGACTTATGGAGTAATTGCGATTGAATCCCACCAGGAAATCATGACTGATCCGGCGTGCAACCCCGGCGCCGTAAAGCATCTCGATAATCGACACGATCAGGTCACAACCAGACGCGATACCGTTAGCACAATACAGGTTACCGGCATCGGTAATGGCCCGCTCCGGTCGCAAGGCCACATCGGGATAGCGGCGGTGAAACTGATCTGCTACCGGCGGATAGACCGTGGCCACCTTGTTATCAAGTAGTCCCGCCTCGGCCAGGAAGAAGGGGCCGTTGCTGACTGCGGCAATGGGCACGGCCTGATCGTTCAATCGATGCAACCAGGGCAGCAGCGCCCGGTTTTCATCGATAATCTGCTGGGGAGCTCCCCAGAATGCACAGAGGAACAGGGCATCGACCGGCTCGTTCGCTGCAACAACTTCGTCCAGGCCGATATCCACAGACAGCTGGTTGCCGGAAAAACAGTTAACCGGCGCACCGTCGGCACTGACCAGGCGTACGCACTGACCCGGATCTACCGCAATAGACTCCTGTTCGGCGGCATGTGCCGTCGCCACCCAGCACAATTCCTTGATCAAGGTTGCACTCATTGCCAGCGCATGCCGGGGCAGGTAGACAAGAGTATTTGTCATCGACGGGTTCAGACTGGTTTCTTGCGCCCGGCAGCCTTGCCACGAGTAGATTTCTTACGCGCAGCAGGTTTCTTGCGCAAAGCAGGTTTCTTGCGCGAAGCGGGTTTTACACGAGCGGCGGTTGTGGCTTCTAGTTCGACCATCGCTTCGGTCATAAAGTCGGCAATCTCCTGGGCACCGGGGACTGCCAGCGCATCGGTGATCACAGCGTAATCCATCCTGCCGCCAAAAGAACTGAAGGTAATGTTAATTGCCGTACCCCCCGCCAGAGTCGACACAGGATAACTGCGAATCATCTCCGCGCCCCCCACATAACAGCGGTGGACGGGGCCGGCCACATTGGAAACATTGACGCTGCTCAGTGGCGGCACATAATCTGACAGGGGTGACTTCGACAGGAGATCTGCCGTACCGGCAATGAGGATCAGATAATTCATCAGCGCTTCGCGCGACATGTTCTTTGCCTCATCCTTTGCATCCCTGGACGAGGTGTGAACCTGTTGCAGGCGCTCGCGGATATCTATACCCGACTCACCCAGCTTCACAGAAATCGCAGCAATCTGGGTCGAGGCATCGGTGTCGCCCTCCTTTCTGACTGCCATAGGACAAGCGGCAACCAGCGGCTTATCGGGCATTTCCGCATATTTTTCTGAATAACGTTCCAGCGCCGCACCCACTATGGTCAGTGCCACTTCATTGATGGACACCCTTTCCTGCCGGGCAATCGCCTTGAACCGGTCGAGCTCGGTGGCGCCAACGCCGAGATGTCGCGTCGCGAAAACCGGCTTATTAAACATGGATTTTGGTGCAGAGAAAGGCAGTGGCGCCTCCCGCTTAACCAGGCCTCCCGCCTGCAACGCGAATCTGCCAATGGCCTGCGCTATGTCCTGCATGGCCTTAGCCTGCGACCCGGCACCCTTACCTGCCTCACTGAAAAGATCTGTTAGAGAAAAATCACGATTCTTTTTAGATGGCTCGAACAACGGCCCCCACAGCGGACGAACAGCAAGGTCATCCGGTGCTTTTGCCATGCAGGCGTCGAACCGCATGATCGCAGACGCACCATCGATATAGGCATGGTGTACTTTCCAGTAAACCGCAAAGCAATCATCCTCCAAACCCTCGATGACATAGGCAATCCATCCGGGGCGGCTCCTGTCCATCATGCCGGCATGCAGATCCATAACCATATCGATCACCTGCCGCTCCGTGCCAGGAGCAGGCACCGCCGCGTGACGAATGTGGTAAGACACATCGAAGGTTTCCGTCTCGGCCCATTTCGGCATACCAAATCCGGGGAAGACAGGGTAGTAATTAAAGGGGGGGCCGACCTCACTTTCGCGGTACCCCTTGAGCACACGCTGAACAATTTCAGAACAGCTGCCATTGACCGGTTTAAAAATCTGGAGCATTCCCACATGTGTGGGACTGTCCACGGATTCAATCAAATAAGAGACCAAATCCATTAAGGGAATGTTTTTTACAATTCTGGACATTTTTTCCTCTCACTTCGCCATGCCTGCCATGGCGCTCATGGTCTAGATTGATGCGGGATTAAAAAACGTAGTCACCGAGCATCTCAATTATATGATCCGGATCAAGGGGGCTATGCCGTCAGTTTTCTCCTGAGAGTTACGATATTTTGCCCGTCGCGGTACTCGTAGTTGTATTCATCCATATACTTTTTGACCAGATAAATCCCCAGCCCTCCCGGTTGGCGTTGTTCCAGGGGAAGATCAAGATTGGGGTCCGGCTGTTCGAAAGGATTGAACGGGACACCGCCATCGGTAATTCGTATCTGTAGACTACCATCGACTATATCGAGTTCCAGAATAATTTGATCACGCCGGGATTCCTTGAGTCCGTAGGAGATGATATTGGTCAATAACTCATCAAGAACCAGCGCAGCGGCTTGCGCAGCCGCCTCATCTACAGCGCCGGATTCGGCAAAGGCCTGCAGCGCAGCCATCGCCGTCGCGATTTCATCCGGATTACTGTTGAGTTCGATACGCATAGCTAGCGGGCGGCGGCCAGGCGGCTAAAATGCCGCCAGCGCCTGTGCTTCTTCATCATGCAGAGCCAGCAAACGGTCGAAACCGGAAATTTCCAGCACCTCCTTCACCATCCCCCGGGCGCCACAGACCTTCATATTCCCTCCCTTGGCACGGACCTGCTTTGCCGCCCTGAGAATAACCCTGAGACCAGAACTGCTCACGAAATCCAGCCCCGAGAGGTTGATAAGAAAATTGTCCGGCTTGCCGTCCAAATACACCTGTAATGCATCCATGGCGGCACCCGCGGTTTGCGTGTCCAGACTTCCTGCTATATCAACCACCAGCGTGTTATCAAGTACGCGCTCTGTAAGCTCCATTTTCTCCCTCCTGATACCTGTGCCCCCGGGGGCACCAAACCCTGTTGCCAAAATCAATTTTTGGCCGACAATGTTTACGTTTGCAGCCCGGCCCAGTGTACACTAGTGCCCACATTGAGCGGTAACCCCAAGCTTATTAAATGGACATACTACAAGACGTCGGAAGCTTCATCGCCGGACTGGGGCTATTCTTCGTCGGCATCAAGACACTCACCACCCACCTGAGGGATCTGACGGGTAAGCGTTTTCGGCGAATGCTGGATCGCTCCACACGGAACCCCCTGCTATCTGCGTTCGGTGGAGCGTTGCTGGGCGCCACCATGCAGACCGGCAGCGCCATAACCTTCATTCTCGTTGGCATGGTGAGCGCCGGCATGATCAGCGTGGAACGCTCACTACCGGTGCGCCTGGGCGCGGCCGTGGGCACCTCGGCCATGGTCTTTATCGCGACCATGGATATCAAGATATTTATCCTCTTCCTGGTGGGTATCGCCGGCATCTCACTGGCTCAAATGCGCTCGCCCAAACCTATTCTGGGGGTATTGTTTGGCGGTGGCATCATGTTTTTCGGCCTGGACATGGTCGGGGAAAGCGCCGCACACGTAACCCGAATTCCGTGGTTTGAAACGGCCATTACCAGTGTCAACGGCGCCCCGCTAACCGCATTTCTGATGGCCGGCATCCTGAGCATCGCTATCCAGTCTCCCCAGTCGGTCGCCATACTGGCCATTGCCATGACGGTTGGCGGCGTACTGGACACCTGGACCACGCTGGTGATGATCTACGGCTGCAATCTCGGGGGGGGGCTGAGTATCTACCTGATGGCCGCCGGACTCAAAGGCACCTTAAGACAGATCACCATTTTTCAGGTCTGGTTCAATGTCATCACCGCTTTCACGCTGCTGCTGTTGTTCTTCGTTGAGAGGCATTTCAGCGTACCCCTGGTTCATGCCCTGGTCACGTCCCTCAACATTGATACCGGGCAACAGATGGCATTTGTCTACCTTATCTACAATATCTTTGGTGCGACCGTGATGTTCACCTTCAGGGCCCCGATTTTAAGAAAAATTGAGCAATGGTGCCCACCCTCTCCCGAGGAAGGTATCGGAAAACTCAAGTATTTACATGAACACGTCATTGATACACCGGATCTCGCTCTGGATCTTGCGGACAAGGAGGAACTGCGCTTTCTCAGCACTCTGCCACAACACCTCGAGCTACTAAGGGAGCAATCGGGGGCCGCCCCGTTGAAGACAGAGACACTGGCGCAAGCCATCAACCAACTGCATGCGGCCATTGAGGAGTCACTGGGGGAACTGGGGCCTCATGTGAGCCCTGAAGACTCGGAAAGACTGATAAACATCATCAACAGAAATCGCATCCTCGGCTCCTTACATGAATGCATAGAGGGCTTTTGCAAGTCTGTCACGGCGGCACAAAAAAGCACGCACCTGGCGCCATTGGCGATGATTGTTACTGAAGCCTTTGATGCGACCCTGGGTCATGCGATAGATGCAGTCGGTGATAATGACCTGGAGGACCTGGAACTGGCCTGGGCATCCACAGATGACAAGAGCGACAAAATGCGCAACATCAGGCAGAAATTCCTTATGGGAGACTTCGACCTCACGGACAACGAAAGACTGGACTTGATGGCCCTGACCACCGGGCTGGAACGCACCGTCTGGGTGCTTCACGAATACCTGGGTGAGTTGGTAACTGAAGGTGCGCAGGCGAGCTAGTATCCGTTGTACCGCACGGCCAGCATAGTGATGTCGTCGGCCTGCTCCGCACCCGCCGCAAACGCTGCCACTGATTCATTGACACAGTCGACGACTGATCGCACGTTACTATCTGGCACAGCCTTCAGCACATCAAACAGACGGTCATCGCCGTACAGGTTGTCGCTCGTGTCCATGGCTTCGGTCACCCCGTCGGTGAACACCAGCAACACATCCCCCGGTTCCATTTGCAATGTGCTCTGCCCATACTCTTCGCCCGGCATAATAGCGACCACGGGGCCGTGAATGTCACGCAGGGCTTCTACTTCACCGGAGGCCCTGCGCATAAGTGGCGGATTGTGCCCCCCGTTGGTGTATACCAGTTCACCCGTGGACAGATTCAATACGCCGAAAAACACAGTAACGAACATGCACTCCGGATTATCTTCACTCAACTCGGCATTGACCCTGGTAATATTTTTTGCCGGATCCCTCTCATCCCTGGCTCGGGACCTGATCAGGATTTTGGACATCGCCATAAACAATGCGGCGGGTACGCCCTTGCCAGACACGTCAGCCACGCAAAAACAGAGTTCGTCCTCGGACAACATATAATAGTCGTAAAAATCGCCACCTACCTCACGTGCGGCGTCCATACTGGCGCAAAGTGTCACCTCGCTACGCTCTGGAACTGTGTTGGGCAGCATGCTGTGTTGTATGTCTCGCCCCACATTGAGCTCCAGTTCCATCCTTTGTTTAGCGCGAGCCAGCTCAGCTGAGGTCTGCTGCAGGGCGTCCATGCTCTGCTTGAGCGCCAGGTGGGTTTTCACCCGGGCTTGCAGTATGGGGGGGTTTACCGGTTTCAATATGTAGTCCGCGGCGCCCAACGCAAACCCCTCGGTCTCGTCTTCGGTCTGGTCTTTGGCTGTCAGGAAAATCACCGGAATATCCGCGCTGCGCGGGTTGGCCTTCAGCTCGCGGCACACTTCCAGGCCGCTCATGCCGGGCATCATGATATCCAACAGGATAATATCAGGTAGTTGTTTCTCCACGATCTTCAAGGCGGCCGGCCCGTTGGTGGCGACCTTAATGCGATATTGTGGCGTCAGGATACCCTTCACTAC